>JAUSHE010000014.1 GCA_030648435.1 Candidatus Daviesbacteria bacterium
TGATCCAAGTCCGCCGATTACAAAAGCCGAAATCAAACTTCCTCCTAAAAGAGAGAGCATAAATAAAGGATTTACAGGCAAAAGCTTAACTTCTCCGAGGTATCCTTGTAGAAACGGCGTGAAATACCAAAGTAAGCCATAGCTTAAAATCCAGGAACAGAATGCGCCGGATGTGCCGTAAAAAATTCCTTCCAAAATAAAGGGATTTCTAACAAAAGATGGAGAGGCTCCCAAGAGGCGCATAATTTCTATTTCGTTTCTTTTTAAGCGGATTTTAAAACCAATAATCATAACTGTAACCAAGGTTGCAAAAACCATAAGAAATACAACAGTCGCTCCTCCGACGACTCTTATTATTCTTGTAACAGATGTTAATGTTTCAACGACATCCTGCGGTACAATAACTTCGGAGACAACAGGTTCCCTTTTTAATATATCTGCGATGCTTTGTAGATCCTGAGGGGTTTTGGTAGAAATTTCCAGGGAAGCAGGCAAAATATCAGCAGTTACAAGTTCCAGAAGTGCCGGGTCTTTTTTGTTTCTTTCGCGGTAAATTGCCAGAGCATCATTTTTTGAAACGAATTTTGTTTTGGTAACTCTTGCTTCCTGGTGGAGAGCGTTATCTATGGCAGATACATCCTGTGAGGTGGTACCTTCTTTGAAAAAAGCAATAACTTGCGGTTTGCTTTCAAAATAGCGCAGCGAAGCTTGGGATCCTGCTGCCAGAATAATAAAAGTTTGTAAAGCCAGAAAGGTAAGAAACATGACCATTAAGGCGGCAATAGCTTGAAATGGAGTGCGTCTGATATTTCTTTTAGTAAATTCAATTGTTCTCTTCATATCTTCCTTCTTTATTATCGCTTATAATTTTGCCTTTTTTTAAAGAAATTACCCGCCGCTTTAAGGTATTAACAATTTCCTGATTGTGTGTTGCCATAAGGACTGTCGTACCCCAGGAATTGATTTCATTAAGTAGCTGAATAACGCCCCAGGCAGTTTTATGATCTAAATCTCCTGTCGGTTCATCAGCCAAAACTATATCAGGTTTTCCCACTATTGCTCGGGCAATAGCTGTTCTTTGTGCTTCCCCTCCGGATAATTGTCTCGGAAAAAGATTCCTTTTGTCCCAGATCTCAACAAGTTTTAAAGTATGTTCGACAGCTTTTGCAGTTTCCTCATCTGATTTTCCTCTAACTTCTAAAGTTAGAGCAACATTCTCAAAAACAGTTCTGTCATCCAGTAGTTTAAAATCCTGAAAAACTACGCCTATTTTTCTCCTGTAGTTTGGAACTTCGCTATTTTTGATTTTGGAAATTGCATTTCCGCCAACTGAAATTTTACCGCTTGATGGTTGAAGCTCACGGGTCAGTGCGCGAAGAAGTGTAGATTTGCCTGCGCCTGATGGGCCAACAAGGAAGGCAAATTCGCCTTGCTTGATTTCCAGATTAATATCTTCTAAAGCGGTTGTTGAACCGAATTTTTTTGAAACATTTTCAAATGAGATCATAGCTATCAGTAGTCTGAAAGCCTGCCCGTCCGGCAGGCGGGCTGAAGACTGACGACTACTTTATTTCCTCAACTTTACCGACATCCATCAGCCAGCCTTCTTTCAAAGCTTTCTGGGTTTCTCCGTAAATTTTAACTTTTTTGCCTTCGAATTGTGATAAATCTACGACCGAGGATGTTATCGCCACAGGTACGGCTTTATCTCTGATCAGCATGTGTGTGCCTTCTGTATATTCACTGGAGTCAGATGGTTGGGGTTTTAGTTTGATTGTTCCTTCGGCAAAATCTTTGAAGGTCCGGCTGTCAGCTTGGGCACTTTTGGCATTGCCCACTGCAAGAGGAGAAACACCTATGCTGCTGTTTTTGTTTTTAGTTGAAAGAATATAACCGGTAAATATCCCTAAGGCTATGGCAAGACCTAAAGTTCCAAGGATAATTCGCTTAGGATCCTGTGTATCAATAAGAGGCTTGATGATTTTTTCCTTTATTTCTGCCATATAAGTATATTAACCGTAAACAGTTTATTTGGCAAGACCCTTAAGTTCAGCTTCTATAAATTCAGTCAAATCTCCATCTAAAACTGCATCCGTATTTGAAGTTTCTACATTAGTCCGCAGGTCCTTGACCATATGATAGGGGTGGAGGACGTAGGAACGTATTTGTGTACCCCATGAACCTTGAGTCTTGCCTCCCTTGAGTTCTGTTTCAATTTGTTTTCCTTCCGTTTCACGAAGGACCCACAGCTTGGCCATCAGGAGCTTCATAGCGTTTTCCCTGTTTTGCAGTTGAGATCTTTCTGTTTGGGCAGTGACCGTGAGTCCGGTAGGAATGTGTTTAACTCTCACTGCTGTCGAGACTTTGTTGACATTTTGGCCGCCGGCTCCTCCGCTTCTAAAAGCTTCGAATTCTATATCTCCCTCATTAATTTCAACTTCCTCAGGATTAATTACCGGTAAAACTTCAACTAAAGCAAAAGAGGTTTGGCGCAGTTTATCGGCATTGAAAGGAGATTGGCGGACCAGCCGGTGTGTGCCTGCCTCTTTTTTCAAATATCCGTATGAATAGGGTTCATGAACAATCATAGATACTGTTTTAATTCCCGCTTCTTCACCTAAATTTTCATCAGTGACCTCATATTTCCAAGCCTGTTTATCAAAATACCTTTGATACATCCTGGTAAGCATTGCAGCCCAATCCATTGCTTCAACTCCTCCGGCGCCGGAGTGAACAGACAAAATTGCCTCAGACTCATCATGAGGGTGGGATAGAAATAACTTTAATTCAAGTTTATCTAAAATATCCGTTATTTCTTTAATTTCTTTTTTTAAATCTTCTTCCATGGAAACTTCTTCGGAAATTTCCAAAGCATTATTGATTCTTTTTCCCAAATCTTCAAGCGTTTTTAATGTTTTTTGCTTATCTGAAAGCTGACGACTGATAGCTGACGACTCTTGGGGATTACTCCAAAATCCAACTTTGCTGGTTTGGGCTTCCATCTCCCTAATTTCGGTACGCAATTTATCCTGATCAATTGATCGGGCAACCTTCCCAAACCTGTCTTTTAATTCTTTTAATTTACTTTGAACTTCTTCCATATAGGGAAATTATAACAGTTTAGTGTTAGAATTTGGGTATGATTTTGCATATAAACACCAAAAATCAGAAAATTATTGAAGTGTCTCTAAAAAAGAACGGGAAAACTGTGAAAAATTTAAGTGAAGAAAATGAGTATGGGTCACAGGTATTGCTGCCTCTTATAGAAAAACTTTTAAAATCTCAAAAATTAGAATTTAAGGATTTGAAAGAAATTGAAGTGGAAGTTGGGCCCGGATCTTTTACCGGACTTAGGATAGGGGTTTCTGTAGCTAATGCCCTGGGGTTTGCACTGGGAATTATGGTTAATGGGAAAAAAATGGAGACAGAATTGGAATATAATTAACCTAATTGATCTAATTTCTAATTAACCTAAATAATGACTAATGACAAAATGCCCAAAAAGTTTGATTTAGAAGATAGAACTGCAAAATTTGGGGAAGATATAATCAATTTTTGTAAGAAGATCCCAAGAGGACTTATTACCGACCCATTAATTAATCAATTAGTAAAATGCGGAACAAGTGTAGGCGCGAATTTTTGCGAAGCAGATGATGCTGAAAGCAAAATGGATTTTAGACACAAAATAGGAATTTGCAAGAAAGAATCAAGAGAATCTAAGCATTTTATTAGGATGGTAGTTGTTGCGGTTCCGATAGCGAAAGAAGATGCAAAGCCGTTATGGCAGGAAGCTAAAGAATTAAATTTAATTTTTAATTCAATTTATAGAAAGGTTTCGTAATTATTTTTTAATTGGGGTTTATTTAGAAATTAGAAATTAGAAATTAGAAATTCTCTTCTGGTATACTAAAACTATGTCCTGGCATAACTGGTTTCTTCCCCACAAAGATACTCATAAAAAAGCGCATCTTCTAAGTTGGGAGGGCTTAATTGTTTATATCCTCTTTTTTATTCTTCTGCAGGTTGGATTTTCTGTTATTAGTTATACAAAGCCCGGAATTTTAGGGATATCAGGCAATATTGATCAGAAAATTCTGATTGAACTGACCAATAAAGAAAGACAGAAAATGGGACTATCAGCTGTTTCCGAGAATGCCGCGTTGGATAAAGCAGCCTCACTTAAAGCTCAGAATATGTTTGCGGAAAACTACTGGGCCCATTTTGCCCCATCCGGTAAGACTCCATGGGACTTCATTTTGGGTTCAGGCTATAAATTTACTTTTGCAGGAGAGAATCTGGCAAAAAATTTTACAAACTCTGATGACATAGTTAAAGCCTGGATGGCATCGCCGACTCACAGGGACAATCTGTTAAATCCGAAATATCAGGATATAGGAATTGCGGTTGAAGAAGGAGTTTTAAACGGGCAAAAAACGATTTTAATTGTTCAGGAGTTTGGTTCAACATCCGGCTTAGCTGCCAAACCAACTGTTGATGTGCAAGGTCAACAAATAGAGATTGCAAAGGAAGATTACAACAGCAAGCCGGAACTAAATTTAGTTGCAGCAGAAACAAAAGTTAATGTTAAGTCTCTGTTTGACCAGTATCAGGTCTATAAAACAGCCGGTTTTTCCGTGATCGTACTGATTACGGTTCTTTTAACTCTGGATATTTGGGTTTTACGGAAAAGAGGGGTATTTAGATTGTCTTCGCATCATATAGCACATATGGCCTTACTTTCTTTGGCAGCCGGCAGTCTGATAGTCTTAAATCCGGGAGCAATACTATGATAAATATACTGGTTATCGGAATAATCATCTATCTTGTTTGGGCACTGTTTCACCATCAAAAAGATAAAAGTTTGACTTTACCTATTTTCTTAGAGTATGTTTTAACTGCTGTTTTAGTCTTGATATTGATATTAGGAGTAAAATTATAGAATGAAAGGCGTTGTATTAGCAGGAGGTTTAGGAACAAGGCTTTATCCTTTAACAAAGGTTACCAATAAACATCTTTTGCCGGTTTATAATAAACCGATGATTTTTTATCCGATTGAAACATTAGTTAAGGCAGGTATTACCGATATTATGGTAGTAACCGGCGGTCCCCACTCCGGTCATTTTTTATCAATCTTAAAAAACGGAGAAGAACTTGGCATTAAACATCTGGAATATGCTTATCAGGAAAAAGAAGGAGGAATTGCGGATGCCCTATCATTAGCAAGGGAATTTGCGGAAGGTGATAGTGTGACGGTAATTTTGGGAGATAATACCTCGGATGCGGATATTGCCGAATCGGTTCGGAATTTCAAAGAAGGAGCGCTGATATTCTTAAAAGAAGTTTCAGACCCGGAACGCTTTGGCATTGCGACTTTCGATCCAGCAGATCCTTCAAAGATCATAAAAATTACAGAGAAACCACAGAATCCGGATTCAAAAATGGCTGTCACAGGAGTTTATATCTACGATAAACAGGTTTTTGATTTTATAGATCAAATTAACCCTTCCGGAAGAGGAGAATTAGAAATTACGGATGTGAATAATAAATATGTGGAAAAAGGACAGCTTAAATGGAGCGAGCTTAAAGGTTATTGGTGGGATGCAGGTACTTTTGATACTTTACTTCAGGCTAATAACTATTGGGCAAAAAAGGCGAAGACAAAATGAAGATTTTGGTTACTGGCGGAGCCGGATTCATTGGCTCAAATTTTATTCATTACTGGATCAAGACCCATCCGGAAGATGAAATAATAAATTTAGACGTCCTAACTTATGCCGGTCATCCGGAAAGCCTTAAAGATTTGGAGGGAAACCAAAATTATAAGTTTATAAAAGGTGATATTACTGATGCGGAAGTAGTTAAGCAAGCCATGGAGGGAGTAGATACGGTGGTTCATTATGCTGCAGAATCACATGTTGACCGTTCAATTGTTGATCCATTAGCTTTTGTCAAAACAAATGTTTTAGGTACAGCAGTGCTGTTAAACAGCGCCCTTGACGGCAAGATTAAAAGATTTCACCACATCTCTTCAGATGAAGTTTATGGGGAATTGGGACTACAAGATGCACCGTTCAACGAAAACACACCTTACAGTCCGAGGACTCCTTATTCCGCCTCAAAAGCAGGTTCAGACCATTTGGTGAGGGCTTATTTTGAAACATATGGATTACCGGTGACGATCAGTAATTGCGCCAATAATTACGGCCCTTTCCATGATCCGGAAAAATTGATTCCGAGATTTATTACCAATCTCTTGCAAGGAGAGAAGGTGCCTTTAATGGGGAAGGGAGAAAATATCCGCGAATGGCTGCATGTTGAGGATCACGCTGAGGCGGTTGATTTTATTCTGCAAAAAGGGCAACTGGGAGAAACTTATTTGATTGAGGGCGAGGAAAAAACAAATCTGGATATAACCAAAAAGCTGCTTGAGATTTTAGGGCTTGATGAGTCTGTGATTAAATTTGTTGAGCATAGATTAGGTCATGATTTCCGCTATGCAATAAACGGAGATAAACTGAAAGCTTTAGGGTGGATCAGAAAACATAATTTAACGGAAGATCTGCCGAAAGTTGTTGAATGGTATAAACAAAACGAGTGGTGGTGGAAGCCTCTGAAACAAGGCAGGCCCAACATTGACCGATTAGCACAAAAATCATATGGATAAATATATTAAAACTACATCAATTGCAGGATTATTAATACTGGAGTGGCCGACTTTTGAGGATGAACGGGGATTTTTTAAAGAAGTATTTCATCTTGATGAATTGCAGCAAGCGCTGGGATATGAATTTAAACCTGTTCAATGGAATCATTCAAAATCAAAACCCGGTGTGCTGCGGGGTCAGCACGCCGAAAATTGGAATAAGCTAATTTATCCGGTAACCGGAGAGTTGTTTGCCAGTGTAGTTGATATTAGGGTTGATTCTGTAACTTTTGGTAAGTATGAAACTTTTACATTTAACAATGAAAATAGATGTGCCCTTTTTATTCCAAAAGGTATGGCTAATTCTTTTTGTGTTACAGGTAAGGAAGATGTCAATTATCTTTATTTAGTTGACGCTTATTGGGACGGTTCAGATACTAAGGCAATTGCCTGGGATGATCCTGATATAAATATAAAATGGCCTATTGAAAATCCGATAATTTCGGAGAGGGACAAAAATAATCCCAAGTTAAGAGAGCTTCTTCCGGAGAAATTTAAATGAAAAAAGTATTGGTATTTGGCGGGGCCGGTTTAGTAGGTTCCAAATTTATTGATTTAAATTCTCAAAAATTTGAAATAAATGCACCTAACGTTTCAGAGCTGGATATTTTAGACAAATGTCAGGTTCTAAAACGAATGGAGCGATTTAATCCTGATGCAGTTGTGAATTTTGCTGCTTTTACTAATGTGGGAGCGGCTGAAGACCAGAAAGGTGATGAAAACGGGATATGTTTTCAAATAAATGCAATTGGAGCTAAAAATGTGGCTGAGGGTGCCAGGGATTCCAATAAATACTTAATACATATTTCAACAGAGTATGTTTTTGACGGCACTAAAGCTAACGGTCCATACAAAGAAGAAGATAAACAAAATCCCATTAACTGGTACGGAGAAACAAAGTATTACGGTGAACAGTTTGTCATGGAAAGCCATTGTCCTTTGGGCTTAGTCAGAATTTGTATGCCATTTTCTCCTTTTTATGAATTAAAAAAAGATATTGCAAGATATTTTCTTGATGAGTTGAAAACAGGGAATCAAATAAAAGCCATTGAAGATCAGAAAGTGACTCCCACTTTGGTTTCAGATATTGCGGATGCCATTTACACCCTGATTAATAATCAAGCTCAAGGAATTTATCATGTTTGTTCAAAAGATTCGATTACCCCGTTTGAATTTGCCAAATCAATCGCTAAAATCTTTAATTTAGACGGTTCCTTGGTACAGCCGGTTACTTTTGAGGAATACAATAAAAACAAAAAAGGCAAACTGTTAAAAAATTCCTGGTTGGGTTGTGAAAAATTTATTTCGAAATTTGGAGACAATATTTTACACAAAATAGAAGAAAGTTTAGAGATATTTAAAAAAGAAACTATTGACGGATCTAGTGTATAATAGATATATTGACCAAATATGGCAAACAAAAAAGCATTTATTACAGGAATTTCAGGACAGGATGGTTCGTATTTAAGTGAACTTCTTTTAAGCAAGGGATATGAGATAGCGGGTTTTGTCCGTAGAAATGCGGCATTGGATTTTGGAAATGCCAATGAAATAAAAGACGAAATAAAAATTTATTACGGTGATCTGCATTCTCCGGAATCTATTGCTTTGGCACTGCTAGATTTTAAGCCTGATGAGATATATAATCTGGCATCACTATCTTCCCCACTGGGATCATTTAAAGATAAATTCGGAACGATTATGGTAACCGGCATAGGGGCACTCAATGTATTTGAACGTGCCAAACAAATTGTTCCTGATGCCAGAATCTATCAGGCCTCAACTTCTGAAATGTTTGGGGCTCCCACACAGGTACCTCAAAACGAAGATACTCCTTTTGCTCCTGCCAATCCTTACGCTGCTGCTAAAGAATTTGCTCATAGGATGGCAGTAATTGCCAGGCATGATAAAAATCAGCCGCAATTTATTGCCTGCGGCATTTTATTTAATCATGAAAGTCCAAGACGGGGTTTAAATTTTGTCACCAGAAAAATTTCGGCTGCTGTAGCCTGCATAAAGAATGAAAAAAAGTTCGGCGTGCCATTAAACGAGATAGGCAAACCAATTGTAGAAAACGGTAAACTAAAATTAGGTGATCTTGAGGCAAAAAGAGACTGGGGCTATGCTGTTGATTATGTAGGGTTGATGTGGATGATGCTTCAACACGACATTGCAGATGATTTTGTGGCTGCCACGGGCGAGGTGCATACGGTCGGGGAATTTGCCAAAGAAGCTTTTGCAGTTGTTGGCTTAAACTGGGAGGACTTCGTAGAAACTGATTCTCATTTTATTCCCCCCGTACAAACAGGACCGCTGTGTGGGGATGCCTCAAAGGCTAAAAAAATCTTAGGTTGGGAGCCAAGAACCAAATTTAAAGATTTAGTGAAAATTATGGTTCATGCTGATTTAGCCAAATTTTCTTAATGAAGATAGTATCCGTTGTGCTCCCTACTTATAACGAAAAAGCAAATGTTGCCCGTACTATTGAAAAAGTGCTGGAGCAGGAAAAAAATCTACCCGGCTGGGAAATTCATATTATTGTGGCAGATGATATCCGCACCTCTGACGGTACGGAAGAAATTGTTCGCAAGTTACTTGCGAATCAAAGAATACATTTTATTAAAACAGAACCTGGTCTAGGGGTTGGTTTGATTGAAGGGCACCGGTATGCTTTGCAAAAGCTACGGCCTGATGTTTTGGCGCAACTTGATGCTGACGGTCAGGTAGTGCCTGATGTTTTAGTAAAACTGGTTAAAACCATAGAAGATGGTTACTCTCTGGCAATAGGTTCCAGATTTGTGAGCGGTGGAAAAAATCAATTAGCTTTAGTAAGAAGGATATTCAGTTTAGGCGCCTCGGTGTTTTACAGAGCTTTGGTTGGACCCTGGGATATTAAGGAAGTAACAAATTCGGCTAGGGCATTTACTCCAGAACTATTTAAAAAAATAAATTTAGATAGGTTACCCTGGAAAGAAAAGACTTTTATTGTTCAGCCGGCCTTTTTACATGAAGCAATTTTAGCAGGAGCCAAATATAAGGAAGTACCGTTAATATTCCGTAACCGTTTAGAAGGTTATTCCAAAAATAAGGTTTTTAATTATACTTATGATGTAATTACTTATTCTTTGGATGTAAGATTACATATGTCAGGAGTGAATTTTCCTTTTTTCCGTCTGGCAGGCAGGGCAAAAACTTTAGTTAAGTTTAGTTTAGTAGGAGCAGTCGGGACTGCGGTGGACTTTTTCTTCTACAAAGTATTTATTAATTATTTAGGTCTAAATCCTGCTACATCAAAGGGTTTTTCCACGGAGATTGCTATTATAAATAATTTTATGCTCAATAATTATTGGACTTTTAGATACCGCAAAACTAAAACAAATGCTTGGCAGAAATTAGGGATATTTAATTTGGTAAGTATGGGAGGGCTTGTTATGGCAGTTTTGATTGTTAAGTTTTTGCATATATATTATGGAGATGGATCTATTAATCTTTTTGGCCGGTCTGTTGCTTACAATAACTTTTTCTTTTTTGCGACAATCCCTCCGGTAATGTTGTGGAACTTTACGGTAAACCATTTTATTACATGGCGGCATAATGACGATTAATTGAATAACTGGAGGTTTGGTATCGGAGCTGTATTGTTTAATATAAAATTCTGGGCGTAGAAATAAATAGCAAGTAATATTATTGGCAAAATTATTTTAAATTCCCGGCTGGTTAAAACTTTTTCAAAAGCGATTAAGACAAATGGGGCAATAGGGAGAAGGTAGCGGCTGATATCCCGGTGGACTACCAAAGTGGCGGCTCCAAGATAGATCAGGACAAAGAAGGCCATAGGGTAAAGTTTTTGTTTCAAAAGCATTACCCCTCCCAGAAGTCCCATTATAAAGATATAGATTATATCTTCCAGCCAGATATCCCCTACCCAAAACTGAAACTTGTTGAAAACCTGGAAAGGAGGGAATGTTAAATGGATGTTGTCTCCGCTTTTGAAATATGCCCAAAAATCCCCGTAAGTTTGATTGAAGAGAAAAAATACTCCAAGCAATCCAAGCGGAATTATGATTAAAGGAAAATATTTTAAACGGATTTTTCTGAAAGCTAAGATATAAAATACCAAAGCTGTAAAAAGTAATATGCCCGGCGGTCTGGTAATTTGGGCCAGCAGCCCAAAAATTCCCGCGGAAAAGATATAAATAAATTTCTGATTAGTTTCAAATTTCATAAAGAAATAGATTGCGGTGATAATAAAAAAGATAAAAGCGGGTTCTGATGATCCCACACTGTGTACAATTGTCCACCTGGCAGGAAGAATCAGGAAAATAAAGCTTAGAAAAAGCGGATGGGCGCTTAGTTTAAAATCCCGGATTAGAAAATAAAAGGCAGAAACAGCAAGTACGGTAGAAAGCAGCGACACAAACAGCATTGATTTCAAAAAACCTAAAAATGGCGCAAAGAGTAAAATTGCCATGGCATATCCCGGGAAATGGGAAGCAAAATAAGAGGCAGGTAAAGACTGCGGAAGCGCACTTATTATTTGAGGATCATAAAAGCTTTTGGCAATGATCAGATATTCTAACCCGTCAAAATTGCGGTAAATGACGGAAAACCCCTCTTTAAAAGATAAACCCCAGAAATTTGGTAAAGATAGTATGTGGGGCAGCCATATTAGAGCGGTTATGCCTATGGTTAGTCCCGCCAAAATACTTAAATCTTTGAATTTGTTGCTCACTAGTTTATTATATACGTAAACTTATGATTAACAATCTTTCGGTTTTTTTTCCTTGTATTAATGAAGAGGGGAACATTGAAAATACTGTCAGTAAGGCGGAAAAAGTTTTGAAACGCCTTAAGGTTAACTATGAAATTATCATAATTGATGACGGTTCAACAGATTCTACAGGCAGGATTGCAGATAAGCTGGTCCGGGAAAATCCCAATATCAGGGTGATTCATCATCCAAAAAATTTAGGTTACGGAGAAGCTTTAAAATCCGGTTTTTATAATGCTAAATATGACACCATAGTTTATACGGACGGTGACGGACAGTTTGATTTTTCAGAGATTTATAAATTTTTAGAGAAAATAAAAGATAACGATCTGGTGATAGGTTACAGAATAAAAAGGCAGGATTCGCTGGTAAGAAGGTTTTTTGGTAAGGGTTGGAGATTAACACTGCTTGCCCTTTTTGGACTGACTTTAAAGGATGTTGACTGCGGTTTTAAGATGGTTAGGAAAAGTGTTTTGGAAAAAGTGCCGCACCTTGAATCTCAAAGAGGAGCAATGATAAATGCGGAACTTGCAATTAAAGCAAAAAAATACGGCTTTAAAGTAGGTCAAGTAGGAGTAAATCATTATCCCAGATTATCCGGTAGGCCAACGGGTGCAAACATTAAAGTGATTATTAAATCTTATGTAGATCTTATGAGATTATGGTGGGAATTGAAGGATCAAAAAATTACACTTTTTGTACTAATCGGAATACTGGTACTGGCGGTATTTTTAAGATTTTATAGATTATCGGATTACATGACTTTTCTGGGAGATGAAGGAAGAGATGCGATTATTGTCAGGGATATTCTGAAGGGGGTAAATTTTCCCTTAATCGGGCCGCCGACTTCAGTAGGAAATATCTACTTAGGCCCTCTCTATTACTACATGATGACATTGCCAATGGCAATCTTTAATCTTAATCCTACAGCCGCTGCAGGCATGAATGCGTTTTTGGGGGTGGTGACAATTATTTTAATCTATTATTTGGGTAAAAGTTGGTTTGGTAGATATGCCGGCTTAATAGCAGCTTATCTATATGCCATATCACCGGTGACCATTATTTATTCACGGTCTTCCTGGAATCCGAATCCTACTCCTTTCTTTGCCACAGTTGCCATAATTAGTTTGTACAAGCTGAATAAAACAGGTAATTTCTTATGGCTTACTTTGACCGGCTTAGCAATTGGAGCGGCGCTGCAGATGCATTATCTGGCAGCAATATTAATACCTGTTGCCGGTATTTTATGGTTATACGAAATCTTGATTAGAAAATATTGTCACCTAAAAGTTAAAAACTTGATTAGCGGAACTTTATTGGGGATATGTTCATTTGTTTTAACAATGCTGCCACTGGTTTTTTTCGACTTAAAACATAATCTCTTAAACTACAGGGCAATTATTAAGTTATTCAGCGAAGGAAGTGCTGTTAAGGCTGATATATTTGCAAATATCGGACGGATGCCTCTTCTTTATTCAAATAATCTGGTGGGAAGATATATTAGCGGTGAGAATTTTTATTTAACAATTACAGTTTCATTATTAATCATAATCGCACTTCTATACAAATGGAATTCCTGGCCCAGGATTACTTTAGGAGTTTGGTTAATTGTTGGGCTTTTTGGATTAGCTTTTTATCAACAGAGTATATACGATCATTATTTAGGATTTTTAAATCCCGCTCCTTTTTTACTTTTGGGATCTATAGCTACAGTCAAAGTTTTTAATAAACAAATTACTTATATTGGTTTGACAGTAATATTGCTGTTTTTATCAGTAGTGAATTTGCAGAAAACCCCTTTACTTTATCCGCCAAATCATCAACTTGCAAGAACACAAGAAGTAGCAAAATTTATAATTGATAAAACAAATAATAAAGATTTTAATTTTGCCTTAATTGCCAAAAGCAATTATGATTCTGCTTACCAATTTTATTTGGATTTATATGGGTTTAAACCTAAACAAGTACCATTTGATAAAACAAATCAGCTTTTTGTGGTTTGCGAGGATCCGGTTTGTGATCCAACACATAGTGCAAAATATGAAATAGCTGCTTTTGGTTGGTCCAGAATTGACTGGCAGAGAGATTTTAATGGGATTAAGATATATAGATTAATACCTAATCCATCCGGAAAACCATGAATAAATTATCAGTTGTAATACCTTCATATAACGAATCAGCCAACCTAAAGAAAGGGGTGCTATCTGGTATTGCAGAATACATGGATAATTTAAAAATCGCGTACGAAGTGATTATTGTGGATGACGGATCAACTGATGATTCGGTAATGCTTGTTAAAAAATTTCAGGGAAAAAATTTTAGGTTAATTCAAAATAATCATGGTGGAAAAGCAAAAGCTGTTTTAACCGGAATGATGGCAGCGCAGGGGGAAATTGTGCTTTTTACCGACATGGATCAGGCAACACCTATAAATCAGATTGAAAAATTTATACCAAAATTTGACGAAGGATTTGATATTGTGATCGGATCCCGTCATGGTAGAAAAGGAGCGCCTTTGGTTAGAAAATTATCAGCCTGGGGTTTTTCTTTCTTGCGGGGTATTATTTTGGGGCTGCCGTTTGCAGATACCCAGTGTGGCTTTAAGGCTTTTAACAGGCAGTCGGTTCATAAAATTATTCCAAAAATTAAGAATGAGTGGGGAGTAGTGCATTTTAAAGGTGGTGCAGTTAATGCCGGATTTGATGTAGAGGTTTTGTACCTTGCCAAGAAATACGGCTTTAAAATTGTTGAAGTTCCGGTGGAATGGAAATATGTGGATACGGAAAGAGTGCAGGTTGTTAAAGATGCTTTGGCCGCGATTTATGATATGCTCAGAATCAGATGGAATGATCTGACCGGAAAATACTGATATAATACACTTGTGAACTTTCTTCTAAAACATCGTCTGGAAATTTTGATCCTTGCATTGTTGGCAGTTGCTTACTTTATCATTAGGTTGCCTAATTTAACGCTGCAGCCTATTTTTGCGGATGAGGCGATATATATCAGATGGGCTCAGGTGATGAGAGCAGAGCAGACATTGCGTTTTTTACCTTTATCTGACGGTAAGACGCCGCTCTTTATGTGGGCTATGATGCCGATGCTCAAATTTATTCAGGATCCGCTTTTAGCCGGAAGGTTGTTATCCGTAATCTCGGGTTTTACCACTTTGATGGGGGTATTTTTCTTATCAAGGAAGATCTTCAATTTAAGAACTGCTGTATGGGCGGGTTTGCTTTATGTGATTACGCCTTATACTGTTTTTTTTGATAGGATGGCTTTAGTTGATTCAATGCTGTCTGCATTTACAGTTTGGGTTGTTTATTTTAGTCTTTGGCTTGTGCGTGCTTTACGGTTGGATATATCTATGATTTTAGGATTCTTGATGGGAGGAGCAATTTTAACAAAAACCCCCGGCATGTTTAATCTTTTTCTCCTGCCGATTGCCACGATAGCTTTTAGAAGAGAAAAAGATAAAAAGAACTCTTTAATTAGACTTCTTGTTTTGCTGGGTGTAGCAATTATGATCGCTCTTCTTGCCTATAACTTTCTTAGATTGGGCCCGAATTTTCAGTTGTTATCTTCTCGGAATGCGGATTATATCTTTTCCCCTTTTGAACTGATTGGTAGGCCCCTTGATCCTTTTATCCCTCATTTTCATGACATTGCCGATTGGTTCCCAAAGCTTTTGACATGGCCTATCCTGTTATCAGCGGTAATTGGGACGGTATATACCATATACGGAGTTTTCCAGTATTCTTTCAGGGGTCAATATTTACCACGTTTAGTTATTTTGCTTTGGGGAATTTTACCGATTCTTGTAAATATGGCATTTTTAAAAACTTTTACAGCCCGTTATTTACTGTCTTCGATTCCTCTTTTTCTGGTAATTGCCGGCTTCGGAGTCACTAAAATTCTTCCTCCACTTGCGTATATAAAAAAACTTCCGCTTTTTATTATGTTTATTGTTTTGCTGCCGCTCCCTTTATATTTTAATTATTTATTGCTTACATCACCGGAAAAAGCTCCTTTACCGAGAGAAGAACGAGCAGGTTATTTTGAAGAATGGACAGCCGGTTACGGATTTGCCGATATTGCAGCTTTTCTAATAGAGAAAAATAAAGAAAATAGAGTGGTCCTCGGGACTGAAGGTTTTTTTGGTACTTTGCCCGATGGCCTTTATATTTATCTGGATAAGGCAAATATTTCTATCGTAGGTTCTCATGCAACAATTTCAGCTCAAATTAGAAATGCTGCAAAAGATAATTTGACCTATTTTATCGGAAACAAAAAAAATCTAAAAGGAAGCATTGATAATGTAAAATTGATTTTAGAGTACCCAAAGGCAAAACCGAAAAACGGCTCGATGCAGGATGCCACAGTTCTATATCAGGTATTGCCATAAATATGCTGCACTTTCTAGAGAACAGATCCTATAAATTCTGGGTAATTCTGACTTTAATATTTACTATCCCAACTTTTTATCAATTAATTAGTCCTGGTTTTTTCTTTATGCAGGATGATCTGCAGGCCATGAGGATACATCAGATGTTCCGATGCTTTCAGGACTTTCAGCTGCCTTGCAGATGGGTTCCTGATATGGGTTATCAATATGGCTATCCACAGTTTCTATTTTATCCTCCAGGTGTTTATTATCTTGGTGCTCTATTTCACCTTTTGGGTGTTCAGATTATAGATAGTGTAAAATTGATGTTTATCTTAGGTTATATCTTCTCAACGCTTTTTATGTTTATTTTTTTAAAAGCTTTTTTCGACGGGGAATCCAAGCAAAAGAATTTCATATATACAACCTTGCCGGCTTTTTTCGGAGCGATGCTTTATACTTATATTCCCTATAAAGCGCTGGAAGTATATGTCAGAGGGGCTTTAAACGAATTCTGGAGTTTAGTTTTTTTCCCATTCATTTTTTGGGCAATTTATCAATTAATAAGTAAACAAAAATTAAAGTTTCTTTTATTTCTTGCACTTTCCATCGCCGGATTGCTGCTTACTCATAATCTAATGACTCTTATTTTTGCGCCGCTAATAATAATATGGTGTATTAGTTTGGTTGTTTTAAAGAAAAGTTGGAGGGTTGTTCCTAAAATTTTTCTCGGAGGTCTTTTGGGGATAGGTCTTGCAGCATTTTTTACCCTTCCAGTAATTTTTGAAGGAAAGTATGTTCATCTGGAATCTCTATTGGGTGGTTATTTTGATTACAGAGCGCATTTTGTTTCAATTAATAGGCTTTTTGTATCAAATCTTTTTGGCTACGGTTCATCAGGGATCGGACAGGATAATAATTTAACTTTATCAACAGGACAAATCCAATGGATCGTTGCTTTGATTGGACTAATTCTATCCCCCTTTCTTTTATATAAACAAAAGAATATAGCGATTTTAATAATGATATTTTCTGTTTTAGAACTTGGAGTTTTATTTATGATTCATCAAAAGTCATCATTTATTTGGGAGAAGCTACCGATTTTGGCTTATTTGCAATTTCCTTGGAGATTTTTATCTGACAGCATTTTCATTCTTTCGTTTTTGGGCGCAATAACAGCTTTCTTTATTAGTCAAATAAACAAAAATTTTGCAAAAATATTTATAATTACTGTTTTAATCGGAATCCTTGTATTGCATGCGTCATTTTTTCAACCTAAAGAGCGTTTTGGGATTTCCGATAAGGATAAATTTTCCGGCTTTTTTTGGGAAAAACAATTAACAATCAGCATTTTTGATTATCTGCCGATATATGCCAAACTCCCGCCTAATAAAAAAGCGCCGTTGCTGCCGGAAATTCTGGAAGGGGATGTAAACTTTATAAGTTATCAAAAAGGAAGCAATTATCAATTTGGAGAAGTCAAGGTTCTTAAAAACTCTGTTATAAGACTGCCGCTTCTTGATTTTCCGGGTATGAGAGTTACGGTAGATGGAAAAGTAGTTGAACATCAAAATAATGATTGTAGGGGAGAAGAATTCTGTTTTGGTTTAATAACATTTAATTTACCAACAGGCTCACATTTCATAAAAGTAAAACTGGAGGATACGCAAGTCAGAACCATAGGTAATATAATTAGCTTGATATCAGCGACAGTGCTTTTATTTCTGCTGATTAAAAACTATGGAAAGAAATAAACTAATCTTTAAATTTTGGCCTTTTGCCATTTTATTTTTTTTCACCATCCTGATAGCATGGCCGCTGTTTTTGCCGGGATACTTTTCGCATCATGATGATTTACAAGTGATGAGAATTTTTGAGATGAGGAAATGCATAGAAGATTTGCAGATTCCCTGCAGATGGGTTCCTGATATGGGATACGGGAATGGGTATCCTCTGTTTAATTACTACAGTGTATTCCCCTATTACATAGGAGCAACTGCCAGTTATTTGGTAGGTTTTGTAGGAAGCGCAAAGTTGATCTTCTTTTTAGCAGTGTCTTTTGCAGGAATATCGATGTATTTTTTTGTTAGGGAACTTTTTGGCACATATCCGGCTCTTACTGCGAGCGCGCTCTATATGTTTGCTCCGTACAGAGCGCTTGATATCTATGTAAGAGGTGCAATAGCAGAAAGTTTTTCAATCGCAATAATCCCTTTGGTTTTCTTCTTTGCACTTAAATTGATTAAACATGACCAACAAAGGTTTAGGATTGGACTTACTTTATCTTTTGCAGCATTTTTATTAAGTCACAATATCATGATTATTTTATTTCTTCCGGTCATAATTTCAATTTTATTCATCTGGTATTGGAAAAAAAATTTTAAGACTATTAAAACTTTAGTTATATCCTTATTTTTAGGGTTTTGCTTATCGGCTTTTTTCATAGTGCCCGCGTATATGGAGCAGAATCTGGTACAAATAGATAATTTGGTTAGATTTTCTTTAGATTTCAGAGGTCATTTTATTAATTTGTATCAGTTGTTTCTGGATAGGTCTTGGGGGTATGGTGTTTCTTCTACTGGTACAGCAGATACGATGTCTTTTCAAATAGGATGGCCTCATTATTTCCTTGTTATAGCATCAGTTTTTAGTTTATTAGTAATAAAAAGAAAAGAACGAAAGCTTATTATGTTTAATTTAGTGCTGCTTGCAGCATTTGTTTTCTCCTTATTTATGACTCATGTAAGATCTGCTTTTATATGGGAGCAGATCGGGATTTTAAGATTTGTCCAGTTTCCTTGGCGTTTTTTGTCTGTTGCAATATTTACTGCAAGCTTATTAGGAGCTTTTTTTGTATATTCTCTAAAAGAGTCGTTTGTCAAAATTACTGTAGCACTGTTAATTTTAAGCGCTATTATTTTAAATGTGAGTTATTTTAAACCGCAACAATTTATTTTTAATTTAACTGATGAAGAAAAATTGAGCGGACAACTTTGGGAGACTCAACAAAAAGCAGCCATTTTAGATTATTTGCCGGTTGGCGCTTTAGAGCCACGGGAATCTGCTCCTTTAAAACCGGCTATTTTAGCAGGTGATGCTGTAATAAAGAATTTTCAGAATAGATCCAATAGTTGGCATTTCCAGGCGAATGTGACTGATAGTGCGATCGTTGAAGTGCCTATTTTTGATTTTCCAAACTGGCAGGTATTTGCAAATGGAAAAAAAATAAATCATTCAAATAAAAACTATCTGGGAAGAATTAGTTTTACTCTTCCATCCGGTGAATATTTTGTTGTTGGAAAGTTTAACAATACTTTGGTTCGGACAGTAAGTAATACAATTTCTTTGATTTCAATTTTTATATTGATTGGGCGACCGCTATATGAAAAAAGTAGAAGAAATAATAAGTAAATATTGGTTTTTAATCATATGTCTTTTATCGTTTCCGGCTATACGGGCGCTTTTTGTAAGTGGTTATTTTGGGGCGTCAGATGATATGCATATTGCCTGGCTTTACGAGATAGATAAGATAATCAAATTGGGACAAATCCCGCCGCGGTTTGTGCCGGATTTGAGTTTTGGTTTCGGATACCCCCTGTTTAACTTTGTTTTTCCGCTTCCGTTTTATATCGGTGAGATTTTTCATTTGCTGGGATTATCTTTTGTAGATAGTATAAAGGCTGTTTTTTTAATTAGCGTACCGCTGTCAGGGATATTCATGTATTTACTGCTCCGGCAATTCGTGGAAAGGAACTTAAGTCTAATAGGGGCAGTTTTGTATATTTATACACCATACCGGTCTGTAGATTTGTATGTCAGGGGAGCAATAGGGGAGATCGTGGGTTTTGTGTTTTTGCCGTTAATAATTCTCTCTGCCGCAAAAATTTTCGCTAAAGGTAATTTTAAGTGGATAGGAATTGGTGCTTTATCAATTGCTTCCCTAGTGTTGTCGCATAATATAGCGGCATACATGTTTTTTCCGTTTGTTGGATTTTTACTTATTATTCAATTTTTTTTAACTCCACTAAAAAAAGAATATATTACAAAAGCATTTCTAATGATTTTTTTAGGTCTTCTTACAAGTATTTATTTCTGGCTGCCTGCTTTAACAGAGAGTAATCTGGTAAAGCAAGATACCGTATTTAATTTTGCGGATCATTTCCCGACTCTTTTACAGCTAATTAGGCCTTATTGGGGGTATGGGGCCTCTGTACCTGGTCCGTATGATGGCATGTCTTTTTTTCTGGGAATAGCGAATATCTTACTTTTATTTTCAGGGATTTGTTTGTTTATATTTAGGTGGAAGCAAATTAGTATTCAAAGGAAGGTATTTATTGGGTGGGTTTTGGGTGTTATTACGGTGGCAATTTTTCTAATGAATTACCGCTCGACTATTATATGGAATAATTTTCCGTTTCTTGCTTATTTTCAATTCCCCTGGAGATTTTTGATTTTGACAACATTTTTTATACCGTTATTACTTATTATTTTTGACAAGATAAGGATTAATAATTTATTATTGACGATTTTATTATTGCTTATCATCATATCAAGTATGTCTTATTTCAGACCGCAGGATTTTTTGGGAAGATTAGATAATTATTATCTTAATCGTTATATTCCAACTCCCGCTGCAAGCAAAGAATATCTGCAACTTCAGGAGGAATATTTAAGGCTTCCGAAAGCTGCCGAGAGTAGGCCGGATAAAAATTATCCAATGGTTTTTCCAGACAGTGGAATAATAAAGGTGAATAAGCGTAGTGATTTAGATGTGGTTATTGAATCTAATTCGAATGTAGAAAGTTTAATTAATTTAAATAAATATTATTTTCCGGGCTGGAAGGCAAAGATTGATGGTAAAAAAATGGATATTTGGGCAGGTAAACCTTTCGGACAGATAAGTTTTTCTATGCCTGCAGGCTATCATAAAGCAGAAATATATTTTACTGAAACAACCTTTAGGAGCTTATTAAACTTTGCTTCACTGGGTGCATTTTTAGTATCATTAGTAGTGTTATCATTATGAATTTTATAAAAAGACCGCTAGTTTTCATTTTACTTATAGGTATCATTATCAGATTTATTTTATCGGCTATAACATTCCATCCAGATATTATACATTTTGATCTGGCGGGATATGTATTAGGTAAAGGGAATTTTTTGAACTTCTATGATTATACTTATGGATTAGATAAAAATGATCCTGTTTTAAAAAATTATCCTGTTAATTTGTTTAATTATCCTCCGGCTGTTTATTTTTATGTCGGTAGTATGAATTGGATTTTCACCAGTCTAACTGAAAAAAATTTCCATAATATGTTTTTGTTTGATTTTAAAAATACTTTAGGAAATATACAATTAAACTTTCATTTAATCCTGCTTAAGATTCCATACCTCCTTTTTGATGGTGCAATTGCGTATTTTTTGTATAACATTTTTTTGAATAAGAAAGAAAAGATTTTAGCGCTCGCTCTTTGGGTTTTTAATCCATGGGTTCTATATTCAACATATATGATGGGTCAATTTGATATTATTCCAACCGCTTTTGTAGTAAGCGCCTTGTATATAATCAAAAAAAATTACAATTTTAATAAAAAAATATTTATCGCAGTTGTTCTATTAGGAATTGGTGCGTCATTTAAAATATACCCATTATTATTTTTGTTACCAGTTGCCTTTCTTTTAAAAAAGCGATTCAATAAACTTCTGGCAATTATTTTAGGAATCTCTGTTTATGTGATAACAATCCTTCCATTTATCGGTTCTTCGGGGTTTCGGTCAACGGCACTACTTGCAAACCAAACCCTTAAAAGTTTATATGCCCAAATTCCAATTTCAGGAGGAGAAAGTATAATTTTATTTTTGGCATCCGTCGGCTTTTTTTATATTGTTTACCTTTATAGAGGAAAAGAAGTTGAAAATTTATGGCAGAGCTTTTTTATAATTATGCTTTTATTTTTTATCTTTACTCATTATCATCCACAATGGTTTTTATGGCTTACACCCTTTTTAATTTTTGAGCTTATTTATAGTAATTTTAAACATTTAATATTAATGGTTTTAATGGGGGTAAGTTTTTTAGGTGCTGTATTTTTATTTGAGCAGTCATTAACCATAGGTTTATTTTCACCCCTAAACGCTGCTTTGTTTGATGGGCTTGATCTTTGGCGTCTGCTTCATATAAATATTGATCTTAATTTTGCAAGGAGTTTATTTCAAACTCTATTCGCATCAGTAGCAGTATATTTTATTTACTATTATTTTCCGAAAAAAATAGATTAAAAATATGTTTAAAAAAAAATCCTTCCTGATAGCTTTGGTAATCATTTTTACATTGTTTTCTTTTATTCTAATTTTTTCTAGTCAACAGATTTACATTGGTAGGCTTTATGATATGCATAATTGTATTAAGGACGGTCAAATTCCCTGCAGATGGGTACCCGCACTGGAAAATTCTTACGGCTCCCCCATATTTAATTATTTTCCGCCATTACCCTATTATTTCGGAGAACTTATCTTTCTGCTCAGCAGCAGTCTCGCTTTTGCTGTGAAAATAATATTGTTTGGCAGCTTATTTGGAACATATATTTTTATGTATCTTCTGGTTTCAACATTTACCAAAAAAACAAAAATATGGATATTACCTATAATTTATACTTTTATTTCTTTTCTGGCATTGTTTTTTTTGAAAGAAGGATTAGGGCTTGCGTGGGGATTGATGCTTTTTCCTTTAATCGTTTTAAGTTTAGAAAAACTTATCAAGAAAAAAAATGTCAATGAGTTTTTGTTTTCATCCATTTTTTTAGCTCTTTTAATTTTATCTTCGGATGCAGGCCTTATATTCATAAGTTTGCTTTTCCTTTGGTTTCTTTTCCGTTATATTAAAAATAAAAATTTAGTCTCTTTTGCAATAACTTTATCCTCAATAGTTTTCGCTTTTCTTTTGTCTGCTTTCTATATTTTCCCATCGTTACTGGAAAGGAATTTACTTAGTAATGTGTCAGGTTCTAGATATCTGCCAAAATCAGCGGAAGAGAAGCCAAAAAAAAATATTAATTCAGCTTATGAAATATTAACAGGAGACCTGGTTATCTCCAATTTTAAGCAGGGTTCTAACTGGTTTAAATTTGAAACAGATACAAAAACACATTCGATTATCCGTTTGTCTAAAATTTATTTCCCGGTTTGGAAAATCTTTGTTGACGGAAAAGAAATTCAGATTGAGTACAAGAATAATAGTTTGGGCTTAATGACTGTTATTATCGGGGAAGGCTTACATGTTGTAGAGGGTAAATTATTTGATACACCAATACGTTCAATTTCAAATACAATTACAATTGTTTCTTCAATTCTAGCTTTTCTATTATTTTTTAGTCAGTTAAAAGTAGTCAGTTATTTGTTAGGTTATTACAGAAAGAGAATGAATTAAATAATATGGAAGAAAGCGTTGAACAAATTGATCCAACTCAGGAGTTGACCACAGATATAATTAAGAAGCGTGCTGTCAAGGGCGCGGCTATATTAACCGGCAGAATGATTTTAATGCAGGGGGTTTCCTTTTTTGCGATGGCATTTTTAACTGTGTTTCTGGCGCCCTCGGAATTTGGGGTTTTCTATGTGGTAGCAGCTGTAAAAAATCTATTATCCTATTTTAGTGATATTGGTTTTGCGCCAGCTTTAATTCAAAAAAAAGAGAAACTAACAAATATCGAACTTAAGACTATATTTACTGCCCAACAAGTCCTGATTCTTTTGGTGATCATTCTTGGTTTTATTCTTACTCCGTTAATACAAAAAATCTATCATCTAAATTTGCAGGCGGTGTATTTGCTATGGGCCTTTCTGCTGTCGTTATTTTTTTCTTCTTTAAAAACTATACCTTCGGTTTTAATGGAGAGGAAATTGGAGTTTAATAAATATGTAATTCCCCAGGTAGCTGAAAATATTGTTTTTAATTTAACTGCGGTATTTTTGGCATGGAAAGGATTTGGAGTAACAAGCTATACAATTGCGGTTATTTTATCCGGTTTATTGGGACTCGCTTTGACATATATTGTTAAACCATGGTGGCCGGGAATTGCGTTTTCGGTAACGGCTTTTAAATCGGTATTAAAATTTGGTATTCCTTATCAGGCGAATACCCTACTTGCTATGATTAAGGATGATGGGATGATTTTGTTTTTGGGGAGCTTTATTGGTACATCAGGTGTAGGTCTGTTAGGGTGGGCCCAAAAGTGGGCTTATGCTCCTTTAAGATTCTTTATGGATCAGGTGATAAAAGTAACTTTTCCGGCATTCTCCCGTTTGCAGGATAACAGAAAAGACTTATCCGATTTAGTAACAAAATCTATTTTTTTCATTTGTCTCCTGGTTTTTCCGTCTCTTGTGATACTTACTTTTGTGGTGCCCAGTCTAGTGTACATAATACCGAAGTATGCTAAGTGGAGTCCTGCTATTTTTGCTCTTTCGGTTTTGACGATAACTTCAGGTTTGGCAGCTATTACCACTCCTTTGACCAATACCCTAAACGCCATAGGTAGAATTACTCTCACTTTTAAACTAATGATTATGTGGACCGTCTTAACTTGGATTTTCGTGCCAACATTAGCTTTGCTTTATGGGGTTAACGGTGCAGCTGTCGGGTTTACTCTGGTCGGATTAAGTTCTGTGATAGCTTTGTATTTGGTGGCGAAACACGTGGATATAGATTATTTAAAAAGTGTTGGTAAGCCACTTCTGGCAGCAATTTTGATGGGGGTTTTTATATTTATAATCAGAAATATTGTACCTTTGTCTTTGCTCCAGGTCATATTCATGATAAGCACAGGTTTGATTTCCTATATTTTGATAATCTTCTCTTTAGAACCTGGTCTTCTTAGGATAATAAAAAATCAATTCAAAAAATGAAAAAGCTGCTATTGTTATTTTTGTTTCTACTATCTTTTAGTTTTGTTCCAAAAGTCTTTGCTCAGAATAGTTCATTCGTCTCAATTGTTAATCCGATACGAGGCAATGATTTTTGGGATATGAAAGACCAAAAAGCAGAAACAGCAGTATTGGGACAAATTGAGATTTTAAACAAGAACAAATTACCTGCCACCTGGTTAATTCGGTTTGACGCATTAGATAATCAAATCATTATAAACGCGACGAAAGGAAGATTATCCGACGAGAAAGGGATATTTTTAGAAGTTACTTCCAGCTGGGCTAATGCTGCAAAGGTTACTTATCATAAATCTGATATCTGGCATATGGCAGGCAGCGCTTTTTTAACAGGTTACGAAAGATTGGAACGGGAAAAGTTAATAGATGCGGCATTTGAAAAATTCAAGAGCATTTTCGGATATTTTCCTTCTTCTATCGGAGCCTGGTGGGTTGATAGCTATTCTTTGGATTACATGCAAAGGAAATATGGAATCACCGGAGCCCTTATTGTAGCTGATCAATATTCAACCGACAATTACCAAATCTGGGGTCAGTATTTCGGAACACCATATTATCCGGCCAAAAATAACGCTCTTCACCCTGCTAGCTTTAAAGAAACAAAACTTCCTGTAGTGATAATGCAATGGGCTTCCAGAGACCCCGTAAATGCTTATGGAAATGGTGTTAATGAAAGTACATTCAGCGTTCAGGCAAATGATTACACTGATTATCATGATTTGGACATAAAATATTTTTCCTCTCTTGTTGATATTTACACAGAACAAAAATATAACGGATTTAGTCATTTGGTGGTTGGTTTGGAAAATTCTTATGACTGGAATAAATATGGATCTGAATACCGAAGGCAGATAGAAATTTTATTGAAGAAACAGATCAATATTACTACAATGTCTGATTTTGCCCAGTGGTATAAAAATAATTTTCCGGAAATTTCTCCAGAGCAAATAGTTATCGCTGACGATCCTCTGGGAAGTTTTAAAAAATCTGTCTGGTTTATGAACCCTCACTATAGGGCTTTTTTATTTGTTAATCAGGAAGGAGTAGTTTTTCGTGATGTAAGGCAATATATTGAAGGGGAAGAAGAGTTGTGCTATTTGAAGAGTTGTTCAATTGTAAATTTTGCAACATTTGCCACAAGAGTTTTGGATGATGTGACTTATGGTAATAAATGGGTTATAGATGGTGGAGGAATAAGAGATTTTAATGTTTCAAAGACTTTAACAGGATACCTGATAAGTTATATAAACGATGCTGGGAATAAGCGCAAAATAGAATTTTTACCAAAGGATATTAAAATTGATGAAAAGATATTCACCATCGATGGGGCAATTTTGAATGCTATAGGACAGGATAATAAAATACCGAAAAAAATCTCTGATTTTAAAAACGGATTTTTTAAATGGTCAATTTCTTCTGTATTTTTAAAATCAGCTTTTTTTGGTCTCTTTTTGGTTTTAGCTTGTTTTTTACCAGGTTTTATTTTCACAAATAAGTTATACAAAAAAGATGATGGAATATTCATAAAAATATTTATTGCAACGATAATAGGTATTGTCTTATTCACAGTTATTTCCTATGGTACAAGCTTTTTTAATATTAAATTATTGGTTTATGCATATATAATTGTTCCGCTGTTTATATTTTTTCGTTTTAAATTTTTTAAAGCTTTAAATTTAAAACTACAAAAACCTGACATATTCAGCTTACTCTCGGTATTGATGATTTTTGTGGGAACAATCTTTCAAGTGATACCAGTTTTTCGAAGTGGTCTAAGTTTTCCTTATGGTATGGGTTTTTGGGGACCTAACGCACATGATGGTATTTGGCATGTTAGTTTAATTAATCAAATTGCAAAAGGCCTGCCTGCAGACAATCCCATTTTTGCAGGTGTAATTTTGAGGAATTATCACTTTTTTTATGATCTGCTTGTTGCTGGAACCTACAATTTAACCAATATCCCTGTTTTGGATCTAGTCTTCAGATTTTATCCGTTAATTTTTTCAATAATGCTTGGTATAGGAACTTATTATTTAGCCTTAAATCTTTTTGGGACAACGATTAAAGGAAAAGTAGCTGCAATTTTCAGTCTTTATTTCGTTTATTTTGCTGGTAGTTTTGGTTGGATTGCAGATTATTTAAAGCACAAAACTTTAGGAGGAGAATCCGCGTTCTGGGCGAACCAGTCAATATCATTTAATTTAAATCCCCCCTTTGCGATATCGCTTCTTATAGTTATTGCTTTCCTGTTAATTTTTTTATCTGCCAGAAGATTAAATAGAATAAGCGTTATAAGTATTTTGGCTTTACTTGGAGGTAGTTTAATAGGTTTTAAAGTTTACGGCGCCGTTCTTTTAATAGGTTCACTGATTCCTATAGCGATAATTTCACTATTTAAGAAAGAATTTACCATTTTTTATATAACAATATTTACAGTATTTCTTTCCGGTTTAATATTTCTATCTAATTTCGAGTCGGGGCAGCAACTTATTATTTTTTCTCCTTTCTGGTTTATTCATTCAATGATTGATTCTGAAAGCAGAATAGGGTGGGTAAAGCTTTCACTTGCAAGAGTAGCAGGATTGGAAACGCATAACTGGTTTAAATTTATAATCGCAGAGATAATAGGTGTTGTTTTATTTATTGTAGGCAATATGGGCTTCAGGGTTTTAAGTTTTACTGCACTTGGGAAATTTCCGTTTTTACTATTTTTTTCTGCACTATCATTTTTTATACCCGTAATACTTATTCAGGGAGGAAATCCATGGAATACAATTCAATTTTCTTATTATGGCCTTTATATAACAGCATTAATTAGCGGTATTGTTTTATCGTCGTTAATTCTAAGCATCAAAAAAGCTTTAGCGGTAATAATTGTGATTATTGTTTTAATATTAACGCCTATTAATTCTGTTACGACAGCAAGTTATTATTTAGGTGTACCTCATGCTATTATCAGCGATAAAGAACTTGAGGCATTAAGATTTTTGGCAGAACAACCCGAAGGAATAATACTTACTTACCCCTACGATGATAAATTAAAACAAAAATTAAATGAGCCATGGCCGCTTCTTGCTTATGATAGTACGGCTTATGTTGCTGCTATTTCGGGAAAAAGTGTTTTTGTAGAAGACGAGGGACAAAATCAGATTCTGTTTACCAACTACAAGAAAAGACTTATTTCTTCTAAAGATTTTTTTCAAAACGCAATCTCACAAAAAACAAAATTTCTGCAGGAGAATAAAATAAGTTATATTTATCTGCCAAAGATATACAATGTATTCCTGGATGAGAAGGCGGTACCCGTTAAAAGTATTTTTGAAAATGAAAAAGTGAAAATATATCAAAGAATTTGAAATGATTCAACTAATAATAACACTGAGCTTGCTTTTGATTTTTATCCCTATATCTATATTTCTTTTCTATGTTCCCGGTTTTGCGATTGTTTCCCGGACGAAGCAAGAGTTAGGAAGAGTTGAGTCATTAGTATTATCATTTGGTTTAGGTTTTATTCTTTTTACGCTCCTGACTATAATGTTGGGATTTCTGAATCTACGCTTTTTAAGTATATTCATATTAATTTTAATAAATCTCTGTGTGTTTTATAGGTATAAACTTCACTGTTTGGATAGCCTAAATATTTTTCGGGACAAAAGACTAAGTGCATTAATCGTTTTGGGAATATTGGTACAGGGTTTAATAAACTTTCCAAGCGGTTATCTATTCAAGGATGGTTTATATTTCTGGAGCGCTCAGGGGCATGACGGTGTCAGGCATATTGCTTTTATGGAGCAGATAAAAAAAGAATTTCCTCCCAAAACTCCGCTTTTTTCCCAGGAACCTTTAATAAATTATCATTATTTTGTGGATATAGTTATGGGGGAAACGCTTAGACTCTTTCCTTTTTTTAGCTCCTGGGATATATATTTCAGATTTTTTCCTGTTCTGTTTTCTTTTCTAATAACCACTTCAACTTTTGCTTTTGTTAAAGTTTGGAAAAATAAACAAATTGCTTATTGGGCGATCTTCTTTACCACTTTTACGGGAAGTTTTGGATGGATAGTTAAATTGCTCAGGGGAAATGGACCCTTTGGAGGCGAAACTGTCTTTTGGGCTTCTCAGATTAATACCGTGATCGGAAATCCGGCTACAGCGATTTCTATAATTCTAGTTTTAACATTTTTACTTGGTCTTAAATTTTATCTTGAGAATAATAACTGGAAGTGGTTTTTAATTTGTTTAATTCTCGGGTCAATAATCTCCGGTTTTAAGGTGTTTGGAGGAATGGTATTGCTGTCTGGTTTGGTTGCAGGTTCAGTTATCGATTTAATTTTTAGGAGAAAAATACGCTTGGCTTTAATTTCAGGAACTTTAGGTATTTCTAATTTTATAGCTTTTAAATCAATGACTTCAGGTGCAGTTAATCTGATGTTATTTGAACCATGGTGGTTAATAAGAACATTAATCGTATCCGGGGATAGGTTAAACTGGATAGATTTGGAACTGCGCAGACAGTACTATCTTTCGCTGCATTCCGTAAGAGGTTATCTAAGAGTAGCAGAATATGAAACTATAGCTTTTTTACTGTTTCTGATTGGAAATATCGGTGTTCGTTTTGTTGGTTTTTATGAGTTGGCAAAAGATATAATTTACCAAGTAAAAACTAAATTTTCTGATAGACTGACAATAATAATCTTTTTTGCCATGCTTTTGGCATTTTTGATGCCACTTCTTTTCGTGCAAAAAGGATTAGCATACAATAACATCCAGTTTTTGGAATATTTTATTCTCTTTTTGGGATTTTTTGCAGCTGCATCAACTTGTACTTTGTTGAAAAAAATATCTTCTCCTGTTATTAAGTATCTTGTCATTACGACAATTATTATTCTTGCCGTACCTACTGTTGTTGGAAATTTATTGGAATTTTACGGTCCTGGGTCAGCCCCAAATGCAAAAATAAGCAGACAAGAATTACAAGCGCTTTATTATTTAAGGGATAATACAGAGAGGGAGAGTATTGTTTTGAATGCTCCTTTTGAACCGTATCGATCTGGAAAAGAAAATAGACCAATACCTATTTATACTTGGTACAGTACTTCTTATATTGCCGCAATTTCTTTGCGAACGACCTATCTTTCAGACGAGGAGCAAGCGATTACAACCGGTTATCCGGCAGACGAAAGGCTAAATAATATGCGTAATTTTTTTAGTCAAAAAGATTTTGCATGGAACCAGAATTTTCTAAAGAGAAATAAAATCAATTATATTTATTTACCTAAGAAAGAAATACAAACTTTGGATACTAGCTTACTGCTTGACGAGAATGGCAATCAAATAAGAAAATTTTATGAGAATACAGAAGTAGTTATTTATGAAGTTAAATAAATTTAAGATATTATTAACATTGGTACTATTGCTGGCCACTTTCCTCCGGTTTTATAGAATCGATGAAAATCCGGTATCGTTGTTTGGTGATGAGCTTGATGTAGGATATCAGGCCTATTCGATTTTGAAAACGGGAAGAGATTATATGGGTAATTTTCTGCCAATTCATTTTCAGTCGTTGGCAGAATATAGGACTCCTTTATATATTTATTCTGCTGTGCCGACCGTTGCCGTCTTTGGGATTTCGGCTTTGGGGGTCAGGTTGCCGGCCGCCGTATTCGGAGTATTAAGTGTCTTGGCGTTATATCTTTTGGTTTTGGAAATAACAAAGAACAAAAAATTAGGTTTACTGGCAGCATTTTTGCTGAGTATCTCTCCTTGGCATACTCATTTTTCCAGGGCCGGGTTTGAAGTTACAGAGATGCTTTTTTTCTATATAACCGGAATATATTTTTTTCTTCACGGATTGAAATCCGGTAAATGGCTTTTTCTTTCTGCAATATGTTTAGGATTAACTCCATGGGTATATAGCACTGCTAAATTATTTCTTCCTTTAACAGTTTTGGCGATTTTAGTTATCTGGTGGAAGGATCTGCTAAATATACCAAAAAGAAGATTGTTTTTAGCAATTACAATTTTTGTAATAATTGTAGTGCCGTTTTTAACAAGTACTATTTTTGGAGGAGGCGCGGAGAGGATACAGGGTATATCAATATTTAATAATCCGACAGTGATACCGCAAATGGGTTTTGATAGGATGAATGATGTAAATGTAAGAGGAGAAAATCAATCTGTAACTATTGTCGATAAATTATTTCATAATAAAATTACTGCCTATTCTGCAATTTTTATTAATAATTATTTTCAATCTTTTTCACCAGAGTTTTTATTTACAAAAGGAGATTATTTAAACCTCCGACAATCTTCAGGCATAGAATTTTACAAAGTAGAGCTTATTTTTTTGATATTAGGATTGATTTATTTGGTAACTTCCGGCTTAGATCGGAAGGTTAAAGCTTTTTTAATATTTTGGCTTTTGGTAGCACCTATTCCTTCAAGTCTCACACAAGGAGGCGGAAATCATGCAACCAGGTTGATTTTGATGCTGCCTATTTTAATTATTTTAATAGCATTTGGAATGTACTACAGTTATACAAAAATCAGCAGGAAGCTTAAAGTAGTATTTCTTGTTCTGGTTTCCATAATTTTGTTTTTGAATTTTATTTTTTATCAGCATAATTATTGGGTCCATTATCCTTGGAGTTCAGAGAGATGGTGGCATGCCGGCTATGAGGAGGCGATTAAATCTGCAGTTAAGATTGGTGGAAATTACGACCGTGTAATTATCAGTTCTGCCAATGAGCCGTCGCTCAAATTTTTCTTAGGGTGGTCAATGTATCCTCCTGAGCGTTTTCAGAAAGAATACAACGCAGATTCAACTCTACATTTAGGTAAATATGAATTTCCCCCTGTAGGAGCAGGTTTGAATTTGTATGAAATAGGATCGAAGTTGCCTGAAGGAGTTTTATATTTGGCAACAATTAAAGAAATTGTTCTGGATCTTAATAAAGAACCGGGCAGAGTACCCAATGATATAAAATTAATTAAGATAATTAACTATCCTTCAGGAGCTCCTGCTTTTTATCTTTTCGAAAAAGCAATATAATAAGATCATGAGTAAGATTTCAGTCATAATTAATACTTTAAATGAAGACAATAATATTGAGGGTAGCATTAAATCAGTTTCCTGGACTGATGAGATTATAGTTTGTGATATGTATTCACAGGATAAAACTGTGGAAATAGCAAAAAAAGCAGGTGCTAAGGTCATTTTCCACAAGCGTGAAACGTATGTTGAGCCTGCTAGAAATTTTGCTGTATTAAAGGCTTCAGGCGACTGGATTCTCGTAATTGATGCTGATGAGCAAATACCAGCCACTCTTGCTGAAAGATTACAACAAATTGCAGCAAATATGAAACAGATAGATTATGTCAGAATTCCCAGAAAAAATTTAATTTTTGGACATTTTTTGAGGCATTCCGGGTGGTGGCCTGATTACAACATCAGATTCTTCAAGAAAGATACAGTATCCTGGACTAATGAAATCCATCGTCCACCGAAAGCTGTTGGTACGGGTTTAGATCTGGAAGCAGAGGAGAAATATGCAATAATTCATCACAGTTACGAAAGCATCTCGCAATTTTTAGAAAGGATGAACAGGTATACTACAGTTGAAGCTAATGAATTAAACAAGCAGGGTAAAAAGTTTATTTGGAAGGATTTATTTGTTAATCCGTTAAATGAATTTCTATCGCGTTTTTTTGCTTTGGAGGGGTATAAAGATGGGTTACATGGCTTGGTCTTAAGTTTGTTACAGGCATTTTCTTTCTTGGTTGTTTCTTTGAAATTATGGGAGATTGAAAAATTTAGAAAGCAAGAGATTACACTTGAGGAAGTGCAAAGTCAAAACAACGAGTCGGTACGCGCTATTAATTATTGGTTTAAACAATCAAAATCCGGGGGAAATTTCTTAAGTAAGCTGTTTAAAAGGAGATAATGTTAAGCGTTATAATAATTACCAAAAACGAAGAGGAAAGGATTAAGGCCTGCCTGGAATCAGTTAAATGGGCTGATGAAATCATAGTCGTTGATAATGGTTCTGGGGATAATACTCTGAAAATAGCTAAGCAATACACCAATAAGATATTTAAGGTCAATTTTGAAGATTTCTCGGCATGGAGAAATGAGGCTTTTCAAAAATCATCCGGAGATTGGATTCTTTTTGTAGATCCTGATGAAAGAATACTTGAGCCTTTAAAAAATGAAATAACAGAGATTATTAAAGCTTCTGATTTTTCAGCCTATGCAATATCGCGCAAAAATATAATTTTTGGAAAGGAAGTAAGATATGGTCCTTTCTGGCCTGATTGGGTAATAAGATTGATTAAGAAAAGAGATTTTGAGGGATGGGTTGGCAAAGTACACGAGTACCCCAAATTTAAAGGAACGCTAGGTTACAGCAAAAATTCACTGCTGCATTTAACTCACCGCAACCTTGATCAAATAGTGCTTAAAAGTCTTGCATGGTCGAAGATTGATGCCAGTCTGCGGTTTGACGCGAATCATCCGAGAATGTCCGGATGGCGGTTTTTGAGGATATTTATCAGTGAGATATTTAATCAGGGAATTGTGCGCAGAGGTTTTCTCAGTGGAACAATAGGAATTATAGACTGTTTATTACAAGTCTTTAGCTTCTATATGACTTATGTAAGACTATGGGAGATGCAACAGGGGAAATCTCTGGACAGCGCTTACGATGATATAGATAAAAAACTTCTTGAAAGTAATTTCAGATACTAATGAAAGTCGCAATTTATTCCCCATACCTAGATACTTTTGGTGGAGGAGAAAAATATATGATGACTATTGCTGAGGTGTTGTCATCGGATAATGAAGTAGAAATTTTATTGGATAAACACCTTCTTGGTTTGGGAGCAGACTATTTAAAGCAGGAGTTATCACAAAGATTTGATCTAAATCTTAAAAAAACAAATTTTATAAAAAGTCCGCTGGGAGCAGGTTCGAATATCCTGGATAGAACCTTTTTTTTAAGAAAATATGATTTACTTTTCTATTTAACAGACGGAAGCATCTTTTATCCTACTGCCGGAAAAAACGTTTTACATATTCAATCTCCGTTAGTAGGGCAACCTGCAAAAAGTGTTTGGGGAAAACTTAAACTTAAAGGTTGGAATCTAATTATTTACAATTCAAACTTTACAAAAATTAATGCGGAGAGAAACTGGCCAACTAAATCAATGGTAATTTATCCCCCGGTTGATGTCGAGAAAATAAAACCTAAAAATAAGAAAAAATACATACTATCTGTAGGTAGATTTTTTGGTTATCTGAAAGATAAAAAGCAAGATATTCTAATCAAAACTTTTAGGGAACTTTATGAAGAAGGCAAAACCAATGAGTGGAGTTTACATTTGGCCGGAGCAGCTTCGGAGGGTGACCAGGCTTATCTTAAGGATTTAAAGAAATCAGCTCAAGGTTTGCCTATATTTTTTTATCCGAATATCAATCATGATAAATTAATTAGATTGTATGGTGAATCATCTATTTACTGGCATGCTTCGGGGTTTAAAGAGGATGATCCCGCGAAGATGGAACATTTCGGTATATCTACAGTTGAAGCAATGGCGGCGGGATGTGTGCCAATTGTGATAAATAGAGGGGGACAGGCAGAAACTGTCCAAGACGGCAAAAACGGTTTATTATGGAATTCGCTGGAGGATATGAAAAAACTAACGGTTTCGTTAATTTCCGATCAACTTTTAATGAATAAATTATCAAAAGGCTGCAGACTTACAAGTCAAAGATTTTCCAAAGCTAAATTTGAAAAAGAAATTATCAAATTAGTGAAAATGGATAATGAATTTATTTAAAAAAAATATATTTTGGGTAATAAATATAATTTTATTAAGCTCAATTTTTAGAGTTTTTTTACTTGATTTAGTTGAATTCAAATCTGATGAGGCAATAACTGTTTATCAGATGATTCAATTTTTCGATAGCCCGCATTTGATTGAACGGGGTTTGATTTCAGGTACAGGTGTATATAATTTCCCATTATTTAGTTATTTAATGATTCCGCTTTCGTTATGGTCCCGCGACCCTATGATTTTAAGCGGGGTAATAGCGGTAATTAATAGTTTACTAATAGGGGCATTCTTTTTATTCGTTAGAAGATACTACAATTTAATGACAGCTGTCTTTTCATCTCTTCTTTTAGCGTTTTCCCCATGGGGAGTAATTTTTTCCCGCAAAATTTGGGCCCAGGATCTAATTTTCTTACTTTTTATTCCTTTTTTATGGTTGCTGCATGAGTTGATTTTGAAAAAGAATTCAAAAGTTATTTTTCCTTTGTTTATACTTCTTGCTTTATTGATACAGCTTCATGGATCAGGATTATTTTTATTTGCGGTAACTATAATAATTTTTCTTATTATGCGGATAAGAACAAATCCCGGAAGAGCTATCTGTGGATTTTTTGTAGGTTTAATACCAATTGTTCCATATATTGTTTTTCAGCTTGGTTCTATACCTTCCTGCCCGGATTGTGAGGCTTTTATGAAGTACCAGCAATCCATCCGTTCAGTTGACTTTAATAATCTGTTTCGTCCTTTCCAAATAATTAGCGGTTTAGGCTATCATTTTGTTTTAGGAAAAAATTATTCAGACTTTATTGCTATTTATCCGGTTATTAACCAATTAAAATATATTTTTACTCTTGGTGGCCTAGGAATCTTGGCAGGATTATTTTTTGTTTTCTTTAAAAAACAAAAAAATATTTTTCTTGTGATTTATTTTATTTCTATTCCACTTTTGTATTTTATTACAAAAACAAGTGCCTATATGCATTATTTTGTTATTATATTACCAATAAGTGTGCTTTTGTTTGCTATCTTTGTAACTGAGACCTATTCTTTTGTTAAGAAGAGATTTCTAAAGGTTTTAACAATAGGAATTTTTCTAATATTTTTAGGTTCCAACATCTTATTCATTTATTTCTTTAATAGCTTTTTGTACAATAAAAAAGATATCGAAGGGGATTATGGACCAATATACTTCTTAACCCGGGATCGTATTGAAAAAGGCATGAAAAATGACTCAATACTTAAATAAACTAAAAAAAATTACTGGACGGAGATCATTTCATGTGTTGATTTTCTTTTTGGTTTTAATTTTTACTTTCATTTTACGGACGCACAATTTCGACCGTTTCCCCGTAATGGGTCATTTGGAAGAACAAATGTTTGCCTGGGCAGGAATTCATCTTATTGAGAGGGGCATACCTAGAGCATGGACTTCCTTAGATTTTCCGGAGAGGGCAGTTGTTTATAAAGGCGCGGTTTCTTACAACGGAGGGGATCCTGTTGTGCATGTTAAGTTAGTCGAACCGTGGCTTGAGCATCCGCCGCTTTTTTCTCTTTTGGTAGGGGAGTTTGCTCATCTATATAAAGCTAACAGGGACGATGTTGTTCCCACTTCTTTTATAAGAACTCCTTTAATGATTGCTGCGCTATTAGTTTCTATAATGATCTTTCTTGTTGCCAGACTAATATCAGGTTATTGGAGCGGCATTTTAGCGATGCTTATTTATGGCGTAACGCCTATTTTGGTTCTTGGTTCGAGACTGGCTGTTCCGGAAAATATAATAGCACTTCTTTATATTGCGGTTATTTATTTACTTATCAAATTTCAGCTTCATCAAAAATTTAGGTTTTTACTCACAATTCCTTTATTGGTGGGCATAGCAGGACTTTCTAAAGCTACCGGTTTTTTCATTATATTTCTGGCAATTTATACTGTTTTGATAAAGCAGAAATATAAATACGCCCTTTACCTTTTTGCGGCAATATTGCCCTTTATTGCCCTGTTTTTTGCTTACGGTCTTTATTTTGATCCGGAGATTTTTTGGCGAATTAATGCTATTCAGTCATCCCGTCCGGTAGGTTTTGCGTCTTTGGGTTGGTTTTTTGTTTCGCCTGCTTTTGATATTAATGAATTGCTAGACGGTTGGTTTATCTTTTTACTTCTTTCGGCAGCATTTTTCCTTTTTTCTCCTCTTTCGGGTCTAAAAAGATTTATAAGTTTGGCTTTTGTTTTTTGGATAGCCGTAGTAATGTTTTCAGGAGGGGAGGCAGACTTGCTTCCCTGGTACAGGTATCCTGCGTATCCGTTACTTGCGATCTTAGGAGCCTGGGGTTTGCAAGTTTTAGTTAAACGTGCTGATCTTTTTGCCACATTTCTCATAGCGGGTTTGTTTCTGGGAGGCAGAACGCTGTTGGTTAACGCTTTCCGTCCCAATGTATCTCCGATGAATTTCAGGATTATTTTTTCTTTACTTATGTTGCCGTCTCTTTTAAATTCGATTTTTACCCGATCTTATTTGGAAAAAATAAATAAACTGTTTCTAATACTGATTATTGCAGTCGGCATGTATTTCAATATTATCTATATATATAACGTTTTTGAATTAAAGTGCGAAAGTAAGACTTGCGCTTTTGGGCCTACAACGAAGCTATCCACCGTTAATTTTCCGTTTTTCTGGCGTTGGTTTGTTTTGGGTGAGCCCACATTAAAGTAAAAAATGTATAAAAAAGTAAATATCTTTTCGTTTTGTTTAATTCTGCTGGTAGCTTTCTTTTTAAGATTCTATCAGATTAATAATATCCCGCCGTCTTTAAACTGGGATGAAGTGTCAATTGGCTATAATGCTTATTCAATATTGAAGACCGGTAGAGATGAGTGGGGACAATTTTTGCCTTTAAGTTTCAGGGCTTTTGGGGATTATAAATTACCGCTTTATATTTATCTTGATGCGCCGTTTGTGGCGCTTTTGGGTCTGACTGAAGCGGCAGTCAGGTTGCCTTCGGTACTTTCAGGAATGGGAGTTGTTGTTCTTGTTTTTCTGATACTAAAAGAATTAACTAAAAGTTTTTACCTTTCTCTTTGGGGAATGTTTATCAGTGCTACTTTGCCATGGCTGGTGGTCTTTTCCCGTATCGCACTTGAGGCAAATCTGGCTTTGTTTTTAACCACAGCATCGTTCTATCTATTATTGCTTGCACGCAGAAAAAAAATATTACTGTTTTTTTCTGCAGTTTTGTTGGGATTATCAATTTTTTCTTATAACAGCAGTAGGGTATTAGTTATTCTGTTTTTGTTGCTTGGTATTGTATTTTACAGAAACTTTAAAAAGAAAGAAATACTTTTACCGTTAGTTATTATAATAATATTTATTCTGATTGCCTTTTTTCAGGCGGTTACGGTAGATTCGGGAGCAAGATATAAATGGACAACTATTTTGGATGAAGGGGCGATCACAAGAATCAATCAGCTCCGTGGACTCTCCGGTTTGCCGTCGCTCCTTAATCAGTTGATTCATAATAAAGCGACATATTTTATAACAGAGGCCTCAAAAAATTATATCTATCATTTTGATCCGTACTTTTTGTTTATAAACGGAGGGTCGAATTTTCAATTTTCTATTCCCGGTTCAGGTCAGATTTATTTAAGTTTGTTGCCTTTGATTGTATTGGGAATATGGAAGATGATGTGTGAGCGAAAAGGATGGCAGTTGTTTATACTTGGGTGGCTTCTTATTTCGCCAATCCCAGGGGCTATTACAAGGGACGCACCTCATTCTTTAAGGGCAATTTTTATGACCGTGCCGTTAGTTTTAATTGCAGTTATGGGAATAAAACGGATTCAGGATTCTATATCCGGCAAAATTTTTATTTTGTTAACTATTTTAATGGTGCTGTTATTATCGATTAGTGCTTTTGTTTTCTGGCAAAACTATGGTAATGATTATCAGAAAAATTATTCATGGTCATGGCAGTACGGATATAAACAGGTTATGGAATTTGTTCATACCAATGGGAATAATTACGATAGGATTATTTTTACAAAAAGATATGGTGAACCACACGAATTCCTGCTTTTCTATTTACAATATGATCCCTTAAAGTATCAAACTAATGAAACCTTAATAAGATATGAGCGGTCGGATTGGTTTTGGGTAGACAGGTTTGATAAGTTTGAATTTATTAATGATTGGGAGATTAAAGATAAGGTTTTAGGCGCAAATAATACTCTCTTAATCACCAGTCCGGGTAATTATCCAATAGGATCTCAGGTTTTAGAAACAATCAAATTTTTGGACGGGAAAGCCGCCTTTGACATAGCAGCAGTGAACTAGCTAAAGTATAATTAAAGTATGAGGATTTTAGTAGGGATTTTTATATTAGGTTTCATTTTAAGAGTTATTCTATTGGATGTTGCACCTCCCGGGTTTAATGCCGATGAGGCGGCATTGGGTTATAATGCATATTCTTTACTTCAGACCGGTAAAGATGAATGGGGAGCCAGTTTCCCGCTTGTTTTTAGGTCTTTTTCCGATTATAAACCAGGACTTTATGTTTATCTGGCGCTTCCTTTTGTTGCAGTACTTGGACTTTCAGAATTCGCAGTTAGATTGCCATCTATTTTGCTGGGAACTTTTTCGATAGTTCTTATTTATTTTCTTGCACAAGAGCTGTTCAAAAAAGAAACTGTGGCACTAGCTTGCGCCTTTCTTTTGGCTATTTCTCCCTGGCACATACATTTTTCAAGAGGTGCCTGGGAAGCTAATGTAGCTACGTTTTTTATTCTTTTAGGAGTTTACTCTTTTATTAAATTTTTTAGGGATAAACGCTTTTTATGGGTCTCTGTAATATCCTTTATTGCTTCAATGTATGCTTATCAAGGCCCAAGGATTGTAGTGCCTGTATTAGTTCTGTTACTTGTGATTTTCTATTTTAGAAGATTAAGTTTAAAGAAAAATATTTCGGTAATAGTATTTGCCGTTATTTTATTATTGCCAATGTTTTTTATTTTAATTAGCTCGGCTGGTTTAGCAAGATTTCAAGGCGTATCAATATTTTCTGATAAGGGTCCGTTAAACCGCATCAACGAGGAAAGGGGCGAACATTCAGATGGATCAGTTTTAAGTAGAATCTTTCATAATAAAGTAGAGGCTTATACAAGTGACTTTTTAAATCATTATCTTGATCATTTTGATCCTAATTTTCTTTTTACTGCAGGTGATCCACTCAAAAGAAATGGAATTCCTGATATTGGGCAGATGTATTTCTTCGAAATAGTTACATTTCTTGCCGGATTATATTTTTTGCTGAAGAATAGATTTGAAAATACAAAAATAATCCTTCTTTGGTTGATGGTAGCTCCTTTAGCTTCCTCTTTGACTTTTCAAACGCCACATGCCATAAGGGCACATAATATGGTTATTCCGCTGACCTTAATTTCTGGTTTGGGGCTCGGTATGTTATGGGAGAGCGTATTTAAACTGCGCTGGTATATAAGAAATCTGTTATTAGGTACAGTAGTTTTAACCGTATGTATTTCTTTGGCAGTTTTTTTAGACAGATATTTCGTACATTCCCCAAAGAAATATGCGCTTGAGTGGGAATATGGTTTTTCGCAAGCGATTGCATACATTGCTCAGAATAATGATAAATATCAGAAAATTGTTATGACAGATAGGTATGATCAACCGTATATACTATTCCTTTTTTATTCTAAGTACGATCCGGCTCAATATCAAAAAGAATATAAAGCAATAGGAGATAATAAGTTTGGTTTTTCAACGATTAATTCATTTAATAAATATGAATTTAGACCAATAGGGAAAGAAGAGATTGGAAACCATAAAAATACGTTATTTATCGGAACAGAAGAAGAGATTGGTGAAAAAGGAGATTTATTAAAAATAATTAATTTTCCGAACGACAAACCAGTATTCAAGATAGTAGGCACTCAGAGATGACTCCGAGAATAAAGATAGTTTTGCTGATAATAATTGTTCTCTCGGCATTTTTGAGGTTGTATAAGCTAAATTCTATACCATCAGCGCTAAATTGGGATGAAGCGGCAGCAGGTTATAATGCATATACGATTGCTAATTGGGGAAGAGATGAGGGTGGAAATGTTTTACCTCTTGTTTTCACTTCTTTTTATGACGATAAACATCCTGTTCATATCTATATAACTGCTATTTTTGTTAAGCTTTTTGGATTGTCGGATTTTACTGTCAGATTACCTAGCGCTGTAATTGGCATATTTAGTGTTTTGGTAATTTTTTATTTGGCACGGATTCTTTTCAAAAATAATCTGATAGCATTATTATCTGCTTTGTTTTTAGCTGTTTCCCCGTATCATATACAATTTTCAAGGGGGCTTTGGGAAGTCAATTTCGCCCTTTTTTTCTTCTTACTGGGCCTATTATTTTTTTTCTTAGCCTTACAGAATAAAAGAAAACTTTTGAGCTTAGCTTTTTTAAGTTTTGGATTCAGTATTTTTTCTTACCACTCATCAAAGATTGTGGTTCCGATTGTTGTTTTATTGCTGATCCTGTTATATTTTAAGGATTTAAGAAAACTTTCTTGGAATTTTTATAGCGGGTTATTAATTTTTTTTGTATTTATTACACTACTTTTTATTGATACCAGACTTCTCGGAACGGCGAGAGCTAAACAAACTCAATTCTCCAGGGATATTATTGAGAAAACTCAAATCTTTCAAAAAACAAATAATTCTTTCCTTGGTGTAGGAGAAATTATCCTTAAACAGTATATAACTCATTTTACTCCGCAATATCTTTTTATTTCCGGCGATCAGAGCCCCAGAACTTCTATCAAAGTTATCGGAGAATTCTATAAAATTGATGCATTTTTTATTCTGGTTGGACTATTTTTTCTGTTGAAAATGAGGTCTAAGGCATCTATGATCATCCTTGCTTGGTTGATATTGGCTCCGATACCTGCCAGTCTGGTTAAAGGCGCTCCCAGCGCCAATAGGGCGGTTTTTATGATGGGGAATTTGCATCTTTTGTCGGCCATAGGTGCAGCTTCCATCGTCGGATTATTTAAACAAAGATTAAGGATATATATTTTAATAATTATTCTCTTCGTCGTAAGTTTGCAGGTTTATTCCTATACTAATTACTATTTTAATGTTTATCCTTTGAAAGATCCTCATGAATGGCAATATGGAATGAAACAAGTAGTGGAATTTGTAAAATTGCATCCGGAGTATAATCAAGTTTATATCACAGATATCCGATCGCAACCGTATATCTTTTTCCTGTTGTATCTAAAAACTCCATTACCTGAGTTCCTGAATACTGTGGTCTATAATCGTGGTGAAATCAAAAAAACTAGTGTAGTTGCCTATTTTGATAAATATTATTTCGGAGGATGGGATCCGATTGAAAGTATGCCTACGCCTGGAGTATTATATGTTTTGAGCCCAAGTCAATATGATGGTTTAAAACACAGATCTGATTTTGATGTAAAAAAAATTATTCATTTTCCCGATGGGGGAGATGATTTTTTTCTAGTCAGCGCAGAATTATGAAAAAAATATCTGTAGTGTTAGCGGTTTATAACGAAGAAGATAACTTAAGAAATTGTCTTGAGTCAATAAAGGATTTTGCGTGGGAGATAGTAATTGTGGATGGTGGGTCAAAAGATAAGACTCTGGATATAGCGAAAGAATTTGGCGCTAAAATTATCCAAACAAATAATCCGCCAGTTTTCCATATTAATAAAAATAAAGCAATAGATGCAAGCCACGGAGATTGGATATTACAGCTTGATGCTGACGAAGTAGTGACAGAAGATTTAGCAGAAGAAATTGAACGGGTAACCAGTTCTAAATCAGATATTAATGGATACTGGATTCCCCGTAAGAATTTCTTCTTAGGAAGGTATTTAACAAAAGGCGGGCAGTATCCGGATTATACTCTAAGGCTTTACAGGCAGGGAAGTGGCCGACTGCCGGCAAAGGATGTTCATGAACAGGCGGAGGTTTCAGGGAAAGTAGGTTATTTAAGAAATGATTTGCTCCACGAAAGAGACAAAGTTTTTTCAGAGTATCTAAAGCGATTTAACCGTTATACTGATCTGCTGGCTTCTCAATTAAAGGAAAAGGGTGTGAATGTTAATAGAATTTCATTCTTTAGTTATATTTTTGTTAAACCGCTTTTTTGGTTTTTTAAAGTTTTTGTAAGACACAAAGGGTTTATGGACGGATTTCCCGGATTTGTTTTTGCATTCTTTTCCTCTCTGCGGTTTCCTGTATCTTATTTAAAACTATGGAGAAAATATGAAAATCGCAATTAATATACATCCATTAAAAAGTGGTCACAGAGATAGGGGTATTGGTAAATATACCGTTAATTTGATTGAGAATATGAAGCGATATGTTGATATGGAAATTCAGGAATTCACTGATCTTTCTGAACTGAAGGATGTAGATATAGTACATTATCCATGGTTCGATTTTTTCGCACATACCCTACCAATTAAAAAACAATTTAAAACTGTTGTTACAATTCACGATGTAATTCCATTACTTTATCCCGAAAGGTATCCGGTTGGACTATTCGGAAGATTTAATTTTCTGCTCCAAAGGCTGGCATTAAGAAATTGTTTTATTATCACTGATTCCGAAATTTCAAGAATTGATATAAACAGATATTTACATGTTATTGAAGAAAAAATTCAAGTAGTACATTTAGCTGCAAATAAAGATTTTAAGCCTCTGAATGACACTAAGCTTTTATTTACCAAAAGGAAATATAATTTACCCAGTAGTTTTATACTATATGTGGGAGATGCAAACTGGACAAAAAATTTACCATTTCTGATTGAAGGTTTTAAAAAGTTAATTGGGATTGCTGATTTTAAAGATACAAAGCTAGTATTTGTTGGCGGTGTTTTTTTAAAAAATGTTGAAAACATAGACCATCCGGAACTTGAAAGCTTAAAAAGGGTTAATAAATTGATTAAGGACATGAACCTGGAGCAAAATATTATGAGGATTGGCAATTTAAGCGTAGAAGACTTAGTGGCTTTTTATAATTTAGCTACAGTATATGTTCAGCCTTCCTTATATGAGGGGTTTGGATTGCCAATTATAGAAGCTTTTGCTTGCGGTACGCCTGTGATTTCATCTAATAAAGGAAGCCTAAAGGAAGTAGGACGAGATGCCGCTGTGTATTTTGATCCGACTAACCTCGATCAATTCGTATCAATCCTAAGAGAAGTTTTACAGGATAAATCTCAACAGAATAAATTATCCAAATTAGGATTTGAACAAGCTAAGAAATATTCTTGGGAAAAAGTTGCGAAAGAAACAGCCGATGTATATCAGTATATCGTAGAACATTAGAATAATATGTTTTCTTCTTGGAATAAATATGTACTACTCTTTTTCTTAACTTACTTATCTATTGGTTTATTTATATATAAAGATTATGGCATATCCTGGGACGAACCATCACAAAGACAGGTGGGTTATGTGAACTATGTTTATTTAACAGGTAAGGATAAGGAGGTGCTGTCTAATTTTGCAGATAAATATTATGGTCCTGTTTTTGAACTACCACTAATAATAATGGAGAGAGTTTTACGTGTTGAGGATCCCAAGACTATTTATCAGATGAGGCACCTGATAACTTTTGGTATTTTTTATCTCGGTGTAATTTTTTTCTATTTTTTGAATACATTAATCTTTAATGACAAAAAGTATGGATTGATTGCCTGCGTCTTATTGGTCTTAAGTCCTCGAATATTTGCTGATAGTTTTTATAATTCAAAAGATATCCCTTTTCTTTCTTTTTTTATAATCTCAACATTCACGCTCTTCAAATTAATAGAAAAAAGGTCGTGGAAGTGGGTCTTCCTTCATGCGTTCGCTACAACTTTGTTGGTAGGAATTAGAGCGATAGGTATTATTATGCCTTTAATAACACTTCTGGTTCTGTTAAAAGAGAATTTTATTCATCATAAGACATTTCTTAAAAAAATAGTTGTATACCTGTTTGTTACCATGCTAATGATTGTACTTTCTTGGCCTCTTTTATGGATGAATCCGTTAAATATACTTAGCGTGTTAAAGAATATGGTAAATTTCAATTATCAAACTAATTTACCTATTTTATACATGGGTAAATATATATCTCCTTTTTCCGTTCCGTGGCACTATATCCCTGTGTGGATTTTTATTACGGTACCCGTAACGTACGGCGTATTATTTGTAATTGGGTTAATTAGAACGATTTTTGAAAAGAATGTTTTAAATCTAGTGTTGTTATTATTAATTATCTCTCCGGTTATTGGAGTAATTATCTTACATTCGACGTTATATGATGGTTGGAGGCATCTATATTTTGTCTATCCCTTTATGGTGATTTTTATGGTTAGAGGACTTAAATCGGTGCCCCGACCTTTAGTTATTTTAACTTGCATAGAAATAGTCACAGTTATAATTTTTATGTGGAGATATCATCCTTATCAGAATCTATATTTTAATATTGCATTGAATCAGAATATGAAAGAGGTAAAACAGAATTACGAGCTTGACTATTGGGGTTTATCCTACCGTCAAGCCTTAGAGTTTATAGTGAAAAATGATTCTGCTGAAAAAATACCTGTTCTTGTTGCAAATAATCCGGGAAATTCGAATTCTTTAATGTTGGATCAAGTTGATCGTCAAAGGTTACAATATTTACCGGACGGTGATCTTACAAATGCTAAATATTTTGTGAGTAATTACCGATGGCATATTGATGATTATAGTTATGGACAAGAAGTGTATAATTTCCAGATAGGAGGAGCAAAAATTATATCAGTTTACAAATTAAAATAGATGATTAAGAAGATAACAGTATTATTTCTGACCTGGAGAATAGGGTTATTTGTAGTTGCCGCTTTAGCGGTTAAATTCATTCCGGTTTTCGGGAACCGTTTTCCTTATTTTAATCAGGTATTGGCAGTGACAGGATTGCCTTCGTGGGTGTGGGGATTTGGAAATTTTGACGGGGTGCATTATTTAAGAATTGCCCAAAACGGCTACAACGCAGAGTACTCTCAAGCCTTCTTCCCGCTATATCCTTTGTTGGTACACTTCTTTACAAATCTAAATTTACTCGTACACAAGAATCCGATACTTGACACTAGAATTTATGTAGATCCCAGTTATTTCTTTACGGGATTCATACTTTCAAATATTTTTTTTCTATTGGCACTTATATTCTTCTATAAATTAGTAAGGATAGACTTCAGTCAAAAAGTAGCTTTTGGAGCGTTAATTTTATTGGTATCTTTTCCTACATCTTTTTACTTTGGCTCCATTTATACAGAGTCACTCTTTTTATTTCTGTCATTAGGAGCAATTTATTTTGCAAGAAAAGGTAACTTTCTTGCTGCTGGTGTATTTACTATGTTTGCTTCTGCTACAAGAATTTTCGGTTTACTTTTGATTCCGCTTATCTTGAATGAAATTTATATAAGATTGAAGAAAGAAGGATTAAGTTTAAGAAGCGGAGAATTAACGAAAGCAATTATAGGAGTTTTACTAACTCCTTTTGGCAGTTTACTTTATATGTTATATTTAAAATTAAATTTTGATAACCCGTTATATTTTTTAACTTCACAACCACTTTTTGGCGCCGAGAGAACCTCGGGAGGTTTCATTTTGTTACCTCAAGTTATTTATAGATATCTAAAAATTTTTATGACTGTTCCTATTTCATCTCAACTATTTTTTAATGCATTTTTAGAATTCAGTTTTACAATTGTTGCTTTGGTATGCTTATTGTTATTTGTTAAAAAAATGAGGATCAGCTATTTTATATTCACTTTAGGCTGTTTGATTATGCCTACTTTGACAGGAACACTCTCTTCGATGCCCAGGTATTCTTTAATGGGTTTTTTGCTTCTTCCTTTTATTGTGCAATCAACAAAAGGATACTATAAATTAGTGGCTGGTTTATTTATAATTATTGGAATTATTCTAACAAGCCTTTTTATTAGAGGTTATTGGGTAGCATAAATAAATTTAAATGAATATCTTTATTGTGATTCCGGTGTTTAATGAGAGTAAAAAGATTGAAGGGGTTTTGACTGATCTTAAAGGTTTAGGTCTTCCGATTATTGTTGTTGATGACGGATCTAAGGATTCTACTTTAGAGAAGGTAAAGAAGTTTCAGGTTACAGTATTGAGACATAGAATTAATCTGGGCAAGGGAGCTGCATTAAAAACCGGTTGCGAAGTAGCCATCTCGATGGGTGCTGATGCAATAATAATGATGGATTCAGATGGGCAGCATAAGGGAGAAGACTTGCCTAAATTTATTAATGCGTTAGAAACTAAAAAAGTAGATATCGTTTTTGGTTCCAGAAATTTAAGTATGGGTGTGCCTTTAGTAAGATTTCTTGGAAATAAATTTGCCTCCGTCTTAATTGTATTGTTTTTCAAGATTTACGTTTCTGATTTAATTTGCGGATACCGGGCCTTAACGAAGAAAGCTTATATGCAAATGAATCTTAAGTCGTCTGGTTACGGGATCGAGACTGAGATGGTGGTGAAGGTAGCAAAATTGAAACTAAGATATTGCGAGATCCCCATTGAAACAATATACTATGATAGGTTTAAAGGAGTAACGATTATGGATGCTTTTGGTGTTTTATTTAATGTAGTTAAATGGAGAATTTTTAAATGATTTTAGGATTGCAAATTATTGCCGTTATATTTGCTCTTATAATGATTTATTTTGCGTATCTTCATTATAGGAGAGGCGAGATAAATGGTTTAGAGATGTTTTTTTGGCTCCTTGCCTGGACAGGTGCGGTATTTATTGCCCTCTTTCCGGAAATATTCAGGGTATTTTCTGCTACAATTGCAATTTCGCGGGCTTTTGATCTGGCTATGATAGGTGGATTTGTACTGGTGATTCCGATCGTCTATAGTGCTTATATCAGAACAAAGAGGTTAGAAAAGAAACTTGAAGAACTTATCAGAAAGGATGCTTTAAAAGGTTTGAATGAAGCTCCGAAAAAGAATAAATCTTCCTAAGATTTCAATAGTCATCCCGTCTTTTAATAAAGCTTCTTATATGGAAGCCACTTTGTGTTCAATAGTAGATCAAAACTATCCGAACCTAGAAGTTATTATTCAGGATGGGGGATCCGGCGATGGGACGGTTGAAATAATAAAAAAATATGCAAATAAGTACCCTGGGATATTTGCATGGGAATCGAAAAAAGATAAAGGACAAGTTGATGCGATAAATAAAGGACTCAATAAAGCAACGGGCGAAATACTTAATTTTATTAATGCGGATGATATATACAAAAAAGATGCTTTGATAGAAATAGGTAGATATTTTAAAGATAATTCCGATGCGTTATGGATGACAGGTTACGGGGATATCACAGATAAAGACGGTAAAGTTATTTTACGTTTAATTACAATTTATAAAAATTTTTTACTGAATTTAAATAAATACTCTTTGCTTTTAATTGTTAATTTTATTACTCAGCCGTCAACTTTTTTAAGCAGAAAAGCTTATAGGCAATTCGGTCCTTTTACTGGTACCAGAGATTATGTCATGGAGTATGATTTATGGTTAAAACTAGGGAAAATTCAGATGCCGAAGGTTTTCCAAAAAACTTTATCCAGTTTTAGATTGACAAATGATAATATTTCCTCAACTTCAGCAAAAGAATTGCTAAAAATTGACAATAAAATTACTACAAAATATACAAGCAATGGTTTGCTTTTAGCTTTACATAAGCTACACAATCTTGGTAGAATCTTTCTATTGAATTTCATGCAATCATGAGCAAATTCTGGAAAGACAAAAAAATTCTAGTTACCGGTGGAGCAGGTTTTTTGGGGACACATCTGGTGCGTAAATTAATGGAAGCGGAGGCCTCCAAAGAAGATATTTTTATCCCGCGATCTGAAGACTCAGATTTAAGAATTCTTGAGAATTGTACTAAGGTAGTAGCGGATATGGATATTGTGATTCATTTAGCAGGTAATGTGGGAGGCATTGGTTATAACAGAGAAAAACCCGGAGAGCTTTTCTATGACAATATCATGATGGGTGTGCAGTTAATGGAGGAAGCAAGAAAAGCCGGAGTTAAAAAATTTGTAGGACTGGGAACAATTTGCCAGTACCCCAAATATACTCCTGTGCCTTTTAAAGAAGAAGATTTATGGAATGGTTATCCTGAGGAAACTAATGCACCGTATGGTTTGGCAAAAAAAATGCTACTTGTGCAGGCTCAAGCATACAGACAACAATATGGTTTTAATGCAATTCATTTAATGCCGGTCAATTTGTATGGCCCCGGGGATAATTTTGATCCGCAGTCTAGTCATGTAATACCGTCGCTTATTAAAAAATTTATGGATGCCAAGAAACAGGGGGATAAAACAGTTACAGTCTGGGGCAGCGGTAAACCCACAAGAGAATTTCTATATGTAGATGACGCGGCAGAAGCTATTATTTTAGCAACTGAGAAATATAACAGGCCCGAGCCGGTAAATATTGGTTCGTCTTTCGAAATCTCTATTAAAGAGTTGTCTGAATTAATTCAGAAAATAATTGGATTTACCGGAAGATTAATATGGGATAAGACTAAGCCAGATGGGCAACCACGGAGAAAATTAGATACCTCAAAAGCAGAAAAAGAGTTTGGATTTAAATCAACAACTAATTTTGAAGTGGGCCTAGAGAGAACAATTCAGTGGTATTATGATCAACATAAGGAATTGAGATGAAGGACGGCATCTCTTTAATTATTCCTGTATTAAACGAAGAAAAAACTATAGCCACAATTATTAAGAAATGTGCCTCTCAGTCATTGGTAAGTCAATTAGTTATTGTAAATGATGGATCAACAGATCAGACGCGGAGTATCTTGAATAAAATCAGAAAAAAAAACATCAGAAATCCTCTTATTACCATACTGAGCCATGAATCAAATATGGGAAAAGGAGCAGCTATCAAAACTGGATTAACAGAAGTATTGGGTAAATATGTTATGGTGCAAGATGCTGATTTGGAATACTCTCCCGACGAAATTAAGTATTTATTTAATGAGGCACAGAAAACAAAGGATGGCATTGTTTTTGGGACAAGATCTCATCATAGAAAAAAAGGATATATATTAGCTCAATTGGGGAACTGGTATTTAAATCTAATGTTTAATTTTTTGTTTGGATATCATTTATCTGACAGCTATACTTGTTATAAACTCATACCGAAGATTATATGGCAAAAGATGGATCTACAATCTAACGGATTTGAGATCGATGCGGAACTGGTTGCTAAAATGGGCATGCAGGGGTATCAAATCAAAGAGGTTCCTATCACGTATTTCCCACGTAAATATGCGGAAGGTAAAAAAATTAAATGGTTAGATCTTTTTAAGGCAACCGGAGTGGCAATAAAAGTGCGTTTTTTGGCAAGTAAATTTACTTAAGTTAATTTAATCAATCTGCCATTATTTTTAACAGATTTTTCTATTGCGGAAAGAATTTTCACTACAGAAACCCCACAATCTATATTAGAAGTAATTTTTTTAATACCTTGGATTGCTTGTGTGAATTCTACTAATTCTTCAGTTAAAGCAGATCCGGTAGTTTTGGTGTAATCCAATTCCCTCTTTTTATTTTTTCTTTTGATAGTTAGTCTTCTAACCTTATGCGATCCCAGCCAGCTAATACTTATTGAAGCTTCTATTCCGTTTGCAAACCGTATTAAAGCATTTGTCGTGTCATATAGCTTATTGTTTGGATCTGCTATTGAACCAGTTGCCGTCACCTCTACTACTGGTTGTTTAATTAAATCAAGAAATATTGAAACTGGATGAGGGCCCCAGTCCCAGATGACAGAGATATCATTTCTAATATGACTACTTAGTCCCTCAAAATGCATGGAATTGATCGTTTTTGTATCTTCTAGTGCTTTTTTAAATGATTGATATGCTGGGTCATATATATAAGTATGGCCGATTAAAACTTGAGGTTTTTTATTTTGCCATATTTTTCGTAATTCAAAAGCTTGTCGATAGTTTGTGGTAAAAGGTTTTTCAACCAGTAGATTATTGCCTAAAGACAGTAGTTTTTTAGCTATAACAAAATGTGTTGAAGCTGGAGTTGCAAGAATAAAACCTTCTATATCTTTGTATTTAAGTAAATCATTAACTGATAAGGTTTTGATATAAGCGTGAGGCAAGAGGTTTAATGTTTGTTGAGTTTGAGCGCAGACGTATTTTATTTGAACATTTTTTAATGTAGCAGCAGTACGCAAATAATTCTGACCCCATTTACCAATACCGATAAGAGCCAAAGTAATCATTTTACAGATGATAATTTTGCTTAAACCATTTAATTGTTTGTTTGAGGCCTGTTTTAAGATCAACTTTTGGTTCGTAATTTAATTGCTTTATAATTTTTGTTAAATCAGGACAACGCCTTTGTGGTTCTCCGGCAGGGTAATTTAGTGGGTAATTTTTTCTCCGTGGCTTAGATCCGTTATTTAACATATCTACTATAGTTTGGGCTAGCTCAAACATGCCAATTTCCGGCTTATCATTGCCAATGTTATACACCTCTCCTGTTTTTCCGGAGATTAATACTTTAAGGATTGCTACAATTGCATCTGTTATATAGCAAAAAGTTCGTGTTTGAACCCCTTTGTCGTGTACGGGGAGATTTTTACCTTTTAAGCCATTATAAATAAAGGTAGGAATCACACGGTAATCAATATGTTTCATGCCTGGTCCGTATATGTTAAAGGGTCGAACAATCTTAACGGGAATATTATAAATCTGATGATAAGTAATACATAATGTTTCAGCTAGTCGCTTGGATTCATCATAGCAAGCTCTTGGTCCTACACTTGAAACATGCCCGGCATAGGTTTCCGGAGTTGGAACAAATTTAGGATCCGGATCACCGTATATTTCACTGGACGAAAAAAACAAAAAGCTTACCGGTTTAGTTATTCGTGCCAACTCTAACAAATTTTTTGCGCCCAATATTGCACTCTCTATTGTTTCTAAAGGATATTTTTTATAGTAGAAGGGAGAAGCAAGTCCTGCTGCATGAATAATATAGTCTACTTTATCAGTTGTAATTACCGGGAGCCTTATATCTCCGTCCTGAAACTGGAAATTCTTATCTTTAATATCCAGTAAGAAATTTTTCTTCGAACCGGTTATATAATTATCAATTGATATCACTTTACATTTGTTTTTAAACACTTTTTTATTTAACAGATATAAAACTGCGTTAATATAACTTCCTATAAATCCTGATCCTCCGGATATAAGAATTGTTTTGCCTTCAAGAGCTTTTGCTTCTTCTTTGATATCGCTGACAATAGTATTTAGGAGTTGAGAAGTAATTTTTGACATTTATATTATTTTTGCTTTTGGAACAGGTATTATAAAACGACCACCGTTTATTTTAAAGCTTGATAATTTATCCATAATTGGATTGGCAAAATTCCAAGCTAGGATGAATATATAATCAGGTTTGGTCTCTGAGATTTTATTAAAAGGAAAGACTGGGATATGAGTACCAGGAGTATAGAGTCCTTGTTTATACGCACTGTCGTCTACTATATAATCTAGAATTTGTGGTCCAATTTTATAGAAATTTAGCAAAGTATTCCCCTTTGCCGGAGCACCGTATCCTACGATAGTCTTTCCCTGCGATTTCAATTTTTTAAGAAGAACAGTAAGTTCTCTCCTGTTATTTTTAATGGCTTTTGCGAAATCCAGATATGTTTTGGTTTCATTAAGTCCTAAGTTTTTTTCCTCGTCCAAGAACTTTTGTACAGCTTTCTTTACTTTGTATTTAGCGCCCATTTTTTTACCATAGATCCGTAGTGACCCACCGTGAGAACTGACCTTTTTGGCGTCAAATATTTCCATGTTCAGTCTTTTAAAAATTGCAGAGAGAGATCTGACCGAAAGATATGATAAATGTTCATGGTAGATTGTATCGAATAGATTCTTTTTTATAAAATCAATCAGATACGGAAATTCAATTACAAAAACCCCGTCGTCTTTAGTTAAAATTTTAACTGATTCTATAATCTCATCTAAATCGTGAATATGGGCAAAGGCATTATTGGCGGTGACAACATCAGCCTGTCCGAATTTATCTACAATGTTTTTGGCGACTTTAGTGTTTAGGAAAAAAGGTAAAGTTTGAAGGCCTGAGTTCGTTGCTTTCTTTGCGATTTTTATTGCAGGGTCGACCCCCAGTATTTTGATACCGGCTTTTTTTAACGGTCTAAGCAAAATTCCATCATTGCTACCTATATCAACCACCAAAGATTTTTTGTTTAATTTAAACCTTTTTATTAAATCGCCGGCATATTCTTCGAAATGAGTAACAAAAACAGCTGAAGTAGAGGATACGTAGACATAATTTCTAAAAAGTAATTCCGGAGAAACAACATGGGTTAGTTGCAACTGGCCGCAATCGATACAAAAATTGACTTGTAACGGAAAAAATGATTCATTCTTTTTTAGATCAGTCTTTGTTAGAAATGCGTTAGCAGGGGGAGTGGGGGACAAGGAGATGATTCTCTTAAGACTTCTTCCCTTACACATTCGGCAGTAGTTTAATTTAAATACCGAATGATTATTGTTTGTCATCCGTGGTAATTTTAATCCTTACTAAATCGTCTTCGTATTTTCCTTGCTGGCGGTGCTCTGTTGTGATAGCCAGAAAAACCGTATCTTCCATAAATTCCATGGCATGAGCAATCATTGGTTTAGTAAGTACCAGGTCACCAGGTTTTAAAATTACTGATTCTACTTTCGAATTTGATTTCTTCATATTTTTCTCGGAGTATCTAAATTTTCCGCTTAAACAATACACATAATGAGCATCCTTTTTATGGTAATGATTTGCTCTCTGGGTACCTGCTTTACTGGTAATATACAAAACTGCTACGAATTTTTTTCCATCATCATTTACCAAACGGGTAATGTATCCCCGGTCATCAATAAATTCTGGTTTTACGTGAGTTACGTTAATTGCCATATGAATATAGGGTTTAGTGTATAGAGGATTCTGCTTCTTGTCAAGGAATTGCTATTGATAACCCATAGTGATATAATATTATTCTTATGATTGATAACTTAGATTCTCGGAATATCTATCAAGCAACGACGATGCTTTTGAGCGGTCGTCCAACTAAGCCGGTTGATGTTTTATTTTTCCATGGTAGGTTATTTGGGGATGATACCGGTCTTTTTGAGCTGGCAGCTGATTTAGTTAAGAATAAAATGGTAGGAATAGTTGCACTATTTGGTAATGAAGGAGAAAGGGTTGGAAGTAATATTCCATTTGAAGCCAATCCAGGAAAAACATGGTATAGAAAACAGTTAATAGAGTATGGTGTTCCCCCAGATCAGATTATATTTGCTGCTGAAGGTGGGTATCATACTGAATTGGAAAGTGATGGTTTTCTTACGTTGGCAGCAGAAAAAGGTTGGTTGAGTGGTGCAATTTTAACTCAACCACATCAATTACTTAGGGCCACCTTAGGCATGGTTAGAGCTATGCAGCAACAGTGGTATGTGATGAATGTCTATACAGTAACGCCACCTACAACTAACTGGAATGAAATTGTTTTTGGTAGTCAAGGGATGGAGGCGAAACCTAGAGTTGATCATATTGTAGATGAATTAGTGCGTGTGGCAAAATATCAGCAAGACGGAGGTTTAGTTTCTTTTACAGAACTTTTTGCATATTTGGAAAAAAGGGATCGTAACGAATTAGTGCTTGGACCAACAGAGCGGGGCTCTCAACTTTTTACCAGAGGTCTACCCTCAGGAATTTAAGAAAAATATATAGTGGCTTAATATCCGAGAATAGCAATCGGAGATATTTGTGTTATATAATTTTGGCTGGATGATAAAAACTTTAAAAGTTCATATTGCAGTTAAAGCTTTATTGTATTGGTATATATTTATTTTTATCTCAACTGAAGCTTTGTCCTATTTACATCTTTTGGAAAGAAACTATATTCTCACTGCAGAAATCTTTTTTTGGGTAGTTTTCCTCTTTTTTAATCATCAGGAAATCAGGCGAAAAATCCAGGTTATTGATATCCGCTCAAAGAGCATACTATTTATATTAGCCCTGTTTGGATTAACTTTTATCCAAGGTTTTTTCAGTGCTCCAAGTACAACAGACAGCATGGTTTACCATATCCCAAGAGTTATGTATTGGATGCAGGAAAAAACTCTTTTTCAGGATGTAATTAGGAACAGTCATGATTATATGGCTCCGTTTGGAGAATATATTTTACTTCATCTATACCTTATTTTTGACAACGACAGGATGTTATTTTTCTCCCAGTGGATTGCTTATGTAGTATCAGTTGTACTCATCGGAATTATAGCTTCTCAATTTGGAGCAGATCAAAAGACAAAGCAATTAGTCAGGTTATTTACAGCCACATTACCTATTGCTGTTATGCAAGCTTCCAGTACTCAAGTTGACATGGTAGTTACAGTATTGGTTCTTTTGAGTTTATACTTATCGATGCTACTTAGACAATTCTATGCTATTAAGCATTCAATATTGCTTGGTTTTGTTATAGGTTTGGGATTTCTAACTAAAGCAACCTTTGTGTTTTATGTATTGATACCGATTGGTCTACTATTTTTCTCTTTGTGGCGACAATTTAAAAAATTGATATTAATAATATTACCCATACTGTTATTAACTATTATTCTGCAATTTAGATTTTTATCTCAAAATCTTTTATTATATGGAAATTTTCTTGGAGTAAAAGTATCCGAAAAAGGGGAAGAGGCGGTTTACATTAATGAAGTAATCAACCCTTCGAGCGTATTATCAAATTTAGTCCGTAATTTTCTTGTTCATCTTCCAATCCCCATCTTTTCATCATATATACAAAATACAGTGGTACAACTACATAATTTAATTGGATTTGATATTAACGACCCAAGGATCACTTGCTGTGGTACAGAATTTAGTGTTAAGTCTATTCTGTATCCGCAGGAAGATATTGTTGCAAATCCGATACATCTAATTATTATTATATCGGGAGGATTTCTGTTTTTTTATAAAAGAAAACAACTTCATATAAATCCTCAAATCAAAATCTTATATTTATTAACGATTGCTTCGCTTATTCTTTTTTCAGCATTCATCAAATGGCAACCTTTTCATCCAAGACTGGAGATTCCTTTTTTTATGGTAGGGACTATGAGTGCTATTATTATTATAAGTAACGCAAAAAAAATAAAACTACTTTATATAGGACTTATTTTATCTAGCGTAATTGTATTAATAGTGGTATTTCTAAATGTATCCAGGCCTTATATTTCATATAATGTATTTTACAATATGGTAAAAGCTCTCAAGCCTCCCCTTGCAAGTGTTCCTGAAGCATTTTATGTAAAGCCCCGCCAACAACAATATTTTAACGCCCGGTATTATTGGTATGAACCATATGGAAAAATTATTGATCTTCTCAAAAAAGAGAACAATATAGAACTTGCTTTTAATTTAGGAGATGGATTTGAATATCCGTTATGGACGCTTTTCAGAAAATATAAGCTCAATTATCAGGTTGTACCTATGTCTAAACTTTCAAAAAACACAATTATCATCTCAACATCGAAAGATCCCTACAAGAGGGAAGGCTATTTGACTGAGTGTATAAAAACTGAGATAGATTATGGTTATGCATGTTTAACAATTGCGAACTGATTCCAGAAATTTCGATCATATTTTGCCCAGGCGTGACAGCCAAAAGGAAGCTGGTTATTGTTTAGTTCAAAACATTTTCTAGGAAATCTTTCAAAAGAGAACTTTAGTGCCTCCTTGAAGGGGGCTATCTGGAACTTTGGATAATATTTTACTGCTTCATATGACCAAAAACCATCTTCATTAAACGGATAGTCTTTTGGTGGAGCATTAAGCCATATCTTGTGGGATCTACTGTTTAAGACTGCCATTATAAACCATAATTTACGAATAAATGGATTACTAGAACCTTGTGTAGCTAATTTTTCCGCATAGTCGATAACTTTTATAAAGCTAGACACTTTTCTAAGAGAGAAACCTCCGTTACCACCAGAAATAGGATTTCCTAATTTGTAAGATAGTCCTCCTATTATTGGGTTAAAAAAAGGTGCTCCAATATAATCATATCCTTTATCACACCAAAAATTTAGCTGGTCAGAAAAAACCAAAGCATCAAGCTGATATATAAATATATACTTGTAGTTTACAAAGGGTCGATAAAAATCCCTAGTAATTAACAGGGCTGAATAAGTTCGTACACTGGTAAAATTTTCTGAAGCAAATCTAATTATTTTTTTTGATCTAATCTTTTTAAATATTTTCGTATCCAAACTCTCTGGAATAACTAAATAGAGATCGTAACTCCTCAAGAATTTATTTAGATGATTCAATGAGACTTGTTCGTCACGGGTTATCATTCTAAAGATTGGAATAACTATGGCAACTTTTTTCATATTTAATGTTTTTTAAGCTCCTCGTATATTGATTCAGTTTTATCGACTATAGCTAAAAATTCCTTTTTAGTTTTAACTTCATTCATTCCCCAATAATAATCTACTAATCGGCGTTGTTCTGCGCTTATTTTAAGCCCCGGTTTAGAAAATGCGTTTAATATTTTTTTGTAAGGGTCAGAACCCACAAGAATTGAATTTGTTTTAATTTCTTTTATGTTACCTGACAAATGGAATTTTTGTGGGATAATGTAATGGGGCTTATTAAGGAATATGTTGTAAGCTACATGAGTGCTGATACCGTTTGAAATTGTATAATCTGCAAGTTTTATTATACTTTTCAATCTAGGTATAAATAAAGGATCCAGGATGTGGCCTGCAGTAACACATTCAAAACCGAAATCCTGATAAATTTTATAATGACCATTAAGAACATCTATCCAATAAAGACAAATTCTGATTTTATTAAAATCTTTCCCCAGTTTCCCGATTACCCTGCAAAGTTTAGTTATATTAAAGTTAAAATTAGTATCCATTGTTGAGTGCATAGGAAAAACTAATAAATTTTTTCCTAATCGTTTCTTCTCTTTAGAAAATTCGTTTTCTGATAAAAAATCTGGAGCATAATGTATAAATGGACCAATACTGAACACATGAGCTTTTTTGTGTCTTAAAATATCAGCTCTATTTTTACTATAAGTAATAATTGAAGGAAGATTATCTTCGAGATCGATATCGGCAATTTCATCATCAAGGTAAGTGCCATGTTCTATAGTGAATTTAAATTTATAACCGGAAGACAAACCTAAAAACTTCTTAAAGATTTTAGCATGTCCATACCAATCATTGGGCTTATGTATTTCGGGTGAAAACGGAGCAAACATATTGATTTTTTGGGATAACGGAATTATTTCACTTAGATATAGATGTGAGCGTTTCTTAATTTCGCTATTGTAGAGTATTTTAGAGAGAGGATTCGCATAGAAACTATATAAAGCTTTTTTTGCTGGTTTTTTAATATCCATATGTGTATTTATTTGTTTTTATAAAATCTTCCTTATTTTTATATCTTTTTTTGAGATGTTTTCCCGGTTTACTTGCTATTCCTAGCCAACCGCTGGGCATATTTGCCTCTGGGTATACTTTTACATTGGTTAAGAAACCAATTAAGCTTACAAATAATTTCATGGAAAAATATCCGATTCCTGCTAAAAGAAATTTTGGTATTTTTTTTACGATCTTAAAATATCCATTTTTACTATAAAATATTTCCCAAAAAACTTTTTTTGGATTTTTGTTAGTTTGTAATAAGTCATAAACAATTGCAACGGGAAGGTAGGGAATAATACCCTGTACACAGGTTGAACCGGCTGTAATATTTATTTTAGTAAAACCAGCATCTTTTAACCATCTTTCCAAGCCAAATTTAGTCGGCCGTTGAAAATCATAGGGGACTTCGTGTTCTAGGCAGATAAAGGGTACGGATATATACATCCTTCCGCCAGGTTTCAATACCCGGAAGGCTTCAGCAAGAAATCTCTCCGGATATTTAATGTGTTCCAGAGTAGAATTACTAATTATTTCATCAATACAGTTATCCCGAAGAGGTATTCTTTTATCAAGTGGGCTGATTAGATCATATTCAATTTTCCCCATGCCTTTGAATTCAATGCCAGCACTATGTTCTTGGCTTAGGTAAATACTTTTGTCAAAAAAAGGTTTAAATCTCAATTGGCCTGCCCCGGCGTCTAAAATTACTCCTCCCTTTACGAAATTAGCTGCTTCCAAGAAAAAGTAAAACCCCTTTCTTGCTCCAGAGGATCTACCCCAGCCCATTTTCATTTTATTAATCCAGTATTCCCGAAGGGTATTACTCATTTTGAATATTAATATTTTAGAAATTCCATATATTTCTTTAAGCTTTTCTCCCATGATGGCAAGACAATGCCTATTTTCCGAGCTCTTGTGTTGCTTAGTACGGAAAATTTGGATCTTTTAAAATCTTCTGCACTAATGCGGTTTTTTACCGGGATGATTTTAATCGTGAGATTTGCATATTCTGCAATTTTTTGCGCAAATTCTGCCATAGAACAATATCCTTCGCTAGCTAAATGATAAATACCCTTATTTTGTGTATCCAGTAATAACTGGAATATAGCTGATGCCAGATCACTCGAATAAGTGGGATTTGCATATAAGTCTGAAGAAACCTCAAGAGAACTATGATTTTTATCAGCGCTTATTATGGATAAAACAAAATTGCCTTTTTTTGATTTGCTACCGGTTAAGCCTCCGTATAATCCACAAGTTCTGATAATTATAGAATCTGGATTATAGTTTAATGTAATTAATTCTCCAGCATTTTTTGATATTCCATAAATTTGAAGAGGATTTGTTTTATCGTCTTCCCTGTATGGTTTATTTTTTTTACCGTCAAAAACATAATCAGAACTGATTGTAATAAATTTAATAGCATTGCTCTTGCTTATTAGTGCTAAATTTTTTAGTGCAATAGCATTAACCTGAAATGCTTTATCTGCATTTATCTCGCAATCGGGAACAACATGATAAGCGGCGGTATTAATAATAATATTTGGCTTAATTAATGTTAGGATTTTATCTACGGCATTTTTGCTGGTGATATCTAGTTCGATTCTAGAGTAGCCTTTTACATAGGTTCCTGTTTTTTTACCCTCTTTTATTAAGCTTTGGCCGAGTTGACCATCTTTTCCAAGGATTAGAATTCTCATTATAGTTTGTATTCTGGCCAGCTCTGATCCTTATCAGAAAGAATTGGATTTTTAAGCGGCCATTGAATATTAAATTTAGGGTCATTCCAACGAATCCCACGGGCATGTTCGCCCGAATAATATTCAGACATATAATATAAGACCTCGCAGTCTTCAGTTAGGGTTTGAAATCCGTGCGCAACACCCCTTGGTATATAAAGCATATGTTTATATTGTCCATTTAACTCAAAAGTTTCATGATTGCCATAGGTTTTGGATCCAGGTCTTAGATCTATAACTACATCGAAAATACAGCCTTTCAAACATTGAACGATTTTAGTTTCCTCAAATGGAGCTATTTGAAAATGTAATCCTCTCAGAGTTCCTTTTGGTTTTGTATATGAAATACTTGTCTGAAGAATCTCAAAACTTATATTTAATTTGCCAAATTCTTTAACACAGAAGGTTCGGGTAAAGTAGCCTCTCCCGTCCTCTAATAACTCAGGTTTTATTAAAAGAAGGTTATCAATGGATGTTTTTTGAAAAATCATAAGTTAAATAATTCTAATTTTTGGGATAGGAATTATAAATTTTCCCCCATTCTTTTGATATTCTTTCAGTTGTTCAATAACTTCTTTGTAAATATTCCAACATAAAATTAATAAATAGTCAGGTTCTTCCTGATAGATCTTTTCTACGGGAAAAACCTGCATATGGGTACCAGGAGTATACAATCCTTGTTTTTCTTTTGCTCTATCTACAATAAAGTCAACTAATTTGGAGTCAATACCAAAATAATTCATCAATATATTTCCTTTTGCAGGTGCACTATATACTGCAACGTGCTTATTCTTTGTTTTTATATCATTTAGTAATTTGATAAGATCTTTTTTTAATATATTGATGTTCTTATTTAATACATTGTATGTAGATAGTTTATTAAATCCTAGGTCCAACTCTTTTTTTACCAATTTAGTTACATTTTTTGAAATTTTAAATGAATTGGGATGAGATACATAGATTCTTAAGGAGCCCCCCTGCATATCTACCAGATCAACATCATATAACTCTAAATCTACGCTTTCAAATAAATTTCTTAAAGCTATAAGAGAATAGTAAAAAACATGTTCGTGATATATAGTGTCAAACTTATTTTCTAAAAGCCCCCTAATGTAGGGAAATTCAAAAATTGCCGTACCATTTATTTTTAATAAAGTCCTCACTCCTTTTACAAAATCAACTATTTTTGGAACGTGTGCTAGAACATTCGCCCCAAAAATTAAGTCAGCTCTTAATCCCTTCTTATTTAATTTTTTTGCTAATGCTAAATTGAAAAACTCAGGTAATGTTTTGATGCTTTTTTTATTGGCGAGGGCAGCTATATTTTTAGCAGGATCGATACCGAGTATTCTTATGCCCAGTTGTTGGAAAAAATCAAGTTGAACACCATCATTTGAGGCAATTTCTACAACCAGATTTTTTTTGTTTAAATTAAATCTCCTAGTAAAATATTCCGCATTACTCCTGGAATGATCAATTATTGTTTGGGAGGTAGAGGAAAAATAGATATAATTTTCAAATAAATCCTTTGGTGAAATTGTTTTCATCAATTGAACTAAGTAACATTTATTACAAAATCCTACGGTCAAATCATATTCAGCTTCTTTTTTCTTTAGGCCTTCTTTTGTTAGAAATAAGTTAACAAGAGGGATATCTCCTAAGCTGAAAAAGGGTTTTATATAATTGCTACAAACTCTACATTTAGTCATTCTACTCTTTCCAAAATAAACTTTTATCTATTCGATTCTCACTAAGCAAGTTTTGGATGCTCTGTAACCGAGTGTACTTACCTGTTACAAAGTCCTCCTTAGAATATTTAGCCTGTTTAAGCTTACTTATTAAATCTTTGATAGATTTTTGGATGGGCCATTTCTGAGTTATATGGGGGAATAATTTTTTAAATTTTGAAAAGTTTACCCTATAACTACGGTTATCCTTAGATGCATTTTTGTTAAATTCAACATCGCATTGAGGAAGCTGTTTATGAATACATTCTACAACTTCCTTAACTCTAAGATTATTTTCACTGAAACCAATGTTTATAATCTCTCCATTTATTAAAGCAGGATTAGCCCGTATAAATTCTATAAAAATATCCGCCAGATCTCTAACATCAATAAGGGGTCGCCAAGGACTTCCATCGCTAAATACTTTCAGTTGATTTAGCGCAATTGCGCAAGTAGTGAGATTATTTACTACCAGGTCATTTCTAAATTTTGGAGAGAATCCGTAGACAGTGGAGTTTCTCATAATGCCTACACAAAAATTCTTGTCAGCAAGCTTTTTGAGAACCCCCTCTGAAAGTATTTTGGAGGTAGCATATGCTGTCAGGGGATTAACGGGAGAACTTTCATCAACTGTTCCCTTTTCAGCAGAACCGTATATACTGCACGAAGAAGAGAAAATAAACTTTTTTACTTTTTGTTTTTTAGCTAGTTTGGCTAACTTTACGGTTGAACAATAATTAATCTGTTTTGTAAGTTTTGGTTTTAGAGCTCCCATTGGGTCATTAGACAAAGCGGCCAAATGAATTACTGCATCGAAATTTTTTAAGGAAAAATTATCTAATTTGCGAATATCTCTTTTAATTTGCTTAAAGTCTGAATTAATAGGAATAAGCTCAATGTTTTTAAAATAAAAGTTATCTATTCCGGTAACATTGTAACCTTGTTTTAGAAGTCTGTTTACTAAAACTGCTCCTATATAACCATCGGAACCCGTGACCAAGATATTTTTAATTACCATATTTTCCAATAAGGATTATTATTCCAAAGCTCCTTTAAATTTTCAAGCTCCCTAGATGTATCTACTGCATACCAGAAACCTTCATGCTTATAGACTGATAATTGTTCGTCATCCGCTATTCTTTGATAAGCTGCATGATCCATCTCTTCCGGTTTTAGGTATTTGAAGATTTCTTTCGTAAATACCATAAACCCTCCGTTAACCCAGTCTGAAAGAACAGGTTTTTCTTGAAATGATTTAACAAGATCTGGATTATTCTCATTAGTTTTAACCAGACCAAATTTTGAGCTAGGATGTACACCAGTAATTGTGCCGATAGTTTTTTGATGCCTATGAAATTCAAGCAGTTTCTTTAGATCAATATTTGACACTCCATCTCCATAAGTAACCATGAATTCTTTGTCTGTTTCAGGGATATATTTTTTACATTTTATAATTCTGTCCGAAGTAGGTGATTCTACACCGGTATCAACAAAAGTTATATTAAAAACATCAACACCGTCTTCTTTGCGGTTTTTTAAATGGAAAGTAGTTTTATAAGTCTTTGTATTAAGGGTGAAATCAGTCGTAAAAGCCTTTTGGTTTAAGAAAAAATCCTTAATGTAATTTCCCTTGTATCCTAAGGCTAGAATAAATTCATTAAATCCGTAATGTGCATATATTTTCATAATATGCCAAATAAGAGGTTTTCCGCCCACCTCAACCATTGGTTTTGGTTTAAACTCGGTCTCTTCTTTTAATCTTGTACCAACCCCTCCACAAAGAATTATTACTTTCATAATATCTTAAGTTTCTTATTATACATTATCATATTGATTAGAAATACTATATTTTCGAATATAGTTTTTTACCTCATCAATAACTGGTTTACCTGATAATTTTGAGTACGCATGTTTTTTCAAAGTCCGAGGATCAGTTTTATTTATTGTTAAATTATAAACTTTCAATGCAATACCTAAAGTAATATCGTTGATTATCTTTTTTACCTTCACTAAATTTATGGTAATAAATGGGAATTTTATTAATAATCCTTTGAGAAATGCTTCTATGGAAAGGCTAACTTTTTTTAATGCCTCATCTCTTGTGAGACCCTCTTTTTTTATTAATTGATTTACGATGATTTCTACCCAAGCCGCGTATTGTTTTTTGTATCTTTTTTTGACAGAAATCACCTCAAGTGAATCAGTATACGTTCCGGTTGAGTCAGGAGTATGTTCCCGCATACAATAAATAAATGGAAGAATTTTTGATTTTCCATTAATGCATAAAATTATTGCTTGCAGGAGTTCGATTAGGTTATCATTTTTTATATCATTTGTATTTATTAAATATTTGGTTAATTCACGAATGTCCCTTGTCCTGGTAACGCTATAGAACAATTGCATATAGTTTATTGATAGTTGATGTAAGCGAACCGATGGAATGTTTGAATCTATATCAATATCGATACTATTTAAATATGCAGGAAAGACTTTTAGTTCACCATTTTTGTAGTCTATAAATCTGAGATAGTGACCATGCACAGACGAGTAGTCGTCATTTTCTTCAAGGAAATCAATACATTTTTTTATTGATTTAGGTATTATAAAGTCATCATCTCCACAAAAAATAACATATTTTGTCTTCACCTTATTATAAATTAAAGGAATTTTTTTTGCGTAGGAGTAATTTGGATAATGAAAATATTTTACATTTTTGTATCTTCTTAAGTTAGGGAAAGGTTTTGAGGTAGAATCGCCAACAATTATTGATATTCTATAATTTGAATAATAATCCAACAGTCTTTCTAATTGCCGATGGCGGTTATAACTTGGTATGATAATTGTTACATTTTTGAACATAAATAGAATTCTAACACTTTTAATGATTAAATAATCCTAAGGGTTCTAAAGCCTGGCAAGTCTTCCTTCGAAGTGGGGGATATATAATCTGTTACCGGTTCTGGCAATTGCTAATCCTTCCTCCCAGTAAGTGCGGGCAGTATCTAATTGACTTTCTATCTCTGATAGATCACCCTCGCTTGCTAATACATTACATAAATTTTGCATATCACCTTGTTTGCGGAAAATAGGTAGAGCTTCGTCCTGAGAAGCCCTTGCCTCCCGAATCATTCCCATTGTTTGTTGTGTAACTCCTTTAACGTGTAAGACCCGGGCCAGTCTGTTTTGATACCGACCATTATCAGTATCCGTTGTTACAAGTTTCCTTGCGTTGTCCTCAGCCGTAGTATAGGCATCTAGTGCTTCGGGAGACATGCCCATGTCATTGTATAACAACCCAAATTGTGTATACGCTTCAACGTATGCCAGATTACTGTTGATTCCTAAATTACTCATGGCATCGGTCATAACAGATTCTGCAATTGGAATAAAAAATAAGGCCGATGTATGTAAATATGCAGTTTTCTCAGTTTCTTTAACATATTGAGGAACGGGAAAAGTTTTATCTCTCCCGGCAGTTCTCCATGCATCGATAAGTCCGGATATAGCAGTTAACCGTACTTCCCAGTCGTCCGTCTTTGCTGCTGCTAAGGAGAAAGCTTGTATAGCTTCATACTGACGGTTCAACATCCTCAATGGCACTCCCATTACATTTAAGACACGGGGATCGAGTCCGAATTCATCAAGCAGGTTTTCGCAAGTACTAACTGCTCTATTCCAATTTTCAGACCCTCCTGCAACCTGAAGAGCTCTGGCTGCTTCTAAGCGCTGATTAAATATTTCTGGTCTTTTAGGATATTCCACCATAATTAAGGAGATTATAAGACATAACTCATAGGTTGTCAAAAAAATAATTTGAATCTATAATAGAATAATTGTGAAAATAATATTTTTTGGATTAGGATCTATTGGGCAAAGGCATGCCAAGATTTTACTGGAAAATTATACACACGATTTGTATGCCTTTCGTTCAGGTGAAAATAATGATGTAAATAAATTAGGTATAAAAGAAATTTATACTTTTGATGAGGTAAAAAACTTACAGCCGGATATTGCTTTTATCACCAATCCAACAGCCATGCACATAGAAACCGCACTAAAATGTGCGGAGTTGGGTTGCAAGCTCTTTATTGAAAAGCCGGTCGGGAAAGATACAGACGGATTAGAGAAGTTAATAAATATTGTAAAAAAGAAAAAATTAGTCACATATATTGCTTATAATTTGCGTTTTCATCCGGTGATTAAAAAAATAAAGGAATATTTGAAAAGGAAGAAACCGGTATATGCCCGGGTAGTTTGCACCTCATTCCTGCCGGCATGGAGACCAAATACGGATCACCTTAAAGGTTATTCCGCAAATACCGCCATGGGAGGGGGAGTAATCCTTGATCTGTCGCATGAGATGGATTATGTTGGTTATCTGCTCGGCGGGATTAAAAAAATTTCAGGGAATTTTGCAAAAGTAAGCAATGTAACCGTAGATGCTGAGGATTATGCGGATATGACAGTTATATCAGGAGGTGTTCCTGTTAATATTCATCTTGATTTCTTAAGTCAGATAAGGCAAAGATATATACAAATAGATTTTGAGAAGTTAACTGTAGTGGCTGACTTAATAGATGCGGAAATTAAGGAGCATGAGGGGGGAATAGTCAAAAATAGCATTGAATTGGATTATAATAGAGGCCAGGAATATGAAGAACAGTTAAAGTATTTTTTTGATAATATAGATAATCCACGGATGATGAATAATTTAATTGAAGCAGGCGATCTATTTAAGAAGATAGTAACATTTAAAAATGGATAACTTGCTAAATTCGAAGAATCAAGCTTTGCTTATTACTATTTGTGCTAGAGGTGGGTCAAAAGGCGTAAAGGGTAAGAATATCCGCGAGCTGGCCGGTAAACCATTAATCTATTACACAATCAATCAGGCAAAGAAGTGGGGTAGGGGGGGGCATATTGTGGTAAGTACCGACTCGGAAGAAATTGCTAAAATTGCAAAGTCGTTTGGGGCGGAAGTGCCCTTTTTGAGGCCTTCAGACCTTGCTTCTGATATAAGTGCAAAAATTCCAGCTATTAGGCATGCCTTGCTTTCCAGCGAGGATATATATAAGGAAAAGTATAACCTCGTGATGGATTTGGATGTTACATCTCCGGTACGGACAATACAGGACTTAGAAAATTCATATAGTTTATTCTTAGAGAAAAAACCTAAGACATTATTTAGTGTAGTTGCTGCCCACAAAAATCCTTATTTTAATATGGTGGAGATAAATACGGAAGGTAAAGCGGGTGTTTGCAAACCAGGTAAACATTTTATCCGCAGGCAGGAAACTCCCAAAGTTTATGATGTTAATGCATCCATATATATTTATGATAGAAATTTTTTGATTAATAAAAGAAATATTAATGTGATAAGCGATGATTCCATTGTTTATGTAATGGGCGATGTTTCGCGGACGGATATTGACTCTGAGCTGGACTTTAAGTTTATAGAATTTCTAGTAAAAGATGGTATCATATCACTATGAGTAATTATCTTCAGAAATTTTCTTTAAAGGGGAAAGTAGCTTTTATAACGGGTGGTGTTGGTCTGATAGGAATAGAAGTGACGCGCGCCCTGGCAGATGCCGGAGCTAAGGTAATTATTTTAGACATAGATCAAGATAAAGCCAAAAAAATTCAGCAGAGCCTTAAAAATAAAGGTAAAGATGTCAAATATGAATACTTTGATGTAACAGATTTAGTTAACATTGATCAATCAATAGATAAATTACAAAAAGAGTATGAAAATATTGACATATGGGTAAATACAGCGTATCCCAGAACAAAAGATTGGGGTAATAAGGTTGAAGAGCTAAGTTTAGAATCATGGCAGAAAAATGTGGACATGCATCTTAATAGCTATGCCTGGATTAGCCGTAAAGTTTGCTTATTAATGAAGGAGCAGGGGGGTGGGAGTTTAATTAATTTTGGTTCAACCTACGGAGTAGTAGGGAATAATTTTTCTGTTTACGAAGGCACTGACATGAGCAGTGCAATGGCTTATTCTGCCATCAAAGGAGGCATAATCAATCTGGGAAGGTATATGGCTTCTTACTTTGGAAAATTTAATATAAGGGTCAACACAGTTTGCCCCGGAGGTATTTTTGATAATCAAAATAAAATATTTGTTAAAAATTATGAGAGAAATACGCCGCTTAACAGGATGGGTAAACCGGAAGAAATAGCAAGCGCTGTTTTATTTTTATCATCAGATGCCGCATCGTATGTTACCGGAACTACTTTTATGGTTGATGGAGGTTGGACAGCAATTTAAGATTTTCCTTCTAAAATTTGCTGATAAAACCTGAGGTTTTTTACTTGTTCTTTTATAGTACATAAATCGTGTCTGTTACCCAGAAATGACTGAACTTCTTTATAGATGCCGGCTTTAAATCCTGTGTCCAGCTGATCTTCTAAAGATATATCCTTAATTGCAAAGGTTCCCAGCTCTTGAACTTGTAGCTTTTCCATAGGTTTAAATATTAATTTATTTTTCTTTGTCATTACTTCAACTGTCCATCTGCCGGGGGCTTTCCAGTTAGCATGATAGGAAAATAGAATTCCTTTTTCAGTAATACCACCACCGCTAAAAATTGCAGCTTTAGAATGCCAAGGAAGGGAGCCAGAGGCATACGACGACATTTTTTTAGGCAAACCTGCAAGGAAAAACATTAGATCAATCACATGCGTAGAATTCTGTAGAAACCAATTTTCTTTTACTCCAGGGGCCTTAGTCAAAGGCTCAATACGGAAGCTTGCTTCTGTGAAATCAAAAACGATAGATAAGATGCCTCCATCCTTTTTTATTATTTCTCTTGCTTTCTCAACCGACGAATAAAATCTTCTGTTATATCCCACGTAAACTTTTACTTTTAATTTCTTTGCTAAATTCTCTACTTCTTTTATATCCTTAAAATCTAATCCAGCCGGTTTTTCAACCAGAATGAGTTTTACTCCATGTTTAATAAGAATCTTAGTTGCCGTTCCCAACTGATCTTCTGAAACAGCCACAATAGCGGTCTTCGGGATTTTTTTGTGTTGCTTAAAAAACCGATCAATACCTCCCGTATTTACTTTTACTCCCAGGCTCTTTTCGAATTCTTCTGCACTCTTCTCGCCTCTTCCGGCCACTTGAAATTTCTGATTTAATTTTTTTAAGACTTTAGCATATTCAATTGCCATAGGTCCCGAGCCGACTAATAGTAAAGATTCTGTGTATTCTGTCATATTTTATGTAAATGGATAGAGATTGAATTTTTTAGCATTAGATCCATTTAAAAATTTAAGCAAACCTTCAAAAAGCTGTAAATGAAGATCCGATGCTTGAGTATACCGGGTAAGATGACAAATTCCTTTTGTCAATATCTCTTGAGCTACGATATTAGTCATATCAGATTGATAAGGAATATTACTATCTACTTTCTGCCAATTCCAGGTCGGGAATGATGAAATTTGGGCTATTCCTTCGTTTTCTTTAGAAATACAACGGTAATTTTTTGAGAAGACCTCTATCATATACGGTGCATCACCATCAGGGAAACAAGTGAATGAACCGTTACTGCCATTCTCAAAGTAAACATCTAAGGTGCCGTTTAATTCCAGGAAACCCTGACGTTTACTAGCTATCGGTTGTGAATCCAGCCCGGAGGTTGAGATTTTAAAATTATTACAGTTAGTTAAAAAGGAAATATAATCCACATAATGAATAATATTAGTAATCAAGCCGTATTGACTGCCTGAAACAGCCATCTGAATATTCCCTTTGAGTTTTCCTTTTAAATTATGATAGAAAGGCATTGTCCTCATGCTAAAATTAACCCAGGCCTTACAACCCTTCTTTTTTAATAATTCTCCAATAGCGCGATAATCTTCCTTTTTTTGGAAGAGTATTTTTTCCAATAACAAAAACTTTACAGAAGAAGTTGCTAAAAGTTTTTCTGTTACTTTCCGCCTTATATCAGAGCTTGTTGCAATAATCGCTAAGTCTATTTCTTTTGATACTTCATCTAAATTTTTCAGGTAGGAAATTTTATGGATAGTTGATGAAAGTACTTCATTGTATCTCTCTCGGGCGACCTTTATTGATTTAATTGATGGATCTACCACCTCAATAGACAGAGGGAATTTAACTTTTTTAATTCCTTGCAGATGTCTGCTACCAATATTCCCAGCACCAATTATACAAATACTTTTCACAGTTTACAGTATACCTCAATTTTATTGACTTGTAACCTTGTGAGCATTTTACAAATATTTTTGTTAAAGGTATCTAAACTTATTTGATTTTTGGAGGCGGTTTCGATAAGATCTTTTGCTTGTGAGTACTTTTCCAGGACAAGAAATCCTTCAATGAAGGGTAACCATTCATTTACATCATTTGGTTTGAAACCACTACCCAAAAGTTCTTCAGTCAACTGGGAGAGTTTGTCCCAATCCCGTAGTTGTCTGGCTAAGCTGGCCTTCTGGAAATAATAACACCAGGTCCTGGTTGGTTCGGGGCCAAAAATTGAAAGAGGCGGAATAACGGATTTATCGCTTTGTACTAATTTATCTGCGTCAGAGTAGACAATATTTGATTTTAGTAGCATGTCGGCACTATCAGGGAGTTCTTGTCTTTCTTTGTCCAGTACCCATAAGCAGGAATGATCCCCGGGCGCAGTGACTATAGCTGCATTTTGATAATATCTTAGGTGATTTTTATCAAAGCCTTTTATGTAAGTAGCATATAAATTATCAGTCTGATCAATTGCCTTTTCCTCTATTTTTTTGACCACATTTTTGTCTGGTAGGTAGTCTCCGTTAATGTTGTGACTATATAAATCATTATAATTAAAAAATAAGTTTGCAGGACCATAAATTTGATAATCTACCCAGTATATTCTGTACCACTTTACCCTATTTATTATTTCACTAAAAAGGTTTTTTTGAGTAAGAGGTGGGAAGTTGAAAATAAGCATAGCATTATTCTCTATTTTCGGCGCACGCCAATACAGCTGCCACCAGATATTTTTTTGTTTATTCCAGTTTGTTGTATATAAGTATCCATTCATCAAATGTGTAGCAACAGAAAGGGCTATAATTGATATTATAAATAGCTTACGAATTGATGAATTAATTTTTAAAAAAAATAATAATCCAATGATAATGAAACCTACACCTATGATGCTGGTTAGAGTGTAACGGTCATAAGCATCAAATAATCTTACTAAACGGCCCGAAATAATTATTGGAAGAAGGGCTCCTAATACAGAAATGGACCCGATAAATAAAAGATCTTTACCGAATTTTTTTATCTCAATAGAATTATTAAGATCCCTATCATATGCGGATTTCTCCATTAACTTGTAATAGAAATATAACAATCCCCCAGAGATGATTCCTAAAAATAAAATAAGAAAAGAGATTTCCAGCGGGATTCTGGGAATTCTAATAATAAGGGGAATGAAATAGGCAAATATTATGGTTGAGACTAAGCCGTATAGTATTTCTAAGGGGATTTTTGCAATCCACAGCGGATTTGAATAATAGGTTTCCATCACCCAGTTAATATTAGTTACTTCTCTAGTACTCTTGAATAAAACCACTCGCCATAAAATAAATATCATCAGGGTTAGTAGATAAGGACTCCAGTATATAAATATTTTCCTGACTGTTTTAAATGAGATTCTGGTTTTTAAAATATATAGAATAAGTGCTAATCTGAGAGTTTCCATCCCTATGAAGTATTCCATAAATAGGAATGAAAAGATTTGCAGTATAAGAGCAAATATTGTGAAGAATAACAATCTAGGCTTACTCTTAGCTTTAATAGCATAGATGGTAAAGGCAAGTGAAATAATCCATATGACTAGATTAGTTGTGATCGGTAAATAAGTTGGAGAACTGGGTAACTGCAAGAAACCAGGATAAATTGCAAATAACAAGGTAATGGAAGTAACAATTGATAATTTATTTGGCCAGAGTTTTTTTAGCGTGAAAAATAAAATATAAGTTCCTAGTAGGCTTACTAATAACATGGCAATGTGCCAAAGAAAAACATTATCACTCAACAAAAAGTAGTTTAAGGCGTGTAGATATCCCGTAAACGGTCTTTCCATAACCTTACTCTCTAAAAGTCCGTTCAATCCATAAAAGTGTCCAATATAAGTAAAGAACCAATCGTCTCCATAAAGTCCTAAAAAGGGGATGAAGGGGGCGTAAGCTAATAAAGAGTATATTGTAATGATTAAGAGGGATAGCGTTGTTTTATTTTTTAATATGTTTTGAAACATAGGGAAATATATTAGATATTCTTACTACAGATGATAATAAAGGTTGAATCTGGGAAGAAAAAAGAGCCTGATAAAATCTCGTACTTTAAATCCAGACTATTAAGTATTTTTACCCATTCTTTTTTAGACCGAGCATATATTTGTTCTTGGGGATAAAGGACTTTTTCCCACAGACTTCCGAACAAAAAAGGCATAGTGTTCGTTTTATCTACCTCCTTAATAATTAATAACGAATTTCTTTGTAAGTTTTTACTTAAAAATAACATCAATTTTTCTTGCTGTAAAAACGGAATGTGGTGTAATACGTCAACCATTAAATAATGATTGGTTTCTTTAAAATTCATACCCATTATATTTTCCAATTTAAATTTGATATTTTTTCTTTCTCCTACAGTTTTCTTAGCGATCTCTATACGTTTTTTTGAAATATCTACTCCCAATAGACATCTTTTAGGAAAACTTATGGATAGATAGTTACTTAAACCTCCGGCACCACAGCCAATATCTATAATTGTTCCGGTATCCGGAAGTGTTTTATCAATCTTCCAAAAAGGCAAAATTAGTATTCTTAAAATTATATTAAAAGCTTTAATCAAACCTTGCGGTCTATATAAACGGAAAAGAAATATTAGCTTATGCATTGTTTGTTTAGTCGTCTATTCCCTCACTGTTAACGTTATGTCTTAATCTCCATTCTCCGTTAATTTTTGCCCAAAGATGGGGTGACCTAAATTTATCAATATTTTTAAGAAAATCCTCCGGTTTTATACCCAGATATTCCATTACTTCATTAAAATATTTATCAGGAAATTCTCCATCAAATCTTTTTACTAAAGCTTGCCCTTCTTCTCTTGTAAGGTGACGGTTTCTGATCTCCTGTGCAGCATCATAGGTGGCTCTACCGATTCCAAATTTAATAAAAGTTGTGTAATAGTGCATGTCATCAATTTTATCGTCAATACTATTGTATTTACTGTATGTACCCTGTGTTCTAAAAGGTCGCGCTTTGAAGTTCGTGTGTTCAACAGCATAATAATATGCTTCCTGCGGTGTCCATTTAATATAATATCCAAGGTAATGAACTTCTATCTTGGATCTTTCAAGCTCTTTATAATCAGCTGGTAGAAAAGCCATAATATCTGCAAGAGTAAGATGGTATTTGTCTATTAATTCTTTTATAGAAACCCCACCCAGATAAATCTCTTCCAAATTTGTGAAAGTGAAAAAAGATTTATCACGGAGGGAAGAAGAATTATCGGCAATTGGATTGCCATATTCCGCTTCATTTTCCCCATAAAAAATAAGAGGGATGTTGTAATTTATTGCAATCTTAGGAGCTAAGTTTTTCTGTCCTAAGATAAAAGTTTGAAAAGGGTGGAGAAGATTTTCTATAGAAAGCTTGGTTAATAGCCTCATAGCTTTTCCGTTCGGTTTAAAAGTTATGTTATCGAAACCACCAACTTCTATCCAGTTTTTAAAGTTTTTATAGCCGTAATCTGTATATAAAATAGGCGGCCATGTAATTGTTAAAGGATGCATGCCATATTTATACTTAAGTAAATGTGCAGCCATGGCGCTATCTTTTCCTCCGCTACCGGGAACAACACAATCATAATTTCCGTCATTCTTTCTAAACTTAGCTAAAAGCTTAATTAGTTCATCCTCTCTCTTTTTCCAGTCTATTTTTTCTTTTTCTTCCGCGAATTTACAGGCATCGCAAACACCATCCTTATTAATGTTTAAAGTTATTTTTTTGCTATCTGCAGTGTGTTTAAACTCCACGGTGGATGTAGGCCTTTGATTTGACATTACGCACTTGTTACAAAAGATTACCTTAGCAGGTAACCCGTATTTTGTTTCTAATTTCTTTTTCATAAGTTTATTATACCGATTTTAACCAATCCCTGTAAATTTTGATACCCTCTTGTCCGCTTTTCTCAGGATGAAATTGAGTTGCAAAAATATTATCCGAAAGCAGAGAAGAGCAATATTTTATATCCTCGTATATTGTTTCAGATAATACTGCATTACTGTTGTCCGGTACAACATAGTAAGAATGGACAAAGTACATAAAGTCACGGTTTTTAATATTTTTTAAGGGAGAATTTTTCCAGCCGGCTTCTGTCTTTTGAATTTGGTTCCAACCGATCTGTGGAACCTTGATTAATTTATCCGGTTTTGCAAATTTTACAACTTTACCCTTGATAATATTCAGCCCTTCGTGAGCACCAAATTCTTCACTTTCAGAAAATAATAACTGCATACCCAAACAAACCCCCATAAAAGGCTTGCCTGATGTAATGAGAGAATTTACTACTTCTATTAAACCAAGTTTTTTGAGATTATTCATGGCATCACCAAATGCTCCAACACCCGGTAAGATTGCCGCATCGGCATTTAAGATAACAGATTTATCTGAAGAAATTGCAGATTCTACATTGAGATAATCGAAGGCGTGTTTAACTGAAAATAAATTACTAAGTTGGTAATCAATAATTGCAATCTTCATATTAATTTAATCTAACTTCAACACCTTTTTCTTTTAAGTATTTTTTGATTTCCAGGATATTCGATGGTGTAATTTTTGAAGATATTGCACCCCCCTTTAAAAATTCTATATTGCCTTCTTCCGTAAAATTTCCTGAAACCTTATGCCTTTGTATGAAATCATAATGTAGCATTGAAGCAATTACGACTGCATCAGCGCCACCCTCTTGTATTACCTGATAAATATCGTCAGGACTTCCGGCGCCTCCGGAGGCTACCACAGGTATTGATACATTCCGGGAAACTAATTTAATTAATTCAATATCATATCCTTCCCCTGTACCTTCTTTATCAATAGAAGTCAAAATAATTTCTCCGGCTCCCAATTTTTCTACCTTTTTAGCCCAAGATAAGACTTCAATTCCTGTATGCTCTCTGCCATTATCGGTATATGCTAAATAACTACCATCAGATTGTTTCGCGGCCTCAATTGTAACAGCGATAGTAGAAGAACCAAAGATCTCTGCAGCTTCTTTAATGATGGCAGGGTTTTTGATAGCTGCAGTATTTAGTGAAACTTTGTCAGCACCGGAGCGTAAAACTGATTTTATATCTTCAATTGTTCTAATGCCTCCGCCAACAGCTAAGGGAATAAAAATCTCTTCCGCAGTTTTTGAAATAATATCATGCAAACTATTTCTATTGTATAAGCTTGCCACAACATCCATATACAACAATTCATCTGCTCCGTTTTCATAATAAAACTTGGCAAAATATTCCGGTTTTCCCAAAACCCTAAGTCCTTCCAGATGAATTCCTTTTACCAAATTAGGACCTTTAATGTCTAGTTTGGAAATAATTCTTATTGTTTTCATTACGCAATTTCTGAGGCGTGAACGTTAATTCTGTAAATTGCCTCACAAACTTTTTTAACAGCAGCAGTTTCCATATGAGAATAAAGCGGAATGCTTAAGGAGTTTTCAGAAAGGTTATTAGTATTGTCTACTTTATTTTTGGAATTATGATATTTTGCATATATTTTCTGTTTATGAAGAGGAGGAAAGAAAAACTTTCTAACCATAATATTTTCAGCTTCTAATGCCAAAGCTAATTTATCTCTAGATAATCCAAACTCTTTTTTATCAATATATATTGAAAAATCCTTGAAGCTACTTCTGTTTCCATCTTCAATTTTTTGAAAAGTAATTCCCGGAATTTTGTTCAATAATTCTTTGTATAGGTTGACTAACTGACCCCTATTTGCAGTATTCTTTTCTAAATTTTTAAGACTCTCTATTCCTAGTAGGGCATGAAGTTCGCTCATCCGGGCACTAAGGCCTGCAAATTCGCAGTCATAAATTCCCGAATCCCCGTAATTTCTGCCAATCCTTATTTTTCTGGCAAGCTCTTTATTGTTAGTTGTGACAATCCCGCCTTCAGCAGATGTGAGAAGTTTGGTAGGACTTAAGCTGAATGATTCTGCATCACCTGATCCGCCTAAGGGTTTGCCTTGATGTTTCACTCCAAATCCATGAGCGGCATCAAATATTAATTTTAAATGATATTTCTTAGCAATTTTTTCTAATGCTTTAGTATCTGCCGGATTACCAAAGAGATGTACGGCAATTATGGCAGAAGTTTTTGAAGTGATCGCTTTCTCGACTGCAATAGGGTCGATGTTAAAGGTATTTCTGTCACAATCAACCAGAACCGGTGTTAGGTTGTTCCATAAAACACAGTGCCCTGTTGCGAAAAAAGTAAAGCTAGGGATAATCACTTCCCCTTTAATTTCTAAAGCTTTAAGAATAATCATTAAACCACTGGTGCAACTATTTAAAGCAATAGCGTATTTTACTCCTAAATACTTTTTGACTTTTTCTTCAAACTCTTCAACATATTTTGAGTTGGTTATCATGCCACTTCCTAGAATTTCCAGGTATTTTTTTTGTAAAGTAATGATGCCGCTTAAAGTGGGACGGGTAAAAGGGAGAAGTGTATCAAAGATAGGTGCGCCTCCCAAAATCGCGGGGATATCACGGCTTTTCATATCATGAGTCTATCACAATGTTATAATATTTTGCATCGTTTACATTTTTAATCTCTCCACTTTTTATGGCTTTAACAATTTGTTTGGTTGTGCTATCAATGGTATGTTTAGTTTTAAACTTTAAAATTTTTTGTATTTTAGAAAATGATACTAAATAATTTCTTGGATCAAAACTCTCTTTTTCAACAATTAACTGTGCTTTTGGAAAACTTTTTTTAATGATTTGAGCAATATCTAATATTTGGTAATTTTGAACCTCAGAGCCTACATTAAATATCTCTCCTCTTATCTTTTCCAAAGGAGCCTCTAAGCATTTGATATAAGCCTCAGCAGCATCTTCTACGCTTAACATAGGTCTCCATTGCTTGCCCCCGGCGTGAACATGTATTTTTCCTTCAGATATTGCTGTTTTGGTCATAGCGTTTGCAACTAAATCAAACCTCATTCTAGGTGAATATCCATATAAAGTACCCATCCGGAGTATGGTAGGAGAGAAATTTTCGTCCATTAGATCCAGTATCCCTTCTTCTGATTGGATTTTTGATTTGGCATATAAAGAAACAGGATTTAGGGCAGAGTTTTCATTCAACTCATCATTTCCCTCCATTTGTCCATACACACTGCATGTTGAAGCATATATAAACCTGTTGACCTGGAAGTATTTACAGGTTTCTGCAACTGCCTTATTTGCCAAATAATTGGTTTCTATGGCTGATTCAGGATCATTTTTACAAGCAGGATCACCTACAATTGCTGCCAAATTTATTGCTGCATCTACATCTGATAAAGCAAGGACTAGAGTAGATATATTCCTGATATCTCCTTCCAGTAATTCGCAATTAGTGTGGGCTAAGATAGGGCTTAAATGGCTTGAGCCATACATTAAGTTGTCTAGTATTCTTACTTTGTATCCTCTTTTTAACAATTTTGGAACTAATATGCAGCCTAGAAACCCCGCTCCCCCGATTACTAATATTCTTTTGTTGTGCTGGTAATTTTTTTTGAAGGGAAATTGATTTTCTTTTATTAGAGTAGAAATATTAATAAGATCTTTTACATTCTTTTGATTGTCAACCAGTAAAATATGAGTGCTGCCGGGCATCTTTTGTATTAGTTTTCTAATTACCATTTTAGTTTCGTACTGGTTATTCAATTGTATTTCTTGTAATACGACCGGGTTGGGATTTAAGATGTTCTTAACATTTTCTGAAACGCTGGTGCCTTTTAAAATTGACTTTCTAATCTCACTGTCGCTTACAATTCCTAATAATTTTTTCTCATCTATTACGAAAACTAACCTTAAACCGCCTCTGTCTAGTAAGTGCATGGCGTTTTTGATCGAGGAATCCGACGAGACAGTGATATCTTTCAATTTGAGTTTGCGCATATTAACGAGTATATTAGCATAATAATAACTTGCGTGATATCATATTTCAATGAAACAAATATTGAATGTAGGTAATTTTCAAATAAAAGAACATTCGAGAGTATTTATTATTGCCGAAGCAGGAGTCAACCATAATGGCGAACTGGAAAAAGCCCTGCAGCTTGTAGATATCGCAGCGGGTGCAGGTGCTGATTGTGTGAAATTTCAAACTTACCGGCCCGAAGGGGTAGTTACTAAAAGAGGAGGGATGGCGAAATACCAGGAAAAAAATTTAGGACAACAAATTAGTCAGCTTGAAATGATAAAAGTATTTGAGCTGAATGAAAATTATTACCCAGCGATTATCAAAAGATGCAAAGAAAGAAATATCATTTTTTTATCAACACCTCATGGAGGCAAACAAAGTATTGAACTTTTGGAATCTTTGGGCGTGGTAGCTTACAAAGTTGGTTCGGGGGATTTAACGAATTATATAGCCTTAGGGGAAATTGCCAAAAAAGGCAAACCAATAATTATTGGTACCGGGATGGCTACAATGGATGAGGTTAAAGATGCAGTCAGATTTATAGAATCTAGGGGTAATAACCAAATTGCCATGTTGCACTGTACAACTAATTATCCTTGTCCTCCTGATGAGGTTAATCTGAAAGCTATGCAAACAATGATGGAAGGGTTGGATGTGCCTGTTGGATATTCAGATCATACACAGGGTTCGCAGACTGCCGTTATGGCTGTGACAATGGGTGCAGCTATCTATGAATGTCACTTTACAATTGACAAAACTTTACCTGGTCCGGATCATGTTGCCTCCGCCAGTCCGGAAGAGTTGAAAGAGAGGATTGAAGCAATAAGACAAGTTCCGGTTATATTGGGTAGATCAGAAAAAGTTCCTACTCAAGGAGAAATTGAACTACCAATTATTATGCCCAGAAAGAGTATTGTGGCAGTCAGCAATCTTCCTGCAGGGCACATAATTTCAAAGGAAGATCTGGAAGCAAAAAGACCCGGTGATGGTACTTCACCGACAATATATGAGCAGTTTATTGGGAAAAAATTGAAAAAAGCAGTCAGCAAAGACGATCAACTCTTTTTAGATGATATAGAGAAATGAAGAAAATTGCATATATTAGCGGGACAAGAGCAGATTTTGGTTTAGAAACTCCTTTACTTAGAGCAATTGAGGAAAGTAAAGAGTTAGAATTACAACTTTTTGCAACAGGAATGCATTTGCTTCCTGAGTTTGGGGAAACAGTGCGCATTGTCAGGCTAAAATTTCCCAATGTAAAAATTATCAATGCTCACATTAATAATAAAAATAAAGATGGAATGGCAGATTTTGCAGCGGAACTTTTACCAAGGATAGTTAGACAATTTAAAGAAAATAGACCAGATTTAGTGTTGGTTCACGGGGATAGAATAGAAATGCTTTGGAGTGCTGTAGCGTCACTGTATTTGGGAATACCGGTTGTTCATGTTCAGGGGGGGGATAAAACAACAACAGTTGACGATAGTGCAAGACATGCTATTACTAAACTTTCTCATCTACACTTTCCTGCAACTGAGCAGTCAGCTAAAAGAATTAGAATGATGGGTGAGGAAGAATGGCGGATTCAAGTTGTAGGGACAATAGGAGTAGATGCCCTGTTTAGAGTTAATACGCTATCAAGAGAAGATCTTTGCCGGAAACTAAACTTAAATTTTAATTCAAAAATTATTTTAGTAGTTCTTCATCCAATCAGTGAGGAAATAAATAAGGCAGGCAAACAGATGCAAATTGTTTTAAATGCTATTAAGAGATTTAAGTTGCAGACAGTAATAATTTATCCTAATGCTGATCCGGGGAGCGATCAAATTATAGAAATCATAAATCAGGAAAAATATAACCCCCAATTTAGGATTTTTAAGAATTTAGATTTTGACATTTTTGTATCTTTAGAAAAAGAGACAGATGTTTGGGTAGGTAATAGTAGTGCAGGAGTTGTTGAATCGGCATCTTTTAAAACCCCGGTTATAAATGTAGGAAGCAGGCAGGAGGGTCGGGAAAGAGGTAACAATGTAATTGATGTAGGGTACGACGAAGAGGAGATTTATAAAGGCATTGAAAAATCCTTATTTGATAAGGATTATATAAGTTCCTTGGAAAATTGTACTAATCCTTGGGGTGATGGAAAAGCTACCCAAAAAATACTTAAAATCTTAGAAGAAATCAAGATTGATAATAAACTGCTAAGGAAAAAATAATGAAAAAAATAAAAATTGCTGTTACAGGAGCTGGTGGAGGAGTAGGCCAAAGTATTATTAAGGGGCTATATGATACTGAGTACACAATTGTAGGGCTTGATGCAGACATTCTAGCTACAGGATTGTATGGGGTGCCCATTGCTTATAAAACCTTGTCTGTTGAGGACCCGGGATATATTGAGAACATATTAGAGATTTGTAAAAAAGAAGATTGTAAACTTCTTTTTCCGGGGTTAGATTCCGAACTTGCGCTTTTATCAGAGCATTCAGAAAGGTTTAAGGAGATTGGGACAACTGTTGTAGTGAGTAGTTTAGAAGCGGTTGAAGTAGCTGACAATAAACTCCTGACATATAAATTACTTTCATCTCATAAGATCCCTGTTGCTAGGACTTTTGCCTTGAGCGATTTTTTATCTTCGGAAGGTGCTTTGAATTTTCCTGTAATTATAAAACCTATGGTTGGAGGTTCAAGGTCAAAGGATGTCTATTTTCTACAAACAAAAAAAGACTTAGATTGGATTATTTCAAAACCTAATTTTGATAAAGGTAATTTTGTTATCCAGGAATATATTGAAGGAGAAGAGTACACTTGTGGAACCATCAGTTTGGACCAAAAGTGTTGGGGTGTGATTGTAATGAGAAGGATTTTACGCAATGGAGATACTTACAAATGTTTTACAGTTAAAAATAAAAAAATAGAAGAAGTGGTTATGAAAGTAATAAATACATTAAAGCCGTTTGGGGCCTGTAATGTTCAACTAAGACTAAAAGCGGGTGTACTACCTATTGTTTTTGAGATTAATGCCCGGTGTTCCGGCACCACAGGACCAAGGGCATTGGCAGGATTTAATGAACCAAAGATGATTGCTGATTATTTGTTGTTTAATAAAAAGCCTGTTTTTAAAATTAAAGAGGTTTCGATGCTGCGTTATTGGAAAGAGGTAGTAGTGAAAAATCATGATGTAGGAATTGTGAATTCTAAAAAGAAGATAATAAATAAAAGATACCCTAAACTTTGAAATGAAAGTATTAATTGTTGGAGCAAGTGGTTTTTTAGGAAGGTCAATTGTAAAAAAGGCACTTATTTTAAAATGGGATGTTTGGGGAACATACAATAAAAACCCTAATTTTATTCCTGACGGATGTAAAAAGATTAGCATTCAGGATCTGAATAAGCTGGACGATGGTTATAATTTGGTGTATATAGCTGTTGGTAATTTTACTTTGAATCAGGAAGATTTAAGTTATGCAAATAAGGAAATTCCAACTCAAATTATACAAAAGTTTAAATCTTCAAAAATAATTTTCATCTCAAGTATAAGTATTCACGATCCGACACCTTACGGTTTAGCAAAACTGGAGGGTGAATTAATAGTTTCTAGACACAAGAAATATGCAATCATCAGGTTTACAAATTTATATGGAATTGGGATGAATAAGAAATCGTTTATACCAAAAATTATTAAAGATGCCATTGCCAAGAAAGTAATCACGCTTACAAACAAAGGAGAAAGAATACACGATTATCTTTACATTGATGACGCTGCGGATCTCTGTATCAAAGCTGGGTTAAAGACGGGGAACAAAATATATTTGGGAGCAACCGGTAAGATGGTATCAAATTTAAAAATTGCAAAAATTATCCAAAGATTAATACCTGATTGTCAGATTATTTTTTCCGGAAAAGATTCTGCTCCTTCGTATTCATTCAATCCTAAAGATACAATGAAAAAATTATCCTGGTTGCCCCAAAAAAAAATTGAGGACGGAATTAAGGAGTTGGTAAAGCACTATGAAAGTATTAGTATTTAGCGATATTCATGGCAATCTGCCTGCATTTGAACTAATGTTGCAGAATGCGGGTCCTATGGACAGTTATGTTTCTTTGGGGGATGTTGTTGATTATGGCCCATGGAGTAATGAATGTGTAAAAAAACTAGAGGGTCTTAAAAATTGCATAAAAATTTTAGGCAACCACGAAGAATATTTCTTGAAAAATAATTGTGACGACACCAACGACTTAACAAAACTTTTTTTTGATTTTTGTTCAAAAGATTTTATCTGTCTTGATTCTTTAGAAGGATATAAGAAAAAAGTAAAATTAGGAAAATTTATTCTTACTCATACATTTAAAAACAAATATCTCTATCCTGATTCAGTAGTGTCATTAGACAATAATTACATTATTGGTCATTCTCATTATCAATTCAGTATAAAAAACAACGGTTGTATTTTATTGAATCCGGGAAGCGTTGGGCAAAATAGAAAGTATATAAATGTAATTAATTATATGGTTTTGGATTTAGATAAAGATAGTTTTGAAATGAAACAAATTACTTATGATGTAGTTCCGGTTATCAATGAGATGAAAAAAAGAGGATATCCAAAAGAATGTATTGCTTATTATGAAAACAAACCAAGATTGTAAATTATTCCTCCTAGGTATAGATAATCAAGTGTAAATTAGATATACTGGACGTTCTACAAAATGGCTAATAGTCAATCTTTACAAGAGAAAGTTATTAAAGGTAGCATAATTACTCTTCTGTTAACTTTGGTAGGTTCAATCTTTGCTTATGCAATAAGGGTTTTATACTCCCATAACTTGAGTGTAGAAAATTACGGCTTATTTTATGCAGTTTTTGGTCTATTCAGTTTGTTTACAGTCTATACGGATTTAGGTTTTGGATTTTCAATGGTATATTTTTTGCCAAAATATATTAAATTAAAAAATTATTCAAGAGCTTGGAATATTTTTATATATAGTCAAGTGATTTCTTTGACGATGTCAATAATTATCTCACTTATCCTAGTTAGAATGGCACCGTTTCTTGCACGAAACTACTTTAAAGTGGCCAGTTCAGAGATTATTATTTATATTTTATGTGTTTATCTCATATCTTTCACGATTATTAATGGGTTAATTCAGGTCTATAGTGGGATGCAAAAAGAAAGATATTATTCTTCAATAACAGCTTTCAGATGGTTTTTAACATTACTCTTCTCCGCCCTTTTTTTGATATCAGGTTTCTCTAATATAACTTTTTATGCTGTAGCCTGGGTTTTAGGTCATGTATTAACAGCGACGATTTTCCTGATCTTGTTATTTTATAAACATTCATTTTTGACCCAAAATAAGATTGTATGGGAAGGTGCAATTTTTAGACAGATGTTTGCAGTAGCTTTACCTGCGATTTTAGAAACTTTTGTTAGTTCTATTGCGACAACGACTGATACATTCTTTTTAACCTTATTTAAAGGAGTTAAGGAAGTGGGTATCTATAATATAATTTATCCACTTGCATTTATCCCTATTATACTACTTGCTCCGATTAATACTCTTTTGCTTCCTTTAGTTTCGCACATGATGGTAGATGAGAAGGATAAGCTGAAGTATTTAATAAATAGGATATTGGAAATAGTGCCTTTTGTTGGATTATATTTTGCTTTATTTATTATGATGTTTCCATCATCTATTGTAAGATTAATTTTTGGAGAAAAATGGGTTGGATTGGTGGAAACGCCTTTGACTATTTTGTCCTTAGGGACAATAGTAATGCTAATGAATGGAATCTTAGGAATTGTTACCTTAGGTACCGGGAAAATTAGAGAAAAGTTGAAAGCTACAGCCGTTGTAGCAGTAATCGGTATTAGTCTTAATGCGTTACTGATTTGGTACTATGGACTCTTGGGAGCTGTTATCACAGTAGGTGTGGTTGCTTTATTGGTAAGCTTTTTTCTTATAAGGATTATTAAATCTGTAGTGCCTTTTACAATACCTTATCTGTTTTACCTAAAGCTATTAACCTTTGCTTTTACTGTCTATCTGGCAGTAAGATTAACGGGAATTAATTCACATAAATGGCCAGAATTTATTTTGTTAGGATGCTTATATACTGTAATTTATTTTATTTTTGGATATTTTATGAAAATATACGATAAAAAACTGTTGCAGATGGTATTGCCCAGAAAAAAAGTTTTATCTTAATTCTTATGATCATTGATAAATTAAATTCATTCCTCGCTATTTTAAACCATCCAATGAATAAAAGTAAAAAATTTAATACAATTGGAAAGATTCTTTGGTGGAAAGTTAATCAATTATTTTTTCATTTGCCTGCTATAGTAACTTTCAACAATAATAAAATGCAGTTTATTTGTCCTCCCGCAAGTTCATATGGTAGTTTAGTAGTGTATTGCAACCTTCCAGAATATCCAGAAATGGTTTTTTTGGAAAAAATATTAAAATCTAATAGTATATTTATTGATGTTGGAGCTAATATAGGTGTTTATACAATTTTAGCTGCTGCAAAAATAAAAAAGGGAAAAATTTATTCATTTGAACCGATACCCTCTGTCTTGAATATTTTGTATCAAAATATCCGGATTAATAATGCGAACGATAGAGTAAAGGTTATAGAAAAAGTAGTTTCTGATAAAAATGGGAATGAGAAATTTGTAATACAAGATATTTCCGAATACAGTCACATCTCTTCAAATCAAACTTCAAAATCTGTATTAATGCCTTCTGTTAAATTAGATGATTTTTGCGACAAAGAGAAAATTAGTTTTATTGATGTTGTTAAAATAGATGTAGAAGGTGAAGAATTAAAAGTTTTGAGAGGTCTAGAAAATTATTTAAAATCAGGTAAAGTTGGAGTTTTAATCATAGAGTTTAATTCAAATCAAGTTATAGATTATCTTAAAAAATTTAAATATACGGTATTTAAGATAAACAAAAAACTGGACTTAGAAGAAATCAAAAAAGACGATCAATCTGTAAATCTTGTTGCATTCTTAAAGAAGGATTTGGTTGATATAGAAAAGAATTTGAAAACCTCTACTTTTTAGTTGTTTTTCCTAATAATACTTTTAACAATATATTTAGGCCGTTGTTTTACTTCCTCAAAAATTTTACCGATATACTCACCTAATATGCTAAGTCCTAATAGTTGAACAGATCCCAGAAAAAGTACAGCAATTAAAACTGTGCTTATGCCCGGAGGGGTATAGGGTAAAATTAATCGAAGAATGATCTGCAGGATTATTGCGCCTAATGCAATAAAAAAAACTAATAATGAAAGGACAGTCATTAGTTGTAACGGAATATAAGAGAAAGAAAATATTCCTTTTGTTGCCCAATGGAAATTCCGCAGAAGATTATTGGTTGTTTTACCAAACATACGCTCTGGTCTAGTATAAGGAATTCCAACTTGTTTAAAACCAACCCATGCCCGTAATCCTCTTAAAAACCTATCCCGCTCTGGAAATAGTTTGAGCGCTTCTACCACCTTTCTATCTATCAAAGAGAAATCACCGGCATCAAGAGGCATGCGGACATAAGACATTTTATTAAAAATTCTATAAAATAGTTTATATGCGAGTTGCATCCATAACGGAGCTTCTCTTTGAACCCGTATCCCATATATTACATCATAACCTTCCTGCCATTTTTGATACAGCTTTTCAATAGTTTCCGGTGGATCCTGCAGGTCTCCATCCAGGAGAACAACAGCATCTCCTTCCGCTATATCCATACCGCTTGTAAAAGCCATCTGGGAACTAAAATTTCTTGAATGATTAACCCCTATAACACGAGAATCTTTCTTTACGATCTTCCTAATGACTTCTTCGGTATTATCGGGACTACCGTCATTTACAAAAATAATTTCATAATCTACACCTATTTTTTTAAAAACAGCGACCAATCTCCTGTGCATTATGGGGATTGCCTGTCCGTCTTTATAGCAAGCAATAATTGCAGATATTTTCTTTTTATTCATCTCCGTAAATTAATATACCATGGTTTACTCTCATTAACCATCTTTTCTACTAGAGCAGATATCTCCTCTTTTGTATTTGGCCACTTAGATTCAATGTTGTTTAATATTGACATAACTGCTTTGTCTTCTTGGGCCCAATGGGAAATCCCGTCATGTTTATAGTCCTTATTTCTTCCGGAGCCAACCAATCTAACCGGAATACTTTCATGATGTAAATAATTTCTAAGTGTTTCAAAAGGTCTGTAAATAAGAAATGGGGTGATGGAATAAACAAACGGTATCTTGTTTTGCAGAGCCAGGCCAATGGCTACTCCAATCATTGCTTGTTCTGCAGCACCCACATTGATAAAGCGTTCTGGAAAGTCTCTTTTGATAAAGTCGAACATTTTATACCCCAGATCGCCTGTTATTACCCAAATATTGTGATTTTTTAACATTTGATTATAAAGTTCATAAGCAAACCAGCCACGTAACGAATCGTGTCGGTATTTAAGTGGTAATCTTTTTATCATTCCAGTTCCTTCAGGGCAAGAGAGTATTCGGGTTCGGTCATAATTTTGTAATGAGCATCAAGACCTCGTAAGAAAGATAAGCGGTCAACCCGGGTGCTGGCCAAGACCACTAAAGGTTTTGTTTGACTTTTAGATCTTAATGCTCTGCGCAACTTTTCCTGATTATGACCGTTAATCTCTGTAATTTTACATCCAAAAGCCTTAAATCTTCTTGGTAAGAGCTTGACGTCAATCTTGTCATAAGCTCCGTAGCCGTTGATGCTCACTACTACTTTTAGGTTATTAAGTTTTTGTTCAGATGCTATTCTGATTGATTCCCATATACTGCCTTCTGTACATTCACCATCTGAAGTTATACAGTATACATCTTTACTTTTGTCGGCAATCGCCATACCGACAGCTATGGGTAATCCTTGACCTAATGATCCTGTAGAGGCATATATTCCATTTGATAAATCTCTATTAGGATGAACGCCGTGTTTGAGGTAAAGGTCTTCCGCATTTTTATTTTCATATTTTTCCAGAATTACATAAAGGGCTACACCTGCATGTCCGTTTGATAATATTACCGGATCACTTTTTCCCCTTAGATGATATATGGTATCCAGGATTTCTAATATGCTAAGACATGAGCCTATATGGCTCAGTTTATGTTTAAAGCTAATATCTATGATTCTTTTAATTAAGATTTTGTTACTTTTATTTATTATCTTCATTCATTGTTTTCATCAAACCTCTTTTTAATGAATATTTAGGTAGCCAACCTAAGGATTTCAAAAGAGAGTTATCAGCCTTCCAAGAAATGTTCGTATCATATATCCTTACTCTATTTATTTCAATGATCTTAATTTTTTTCCTAAATATTTTTTCTAAGGTTTTAATTACTTCATGATTTGTTGATTGAATACCTGTTCCAATATTTACGGCTCTCCCTTTTAACGTTTGTGCATTTTTTGCAACTTTTAAAATTCCATTAATATAATCATCAACATAAATCCAATCATGTACTCCACTGGCTAATTTCAAAATAGAATTATCCTGGAAAGATCTAATTGCTACCTGAATGAATTTATTTATATCATCGTGAGGACCGTAAACGCTGAAGGGTCTTGTTGTTACAACTGGTTTAGAATATTTTTTGGCATAAGCCCTGCATAGTAACGTAGCAGACGCCTTGGTAACACCGTAGAAAGTATCCGTATCCAATGAATCAGATTCAGACATCTGTTTACTCTTGGTGCCATATTCGGAGCTGGAGCCGGTATTAATAAAAGCCTCATAATTAATATTTGCTGTAGCATACAAAAGGTTTACAGTAGCTATTATATTTGCTCTGATTATTTCTAAATCATCGTTTTGTGAGTATTTATTACCGTAAGTTGCTAAATGGAAAATGTAATTGGGAGAAAAAGCGGAAATTATTTGTTTTAATTTTTTTTGTTGATGTAAATAATTATGATGAATTGTTTTTACAATAAAACCTTTTTCGGTCAATTTTTTCCTTAAAGCTAAACCAATAAACCCGGATGATCCTGTTAATAAACATTTTTTCATTATTGTAATATAGATTCCAATTTAGCTACTTCCTTTTTAATATCAAGTTCAGTTTCTGATTCAACTAAGTAGAGATTGATATCTTTTATACCATGATAGGTTTTCACTTTTTTTAAACCTCTTTCAGATAATTCGTATGGTGAAAAAATTACAGACTCCTTTGGTAGGGTCACCTTGTTACTAGTCATTGTTATCCAAGTTATTGGTTTACAGAAGTAATACAGGCTTTGAGTTACCCAATTACGGGAATCGTATTGTAGGAATAGATACCTTTTTTTATTAGGAATGAAGTTGCAAAACTTTTGTATATCATACGAATATTCTGTTTCAGGTATACGGTAAGATGCAAAACCAAACTCTGAAACAAAATACTTTATTGCAGAATAATAAATCATACCTAAAGACAACAGCGTTATAAGAAGAATACCTACTTTAGGTACTCTTTTAATAATTGCAAATTTTGAGGACAACCAAGAACCAATAAGTAGTCCAACCAATAAAATAATTGGATAGAATGGGGATGTGTATCTTGAGGGAATGAATTCAAGTATGCGGAATCTAGATTGCTGTATTATTATCATGCTTAAGTAGATAAGAATAGGGAAACTAAACAGAATAATTCTAGTAAGATATTCTTTGCGCCAAGTAATTCTAGTTCCAAGCAGGATCATGACGGAAAGAGGTAGTAAAATATCATTAAGGATAAGTTTTATTCTAGCCAATGCGATATTGAGTATATTGACTCCTGCATACTGAGGATCATAATATCCGAATAAAGCGTGATTTAGTATAAAGTTACGGAATAAATAAAGAGAAATTGGAATAAGAGTAAATATTGCAGCTAATATTATAAAATTGATAGAGAACTTTTTACTCTTATAATTAATAATGGAATAAATAACAAGCAATCCGGATAAAATTAAAGTTACTGTTATTCCGGCGTATCTTGTTAATGGAATTAAAGAAGCTGGAATTAAGAATAACGCTACATATTTTTCTTTTTTTGTTTGAATAAAATTATCTAAAAACACTAAGGCTAAAATCCACCAAGCCATAAATTGAATATCAGCAAGAGAAACCCGAAGAATCAGAACCTGTACACTTGAAAAAAGAAGCAAAGAAGTGAAAATGATTCTATCGGAGATTTTATTACTATATTTTTTTACTATCAAGTAACATGCAAATAAAGCAAGTAAAAAAGAAAATATTAAATAAGCTTTTTGTTCAGTTATAAACCCACCTGGTAAAATTTGAAGCATGTTATAGAAAATAGCTGTAAGAGGAGGCCATGGGTTTAAATGAATTAGAAATACATCCCAAAATCTAAATTTTTGAGCAGCCGAGGCAAATTGAATGAAGTAGACTGTATCACCGCTGAAATAGAATCCACGCATAAGAGAAAGGATATATAGAATGGGAAGCAATAAGGCTGCAAGAAAAGTTATCTGATGAATTAAAGTATTAATTCTGTTCATTTTAGTTTTTTAAAAGAAGTTAATGTCTTGTAACCGCAAAACAGTGCAGCAGCCACAATTAATGAAACTATTAAGGTTATAGTTTTTTGAGGATAATCCCAATAGTATATAGATTTTATCCACCAAAAATCCGGAGTCCTTTCATAGATTTGAGTATGTAAATCCCAGAATCTCCAGGGATCAGTGATAGTTCCTCCATAAGTATTGTATTTAGCTCCAACCATAGCAGGTCCCAGGGGTGAGTAATAGGGAAGGTCT
>JAUSHE010000015.1 GCA_030648435.1 Candidatus Daviesbacteria bacterium
ACAAATTTAACAAAATCCAATTCAAAAAGGGTAGATAACGATCTGGAAGACGGCAGCAAAATAATTAAAGAAGAAGACCGGATAGCTAAGTATTTTGATATTCAATAATCCATTCTGGAGGATGCTCCGGCAGCCTTTCTCTATTTTCCTAAGTATAATATAGTCTATCTGAAAAAGATCGAGCCTTACCTTTCAAAGTTACTCAGTCTTTTGGGGGATTGACTTAAGGCTACCTCCGGTGGAACAATTAGCGCCATATTATGGCAAAATCACTTAAGGAAACATTAAGAGAGATTCAGATTCTGCTGGGTAAACCCCACCGGAAAATTGCCGGAGCTTTTAAATACTACTTAAACTTTTTATCTCCGGCGGAAAACGGGATCAAAAAAGAAGTTCCGGAGATAAAAGAAGATAAAATTCAAAGTCTTAAATCAGGAAAAATTACCTGGGTGGATGTCAAAGATCCAAACCGGAGGGAAATCTCCAAGCTGGCAGAGCATTACCCGTTCCATCCGCTTCATCTTGAAGACTGTATTTCCAAAGGACAGTTTCCCAAAATAGAACAAAGCGCAGAAGATAAATATATATTTTTGCTGCTCCGTTTTCCCAGTTTCAGTAGCCATGAAGGCGCCATAACAATCAATCAGATTTGTTTCTTTTTAGGCGATAAATATCTGGTTACCCTGCACGATGATGGTAATAACATGGTCTCCAGGATCTTCAAGGATTGTAAAGAAAATCCGGACGAGAGAAAGGTTTATATCGGTAATTCTTCCGCCCATATGCTGTATTCTATTATTGAGCAGTTATCTGATAATCTGGTGCCGCTGCTCTCGAAGATTCTCTCGGAAGTTGACGAAGTGGAAGATATTGTCTTTGATGATAAGGTTTCAGGTGTTTATAAAGTGGGACAACTCCGGCGTAAAATTGTTTCTCTCCGGAGAACAATTGGACCTTTGAAAGCTTTGCTGGCTGAAATGGAGACCAGGGTCAACAATTTCACCAAAAAGAATTTATCAGTCTATTTTATTGATATTGCCCATAGGGTAGATAAAGCCTGGGAAACTTTGGAGGAAGCAAGGGAAACAGTGGATATTTACAAAGATGCCGATTTTATCATCAGTACCGAGAAAACCAATAGAATTTTGGCCGTTCTCACCATAATCTTTACCTTATCCATTCCGGCCACAGTGATCGGAACATTTTACGGCATGAATGTTGTGCTTCCCGGCAGTTTAGAGCCTGGTCCGTGGACTTTTTGGGGACAATATACAACTTTAATAATTATTCTGACAGCGGCGGCAATTCCGGCACTGCTGATGGTTTGGTTCTTCAGAAAAAGGGGCTGGATATAAGCTCGTTTTGGGGGGTTGACAGATGGTCCGGACAGACGGACAATAAGTTTACAATCTCTAAAAACCTAACACAGAGCAGGTTAAGAGATTTTTTAGTGACAAACATGCTAAACAGAACAAGAGTTTTCTTACTTGTACATGTACTCATCCTGGCTCTACTTTTTTCGATGAAATTTTTAGGGATGGCAACTGATATTATTCTGATCTCAGTTATTACCTTAATCGCAATGGAGTCAATTTATATGGCTGTCTTTACTAAGGAAGCCACAGGCAAGGCATGCCAGGGGGTAAAAGAAATGTCTTCTGAAACTATTAAACTTCAGAGAGCCCTGCTTTATACGGGACATCAAATCAAAAACATTCAGGGAGACCTGGATATTTTAAAAAAGAGGGTTGATTTTAGGTCCAATGGGAACGGACACCATAAAATAATCCATCATCCCATAATCTCCCAGGTATAATTTTCTAGATACTTACTAAAGCTCGTATTAAGATTATTTAGCAAATAATCTTAATACCTTTATGAAAATAAAGCCAATTATCCAAGCTGTTATGGTAGATGAGATTAATCCCAAAACAAAAGAACCAAAGGTTAAATTCCAAGCACCTGCTTTACCAAGCTCAATACCATGAAACCAAGATTGAGCAATAGAAAATGAAATATCCGGGAATAAACCCACCAATATGCGACATAACACAAAAATAATGGCCGTTGTAACAGCTAAAGCATTGGGAATAGCATATGATTGCGTTTTCATGAAAGTCACCTCCTTTCAGCTAGTTTTATACTCAAAAGATATTCATAGATTGGCCCAAGCAGGGCTCCTACTCCAAATGCCCAGACAATCTCCTCAAAAGGAACGCCTCGAAGAATAAGTCCCGAAAGATTGTTTATATTCCAATGCAGGATAAAATCAGGGACAAAAAAAGCAAAGGCTGAAAAGAATAAGAAATAAAAAAGTCCAAAAAGTAATCCTGAATAAATAACTTTTTTTATAAGATCTGGTCTAGTAATAGTGATAAGAATAATGTTAATTATTATCCCAATATAGACTGCATACATGAAGTTTATATTGAATATCGTGTAGGCAAGGAATATTGCTATGACTCCAACACCTAAAATCAAACCAGGGAAAATTCCTTCATTAAAACAATTACAAAGCCTTTGATGTTTAATCTTGCCTTTCATAAATAACTCATACAGCACTGCAACAATACCCCCTACAGCAAAAGTAAAAATGAAATCTTCAATAGAGAGCTTGGGGTTGCCAATAGTATCAGGAAGCCAATAGCCAGGAACAAAGAAAAGCTCAGATAGAGCAGCAGGGGTAATAATAAGGCTTGCAATAAGCATCTCTTTCCTTAATTTCTTTTGGGAAATAAAAATTAAAAGCCAGATAGCAAGTAGCAGTAATGAACCGAGCAGGTAGTGCATATATTCAGTGTATTATTTGAAATGCTCCTTAACTCCATTTATCATTTGGTTAACGCACCATTTGGCATATATTCTACCGAACAAATACCCTAACCATCTGGTTCTAAATGATTCTGGTAGCTCATAATCTATATATGCCTTAAATTTGGAATGAGAATTTTCGGGATTAATCCCCAAACCCAGCCTATAATGACCAATAACCAAAAGACTTAAATCTCCCACAGTTTGCCACGTTTTTCTAAAAGGAGGTTCGTGAACAGTCACAACCTCATTAAGATATAGGTTAATTCCTAGGATCTTCCCTTTTAACCTAATATGAGATCCAACTTTTTGTCCCCTTCCTTCATCTACCTGAGTTTTCATTTTCCCACCAGCCATCATCCAGGAAGATTTACTCATATGTGCAGAAAAATTAGCATGATCGTCTGCATACTCAAAGATCTCCTGCACGGAGGCTTTAATACTCACACTTTTCTCAAAATGCCGCATTTCTTTACTCATATTATTGCCCCATTTTGTATTTGTGAAGAGTGACAGAGTTGTTCAACCTCATCCTTAAGTCTTTCCATTTGATCGACAGAGAGATTAAGGTAGGTGAGAATGTTAGATCTTATATCCAAGAGATCTCTGCATAAGACAATATCATGAGCAAGCAATATTTGTTTCTGGGTGTTGGATAAAGAAGAAAGGCAGGTTATAGGATACAGGCCTGTATCCTCTATTAAATCCCTTAGAGAACCTTTATTTGGGTAATTCCATCCAACCAGCTTCATTCCTGCGCACTCACCATATTGGATAGCATCTGATGTTAATTTAGTGTTAGTTACAAGCCATGCCTGATGGAATTTTGTCTGATGCCCTGCTTTCTCCCTCCAGACTGCTGTAATATCATCAAAGCGAGCCTTAACATACAGAGCTACCTTAACGTCAGAGCAGCCTCCCGGCTGGTTATGGAATTTACATTCCACCATGAAATGCTGGTTATCTTTTTCTGCTACTACATCAACCTCATGATTTACACACTTTCCAAAAACATTAGCTCCGACTCCAACCGTATAGCCGTTATGTTTAAGTAGTGCTCCAATGAATTTTTCAAAGGGATAGCCTGTTGGCCCCAATTCCATAATGGCTCTTTTGAGATTAAATTTACCAAGAAGCAGGGGGTTTTCTTTTTTGAGAGACTCAAAAATACTTGAGTAAATTTTATTTGTGGGTATACCATCATAAAGCTCATTTTTAAGCTGAGTAAGTATTGTTTTTGTCAAATTTTGATCAACACTTGCTCTTTTCAGTGAAAGTATGACTTTTTCTTCACTGAATGGTTCTAACTGCCCGGAAGCTTTTTTAACTTGAATAATATCCATATTAAACCTTGACAGACACCCCCAGGGGGTATAACATTAGCTTATATGAAAAACGATAAAGATGTCAAGGGCGAGTCCCGAAAAAGGATAAATATTATTAAAGGGCAGCTTGACGGTCTTCTTAAAATGATCGAGGAAGACGAGTACTGCATAGATCTTCTTAATCAAAGTCTAGCTATTCAAAATTCTATTAAAAGTCTTGATGCTCTTATATTCGAAAAACACTTAAAAACACACGTCGTGGACCAATTCCAAAACAAACAAGACAAAGCGATTGAAGAACTGCTAAGATTATTTAAGAGAATACATCAATAAATAAATTATCTATGAAAATGTATACCTGTCCAATGCATTCTGAAGTAGAGTCCGACAAGCCGGGAAAATGTCCAAAATGTGGGATGACTTTGATTGAGAAGGATGAGCAATCACATCGTGGAACGGAATACATGCAACACACCTCTCATGCACCTAAAGAAAATACCATTCATGGTCAAGGAGTTCTTTATACCTGTCCTATGGACCCTGATGTAATACAAGATACTCCAGGGAATTGTCCAAAATGCGGCATGAAGCTTATGCCTATGACTTCAGAGCATGAAGGACATGAGGACCATGCTTCAATGGAAAAAGACTTTAAGAGGCGGTTTTTTATAACACTACCAGCTGTCTTTCTGTCCATGTTACTCTCACGGATGATCCAAATGTGGCTTGGGCTTAACCTGGTTCTCCCGGGACAGGAGGTATTACTCTTTGCTATTGGTACGTTCATTTTCTTTTTTGGCGGATTACCTTTTTTTAAAGGCGCTAAAGGTGAATTGTCGCGCAGGAACCCCGGGATGATGACTTTAGTAGCTTTTGCTATAACGGTTGGGTACACTTTTTCTGTAGCCGCAACATTTCTTTTTCCCGGAGAATCATTATATTGGGAAATTTCCACTCTTATTTCTGTCTTTCTACTCGGCCACTGGTTAGAGATGAGGGCTGTCAGGGGCGCAACAGGCGCTTTGGCAGAGCTTGCCAAACTTATTCCTCCTTCTGCTCATCTTCTTAAAGACGGAAACATTCTTGATGTTCAAACCAGCGAGCTAAAAATTAGCGACAGAGTTTTGGTAAAACCGGGAGAAAAAATACCAGTCGATGGAGTGATAATTGAAGGAGAAAGTTCTGTTAATGAATCAATGGTGACAGGTGAATCAAGGCCCATAAGTAAGAAAAAAGGCGATAAAGTAATTGGTGGCACCATCAACCAGGATGGGTCTTTGACAATTGAGGTATCCAAAACCGGAGCAGATACAGCCATCTCTCAAATTATGAAGCTGATAAGAGACGCTCAGGCCTCAAAACCTAATGTTCAGCATTTAGCTGATCAGGCAGCAGCTGTTTTGTTTTATGTAGCAGTAGTTGCCGGAGCGTCCTCGTTCGCTTATTGGATGTTTATTTCTCCTCAAGGTGCGATCTTCGCTGCGACGGTTGCCGTAGCTGCCGTTGTTGTTGCCTGCCCCCATGCGCTAGGGCTTGCTATTCCAACAGTTACTACTATTACTTCCACCCTTGGTGCTAAAAATGGAATTTTAATAAAAGACATGAAGGGTCTGGAGATTGCCAGAAAAATCAGCTATGTAGTGTTTGATAAGACCGGCACTTTGACCAAAGGTGAATTTGGGGTAACAGATATCATTTTAAATTCGGAATCAGGTATTAAGGATAATGATGAGTTATTAAAGTTAGCTGCCTCGGTGGAGGTTCAATCACAACATTCTATAGCCCAGGGAATTGTTAATGAGGCTAAAAACAAAAAACTGGAGATTCCCGGTGTCAAAGAATTTAAATCTTTCCCGGGTAAAGGAGCAGTAGGAAGCGTTGAAGGCAAAAAGGTTGCTGCTGGTAATAAAACCTTAATGGAAGAATTGAAAGTAGAGATTGATAATTTGAAGATGGAACAAAAGGCTAATACGCCGGTTTACATTGCTATAAATAATAAATTAGCAGGGATCATTCTACTTGCTGACATCATCAGAGAAGAATCCAAAGAGGCTGTTAAAAGGCTTCACGATATGGGAATAAAAACTGCCATGCTTACAGGAGATACCCAGGATGTGGCCAATGAAGTAGGTAAACAGCTTGATATGGATACTGTCTTTGCCCAGGTCTTACCGGAAGATAAGGTAAATAAGATAAAAGAGCTGCAGGAAAAAGGCAATGTGGTGGCGATGGTGGGAGATGGAGTTAATGACGCACCATCTTTAACCCAATCACATGTCGGTATTGCCATCGGTGCAGGTACAGATGTGGCAGTTGAATCGGCAGGTATAGTGCTGATGAAAAACGATCCCATGGATGTAGTCAAAGCAATCTCCTTAAGCCGTAAAACCAATACTAAAATGGTTCAAAACTTGATCTGGGCAACTGGATACAACGTTTTTGCTATCCCAACTGCTGCGGGAATTTTGTACCCTTCATTTGGTATTGTACTTAGACCTGAATGGGCTGCACTTTTAATGAGTGCCTCGTCAATTATTGTTGTCTTTAATGCTTTGCTTTTAAGACGAGCAAAACTTGATTAAACAGGAATATCAAGATATTAAGAAAGGAGGAAATATGTTTGGAATTTTCAACAAAGTTACAGATCCAGTTTGTAAAATGAAAGTGGATAAAAGTAAATCTAAGTTCTCTTCAGAATATAAGGATGAGAATTACTATTTTTGTTCCGAAAATTGTAAGAAAAGCTTTGATGAAGAACCAGAAAAATATGTTGCCCAGGAAAATATTCCTGCAAAAAGCTGTTGCCAGCAGAATACAAAGTCTTGCTGTTAAACACAACAACTTAATTTGGAGATATCCTTAGTGAAGGATAAAGCAACTATCTTTAAAGCCTCAGAAAGGGTTGGAAACATCGG
>JAUSHE010000021.1 GCA_030648435.1 Candidatus Daviesbacteria bacterium
CAAGTATCAAGTATCAAGTATTTTTCAGAAAACAATTGACGGTCTAATAAAAGAAAAAAGACCGTATAAAGGAGTTCTGTATTTAGGTGGCATAGTTGTAAAAAATAAAGTATATACTATTGAATTTAATGCCAGATGGGGTGATCCGGAAGCAGAAGTAATACTGCCCTCTATAAAAGATGACTTTTTTGATCTGGCAAATATTGTAATTGCAGGAAAACTCAATCAAACAAAAATTATTGTCGATAAAAAAGTTCGGGTAGTAGTGGCGGCTGTAGCAAAAGGTTATCCGGTGGATTATTCAAGAATAAAAGGCAAAAAAGTTTTGGGAATTGAAGAAGTCATTAAATCAGGTATTAAAGTATATGGGGCAGGAATTAAAGATGTTAATGAAAATTATGTGGTAAATGGTGGTAGAGTTTTATACGTAGTCGGGGAAGGGAGGGATGTAATTGAGGCAAGGAATAAGGCGTACAGAGCAATGAAATTAATCAGCATCGAAGGAGATAATTTACATTATAGAACAGATATTGGCTGGAGGGATTTGGAAAGGATGGAGAAATGATACAAAAAGTCAGAGTTAAAACAATAGGACAGGAAAATATTAAAGTCTACAGGCTGGAAGGGGTTTCGGAAAAAGAAGCTAAGATATTGGCCGAGAAATTACTGGCTGAAAGAATAAATCAGAGATATACAATAAATCAATCAATCCACCTGGAAGGAGTCAAGGCCCGCCTTCCAGGTGTAACGAAAGTTATTGAAATAGCATATAAACCCGGAGTGATGAATCCTGAAGTGGCATCAATAATGAAGGCTGCTTCTGATTTGGGAATTAAACTGCTAGCTTGTGATAGTTCTGTAGAATATTCAAGTCAAAAACCAAGCTTTAATCCTCTGACAGAACATATAGTACCAGATGAACCAAAGACTTTAATTTTGAAGGGTAAAACCGGCAAAACCCAAATTATTTCAATTAGAAATCTTTCCGATAATGAATTAATGGAGCTATCTAAAGACAAACTTTTTTTGAATTTGGAAGAAATGAAAACAATTCAAAAATATTTTCAGAAAATAAAGAGGGATCCGACTGATTTGGAACTGGAGACCTTAGCCCAAACCTGGAGTGAGCATTCGGGTCATAAAACTTTTAAGTCGGAACTTATTGTTGACGGCAAGAAAAAAGAACCGTTGATTACCAGAATTAAAAAAGAAGCCCTAAAACATAGGAAAAATATTGTCTCGGCATTTGTTGATAATTCCGGAGTGATGGATTTCTATGAAGGCTTTGGAATTTGCGGAAAAGTAGAAACTCACAATGCTCCTTCAGCTATCGAACCATATGGCGGGGCAATGACAGGGTCAGGCGGAGTATTCCGGGATATTGCCGCAACCGGAAGAGGAGCCAAAAATATTGCCTCCACAGATATTTTCTGTTTCGCTCCACTTGATTTGCCGGCAAAAGATTTACCTGCCGGATGTCTTCCGCCGGAGTATTTATTAAAAAGAGTGGTAGCAGGAGTAAGAGATTATGGTAATAGAATGGGGATCCCCACTAATAATGGTTCTGTTCATTTCCACGGGGATTTTAGGGCAAGGCCTTCTGTCATTGTGGGAGCTTTTGGAATTATCCCCAAAAAATATGCTACAAAAGAAAAACCAAAATTTGGCGATCTGATTATTTGTGTTGGAGGAAGAACCGGCAGGGACGGTATTCATGGGGCCACTTTTTCTTCCGGGGAAATGACTGAAAGAACGATTGAAGTAAACTCGTCTGCGGTTCAGATTGGAAATGCCATTGAGGAAAAAAGGATGTTTGATACGTTGCTTGAGGCAAGAGATCAGGATCTAATTACACTAGTACAGGATTGCGGCGGAGGAGGATTCTCGTCGGCTATTGGTGAGATAGGTGAGGACTTAGGGGTGTTGGTTGATATTAAAAAAGCCCCCCTAAAATATCAGGGTTTAGCCCCCTGGGAAATCTGGATGTCGGAATCCCAGGAAAGAATGATTGTGGTTATGAATCCTAAAAATCTTGGTAAATTTGAGAACATCTGTAAAAAATATAATGTTGAGTTTGCCGTATTAGGTAGTTTTGACGGCAGTAAAAAATTAAATGTGACTTTCGGCAAAGAAATTGTTGGAAGTTTGGATATGCAGTTTTTACATCATGGGTTGCCGAAGCGTACCTTAGTTGCTAAAAAGCCAACTCATCCAGTCACCTCGGAGGTGGCCGAAGGACTCCTACGAGGTGGATCCAGAACAGAAAAAGAGTGGGTTGAAAAACTGAAAAAAGTATTATCAAGCGGTGATGTTTGTTCGAAAGAACCAATTCTCCGAATGTACGATCATTCAGTGCAGGGGACGAATGATTTGCAGCCATTCTCCGGAGCAAATTTAGACGGGCCTAATGATTCTCCGGTTTTGCGCCCTTTTTTGGATAAAAAATACGGAGTAATTATTTCGCATGGATTAAATCCTGTGCTAAATAAGACGGATCCTTATTGGGGGAGCATCTGGGCAGCAGCTGAAGCGCTATCAAATTTTGTGGCAGTGGGAGGAGATTATAAGTGTGCTACTTTGATTAATAATTATGTCTGGCCGTTTCCCGACGAGGAATCTCTTTGGTCGCTTGACAGGTCAGTTGATGCTGTAGTGGATATTATGAAGGCATTCAGGATTCCGGTGATTTCCGGGAAAGACAGCTTGTCTTCAACTTACCGTGGTAATGATGGCAAGGTAATTAAGATTCCACCAACACTTTGTATTTCGGTTATGGGAAAAATAGAAGACACAAGAAAAACTGTTACCGCAGATTTTAAAAAGGTTGACTCGACGATTATTTTAGTTGGCAAAACAGATAATGGTTTAGTCCCGAAAGCAGATTTAAAATTGCTGCCAAAAGTTTTTTCTGCAATTAATAATGCAATTAAAACCGGAAAAGCTTTGGCAGTACATGATGTATCTGAAGGAGGAGTTATAACTGCTATTTTTGAAATGTGTGTTGGAGGAGGATGTGGTGCAAAAATCCACCTCGAAGGTGAGCAACTTTTTAATGAAACGGCAGGGTGTTTTATTATTGAAATGGCAGATGAAAAAATAGCAGAAAATCTATTCAAAAATATTCCTTACCAAATTTTAGGAAGAACGCAGGAAAAACAAACAATAAATGTCAAAGGATTATTTAGTGCTGATGTTTCTGATTTGAAAAAATCCTGGCAGGAACCAATGAGAAAGGTGTTTCCATGAAACCTAAAGTACTTATATTAAAAGCGGACGGTACAAATAGAGATGAGGAAATGGCTTATGCTTTTAAAGCAGCCGGCGGTGACCCCAAAATAGTTCATGTAAATGAGTTAAGAACTGGAGAGGAAAAATTAAATAATTATCAAATACTCGCTTTGCCGGGCGGCTTTGCTTATGGGGATGATATAGTTTCCGGAAAAATATTAGCTATCGAACTAACTTCTTTTTTGAAGGAGGAAATGAAAAAATTTATTGAAAGAAAAGATACAGCTATTTTGGGAGTATGTAATGGATTTCAGGTTTTAGTCAGAACCGGACTTTTGCCTTTTAGAAAAATTGGAGAGATGGATGTAACCTTAACTAATAATGATTCCGGACATTTTGAATGCCGATGGATCAGAGTTAAAGTTAATCCTAAAAATAAAAGTAAATTTCTTACCGGTATCAACAATGAAATCATTTGGCTGCCGATTGCGCATGGTGAGGGCAAATTTTTTACGGATGAAAAAACTTTAAAGAAAGTAGAAGAAAATAATCTTGCGGCATTTAGATATATCGATAATCCAAATGGTTCTTTAAACGATATAGCCGGCGTGACTGATGCAACCGGCAGGATTTTAGGAATGATGCCGCATCCGGAATGTTTTGTTAGAATTGAACAGCACCCGAACTGGAGAAGGGGAAATGTCAAAAAAGCCCAAGGTTTACCGCTTTTTGAAAATATAGTACAGTTTGTTAAAGGAGAATTATGATAATTTTGATTGATTTTGGATCTCAGACGGCACATTTGATAACTAGAAGAATCAGGGAGCTGGGCTCTGATGTAATGATAGCTAATCCGGAAGTTGAAGTCGGAAGGCTTGAAGAACTAAAACCCCAGGGAATCATTTTATCCGGCGGACCGGCATCAGTTTATGAAAAAAATTCCCCAACAATTGACCCTAAAATTTTTGAGTTAGGAATTCCCATCTTAGGGATTTGTTATGGAGAGCAATTAATGTGCCATCTCCTGGGAGGAGAGGTAAAAGCCGGAATTAAAAAAGAATTTGGTCCGGCGGTAGTTAGGGTACAGGGTACAGGGTACAGGGTACAGTTGTTGGAAAATATTCCACAAGAATTCACGGCTTGGATGAGTCATGGGGATCAGGTGATAAAAATTCCGGAAGATTTTAAAACTTATGGCACCACTCAAACTATACCTCATGCCATCATTGCGGATGAAAAAAGAAAAATTTATGGAATACAATTTCATCCGGAAGTAGTCCATACGGAATTTGGAGAACAACTCCTTAAAAACTTTTTAAGAATCTGTGGAATAGAAATAAAAAGAAGAGAGATAAATAATGAATTTATTAAAGATCTTATTTCAGATATTAAAGACTCAATAGGCAGCAAAAAAGCAATCTGTGCGCTATCTGGTGGAGTAGATTCTTCAGTGGCAGCACTTTTAGTTGATCAAGCTATTGGTAGAAATTTAACTTGCTTTTATATAGATTCAGGACTGATGAGGGATGGAGAAACTAAGTCTTTGCGAAAAATTTTCTCCGAACATTATGATATGCAAATAAAAGTGATAGATGCAAAAGAGAAATTCTTAAATTGCCTAAAAAAAATCGAAGACCCGGAGCAAAAACGCAAAGCTATCGGTAAAGCTTTTATTGAAGTTTTTGAAAAGGCTGCCAAAAAAACCAATGCAAAGTTTTTAGTGCAAGGCACCATTTATCCTGATGTCATAGAAAGTGCCGGCAGCAGCAAGCACTCGCAGAAAATAAAATCACATCATAATGTTGGAGGGTTGCCGGAAGAAATGAATTTAGTGCTAGTTGAACCTTTGCGGAATTTTTATAAGGATGAGGTAAGAAAGATTGGTAAGATTTTAGGAATTTCTAAAGAAATAATTAACAGACAACCTTTCCCCGGTCCTGGTTTGGCAGTTCGGGTTATCGGTGATGTAACTGAAGAAAAGCTTTCGGTTTTAAGAAAAGCAGATAAAATTATTCAGGAAGAAATTGGAAAAAGTAATTTGTCTGGAAAACTCTGGCAGGTGTTTGCGGTTTTTACCGGCATTAAAACAACAGGGGTAAGGGGGGATGAAAGGGCATACGGAGAAACAATTGCTATAAGAGC
>JAUSHE010000028.1 GCA_030648435.1 Candidatus Daviesbacteria bacterium
GCCCCTGGCAGGAATCGAACCCGCACATTGTGGTCCGAAGCCACATGGTCTATCCGTTAGCCTACAGGGGCGTAAGGATATTCTATCATTTAAGGAGTTCCAGTGCCCCGTAAAAGCCGGCATCGTGGCCCAATGCGCCTAAAACAACTTGGGGAGCAGTGGGGTAAATTGTTAAGAATTCCTTGAGATATGAATTAACTTTTTCCAGAGGAATACTTTTGCTGACACTGCCTCCTAAGACAATAATATCCGGAGTCCAAAAAACAGTAGCGTTAACCAGACCGATTGCTAAGTACCTAGTAATTTCATCCCAAATTTTTTGGTCAATGATATTTTCTCCCTTTTGTCCAAGCTTTTTTTCAAAATATGCGCCTGATACATATGGTTCCATATGGCCTTTGCCGCCGCACTTGCAAAGATCACCAAATGGCACAATAATCTGGTGTCCGGGTTCAAAATTAAAACTGTCTTCCGGGACTTTTCCGTCAACAACTCTTTTTCCGCCCACTCCGGACCCCAAAGCAATATATGCAACTATTTTACTTCCCTTGCCTGCTCCGGCTACAGCCTCACCTATACCACCCACAGTAGTATCGTTTTCTAAAATTACTTTGCAGTTAAAAGCCTTTTCCAGCTCAGTTTTTAACGGTTTGTTAATCCAGCCGGGAATGTTAGGACTTTTGACCAGACAGGTTTTTTCTTTATCAATAGGTCCGGCAACCCCGCCTGCTATTCCTTCAATTTTTTCTCCTTTAGATAATTCATCTGCAACTTGTTTGAAATCTAAAATCCCCTGATCAAATTCTTTCGGAGTTGGAACAATCTTAGAATTAGAGATGGTCTGTCCGTCAGTTGAAACAGCAATGCGCATATTTGTCCCGCCTATATCAAATAAAAGAAACATAATACCAGTTTACACGGCTCATCGTTTTTTGTATAGTGCATTAGATGGATTACGAAGAGCCGGCATTAAAACTTCACAGAAAACTTCAGGGAAAACTGGAAACCGTTTCCAAATATACTATTAAAAATAAAGAAGATCTCTCAATGATTTATACCCCCGGAGTGGGTGCTGTTTCACAGTATATTAGCAATCATAAAGAAGCTGTTTTTGATCTGACATTAAAGGGAAGAACCGTGGCGGTTATTTCGGATGGTTCGGCAATTTTGGGTTTAGGTAATTTAGGGCCTGAGGCTGCTTTGCCGGTTATGGAAGGTAAATGCGTAATTTTTAAAACATTTGCCGGTTTGGACGCTTTTCCAATTGTAATAAATGCTTCTGAGCCTGAAAGAATTATTGATTTTATCCGGATGATTGCCCCCACATTTGCAGCAATTAATCTGGAAGATATTTCAGCTCCCCGTTGTTTTGAAATAGAAGCAGCGCTTCAGAATTTGGGTATTCCGGTGATGCATGATGATCAGCACGCTACAGCCATTGCTGTTTTAGGTCCCCTGCAAGCAGCGATAAAGCTTTCCGGAAGATCGTGGTTTAAAACAAAAGTGGTGATTAACGGCGCCGGAGCGGCCGGCTCTGCTGTAGCCAAAATGCTGTCATGCTTTAAATTCGACAAGGGTTACTGCAGCAGTGTTTCAGATGTAATTGTTTTGGACAGCAAGGGCATTATTTATAAAAACAGAGAAGATCTTTCCGGCTATAAAAAAGAACTTTCGGAATTTACCAACAAAAATAGTATTAAAGGAGATTTGAATACTGCTCTTATTAATGCTGATGTATTTATCGGTTTATCAAAAGGAGGGGTACTTCAGAAGAATCATATTAGGAAGATGGCCAAAGATCCGATTATTTTTGCGTTAGCCAATCCTGTACCGGAAATTTATCCCTCTGAAGCAAAAAAAGCAGGTGTAAGATTTATTGCTACAGGCAGATCTGATTTTCCCAATCAAGTCAATAATGCTCTGGTTTTCCCCGGACTTTTTTTGGGAGCGATAAAGGCCAAAGCCAAGAAAATTACTTCCAGGATGAAACTGGCAGCCGCAGAGGCTCTTGCCGGAATAATAAAAAAGCCAACTATAAATCATTTTGTGCCTTCCATATTTGATAAAAAAGTGGTAAAAACTATCGCATCTGCCGTAGCTTCAGCATATGACCCAACGGAGGGATTTGAGTAAGATTTCCAGATTCTGATCAGGATCGCCTTTTATTAAAAAAGAACCAAGAATCAGGGTATCGGCGCCGCTTTCAATAATATCTTTGGCATTCCGGTCTTTAACAGCTCCGTCTACCGATATTTTTGCTTGCCATCCTTTAGACTTAATTTCTTTGATCTTATCCAGGGTTCCGGGAATAAATTCCTGTCCCTGAAATCCGGGTACCACACCCATTACCAAAATCCCATCTAACTCCTTAGCATATGGCTCAAGCTGAGATATTGGTGTGTGGGGATTAATTGCCAGTACTGCTTCACATCCGGCACCCTTTATTTCCGAAATGTAGTCATGAATATTGCCTTCAATTTCTACATGAATCATGATCCGTTTAAAACGTAATTTAATAAGTTTTTTTATCCATTCTTCAGGGTTGGCCACCATTAAATGCCCTTCTTTTTTTAAATCCTTAAAATTAATACCTGATAAATCATCAGGAGAAATACTAATGTTGGGAACAAATATATTATCCATAAAATCAA
>JAUSHE010000029.1 GCA_030648435.1 Candidatus Daviesbacteria bacterium
CCCACTCCGGAAAGTACGGTTTGGTCCATAATGGCAACTTTAATCGGAGTTTTCTTGTGTTTTAATAAATTCTGTTTAAGAATCTGCCAGGAAAATTCCTTTTCCAAAGGTTCCGGCCCTAAATTTTTTATTGAACTGTCCCCTGTAACCTGTCCACTGTCAACTACCCTAACCCAGCCAAATTTTCTTAAATCATTAAAATACAAACGAGAACCGTCAGCAAAAGAAAAAATTACTCTGGTATGAGGATTGGGCATTTTGCCTAGCATATCTTCTGTCGGGTGCCCACCTATAAATTTACTGTCCCCTGTACCCTGTTGCCTGTAACCTTCCCATACCAATTGGCCGGACATTTTCAGGTGAAATAGCAAAGTTATATCGCCCAAATCTATGCCTAAAATCTTAGCTCTTCTCCATATTTTGAGTACAATTTGACCTCGTAGACCCTGAGCGCAGTCGAAGGGCTCTCCTTTTTCATTTTGAAAAGATTTCGGAGATAATACCTGAATCTTTTGGATCTTTAACCCAATAATTTTCTTTTCCAACCCTAACTTAATTACTTCAACTTCAGGAAGTTCCGGCATAATAGATCTTCACTATTTTGCATTTAGTTGCTTCATCAAATCATCAACATTTTTTGCCATATAAACTTTTTCTTTCCCACTCTCAATATCACGCATGATTTTAGCATAACGCCTATCGGCCTTGGGAGAAAGATGAATAACATTCTCTTCTTCAAAAGAAATATCAATCTTCTTACTTGCGAATCTCTTCATAAATATCCTTAATACTTCCTGTAAAGAAGAAAAACCCTGATCCAAAGCTGCTTTTTCAGCTTCAATTTTCAACCTTGAATCCATAGGGATTTGTAGAGTAATCTTTTGCATAATATAATTATACCATTTCAATATTATTTGTCAAACACTAAATAAAGTAGCAGCAACTAGAGTTGCAAGTGAATTTTCTTTCCTATTTTAAATTTAATCAGCACAAAAAGAATAAGGCATATAAAAAGAATATACATTGAGAATGCATAATGGGCGAAATCCCACTGCTTAATTGTAAAAAGTGTAATCAATGCACTTATTGCGCCAAATAAAAAAGTTTTAGAATTTTCAGTTTCAGGAGCCCTGTATGATTTAACAATTATAGGAATTGCGGCTAATCCATCTGCAAGAATGCTAAACAATATTGCCAAATTCCCAACTTGAGTTATCCCCCATAATGCCAATCCTATTAAAGAAAGTAGGCCACAAGTTAAATCAAAAGTCGTAATTTTCCAGTCAGCTTTTTTATTCAGGAAAGAAGCAAAAAAGATAAAAAATGCAACAACCCAAGCGGTCATGGTCATCAGCGAAACTAGGCCTACACCCTGTTTAACTTGGGCAGCAAATGCAATAAAAGGCGCAAGAGTCCACAAAAACCAGGTCACTTTATTCGGTCTTACTTTACCTTTAATTGTATCTATCAGATATGTAGACCCGCCAAAAAGGTTAAGTGCAACAGCTAAAAATACAAATCTTTCATCTATCATAAATGGATTAAATAGGTTTGACTAGTCTTCCGTTAGTGTTTTTACAAACTTCCCCCAGTCTTTAATGTCAATTGTCGGTACCCCATTCAATTCTTCGATAGGTTGTCCTTTTTTGTCAAGAACGCAGATACCTTCTATCAATTTTTTCCTACGGCCACCTCTAGATAAACTATCATCGGAATTGGGATCAGGCACTAAAAAACCTTCCTTTAATTGCTTACGATTAATAATGTAGACTGGTATGCCTTCTTTTCCCATAATATCCCTCAATATGAGCTAACCAGGTCTTACTGAACGGGTAGCTGAGACTTTTTTACATCTATCCAGAAAAGTTTGTTGGGCTGCTGCTACGTTTTCATCTTTCCCTGACCAGATTTTCAAAGCCTCCTCTTGCAGAGCCCTGCCATAAGAATAACTTAATTGCCAAGGGCCGCCAATCTCATTTATTGCTTTCAGGTTTTCTGTAGCCTCATCTGGAGTTTGGCCACCGGAAAGAAAAACAATACCAGGTACTTCGACTGGCACCATTGTTTTAAAAACTTCAATAGTAGCTTCTGCTATTTCCTGCGCACTTGCTTTCATATTTGATTCTTTTCCGGAAATCACCATATTAGGCTTTAAGATCATCCCCTCCAACAAAACCCCTTGTTCTTTTAATTTTGCAAATACGGCTTGTAAAACCTTACTTGTAACTTCTTTACATTTTGCCAAATCGTGACTGCCATCCATTAACACTTCCGGCTCCACAATTGGCACAATATCCTGTTCCTGACAAAGGCCGGCATATCTTGCTAGCGCTTCTGCGTTCTCCTCAATATAAGCGTCTTCCCCTACTTTTATAACAGCTCTCCATTTAGCAAACTTTGCTCCTAAATTTTTATATTCTGTTAATCTATTCTGCAATCCGTCTAACCCTTCGGCAATTTTATCTGCGCCTTTATCTACTTTTATACCGGGAATTATTCCTCTATTCTCCAGATATTTTGGAACCGGCATGCCGTTAATCAACTGCCTGATTGTTTCATCATATAAAATCACACCAGAGAGAAATTGTTCAATTCCGGGAGTGGTAAAAAGCATCCGCCGGTAGGCGAGATTAGTTTCAGGAGTTGACTCTACACCGATCTTTTCCAGTCTTTTTTGGATGGTTTTAGTAGATTCATCAGCCGCCAGAATGCCTTTCCCCGGCGCAACTAAAGCTTTTGCTGTTTGTTTTAGTATAATTAAATGCATTTCTTTAGACTTTTCTCCACTAATTCCAGGATCTCTTTTTTAAATCTTTCTTTGGAGAATTTTTCAGCATTTTTGCGGCAGTCTTCAGAGTCAAATTTTAATGATTCAAACCTTTGTAAAGCCTCCATTAAAGATTCTACTGTTACTTGACCCGATCCGCCATAAAGCAAGCCTGTCTTTCCGTCCTCTACTGTTTCCAAAAATCCACCTGAGGCAGGGGCTATCACTGGTGTACCTGCTGCCTGGGCCTCAACTGCAGTAATGCCAAAATCCTCATCTTCTGCCGCCACTATCAAAGCTTTAGTATTTTGCAAAAGTTTTATTCTTTCTTCATCAGAAACCCATCCTAAAAATTCCACATTTTTATCTGCAACTTTCTTTAGCGATTCCATTTCAGGACCAATTCCGGCAATCTTCAGTTGAATACCCAGTTTGGTAGCAGTTTCAACTATGATATCAGCTCCCTTCCCTCTCACTAATCTGCTAACAACTAAATAATAGCTATCAGTCTTCAGCTTTCGGCTTTCAGACTGTCTGACGACTGACGACTGACGACTGAAAGCTGCTAAATCAATCGGCGGATAGATAACTATAGAATCTCTTCTATAAAACTTCTTAATTCTGGCTGCAACATTTTTGGAATTAGCCACCAAAATATCCGGCCGCTGACTCACTTCAAAATCATAAATTCTCATAAAATGATTAATAATCTCTCCCCCGATTCTTGTCCACCAATGCTTTTTATAATTAAAGCTCGTGACATAACCATATAAAAACCTGGGAGGAGTATGAATATAGCTGATATGTAAGGTTTCCGGCTTAGTTATAACCGACTTAGCTAAATGCGTTGCAGAAGAGGAAGAAATAACCAGATCATATTCAGAAAGATCAAAGCTTTCAAACATCATTGGCCCAAATATGCGGAATGGTGACAACAATCTGTTGGCAAATGGGAATTTTTGAAACCAGGAAGTCCTGATATCCCATCCGGAAAATCTTTTACTATTTTCACCTAAGCCTTCAGGATTGTAATATGCTGTATACAAAGGTGCATCAGGAAATATCTCATGCAGTACTTCAAGAACTCTCTCAGCGCCACCATATTCCCTTAAATAATCATGAGCTAATGCTACCTTCATATAGACTTTGCCACATTAATTAACTGCTCAAAATTTAATTTTGTAGGTTTTGAGTCAGGAGCTGATGAGGAACCACAAAGAACCATGTGATGACTCTGGTGTAGAAACCAACTGGCATCAGAATCCAGCAGTTTAGCTTTATCATAAATTGGTTTTAAATCAATCTCAAAAGAAGGGGTAAAAAATTGAACACTTTTGTATTTTGGGTGATACATTAAAAATAGATCGCCTTTTTGTTCTCTACAGAACTCCCTGTCTACGGTTTCCGATATTATGGCAAATGATTTGCCAAATTTTGTCTCGAACTCAACTTTGTTATTCCAATCTAAAATAGATTGCTGTTTTCTTTTTAAGACAGCTGATATTCTATTCAAAATTTCACAGCCTAAATCCAATGATTTTTGGGATTGTTCCGTTGACCCATCTTTAATCCTGATAAAAGCCTGCACACTAAATTCATCAAACTGGCTGTCTGGTGCCCTGCCTGTATCAATTAACCGGTTCCACTCCGTCAACCTGTCTAAGGCAGCTCTTAGGATTTCATCCTTGGGAATATAATTTTTCTTTTTTAA
>JAUSHE010000045.1 GCA_030648435.1 Candidatus Daviesbacteria bacterium
TGATCCGGAACTTGATATAAATGTTGTTGATATGGGCTTAATTTATGATATTAAAGAGACAGATGGCGATGCCGAGATATTGATGACTTTTACAAGCCTGATGTGTCCTTACGGATCAGAGCTTAAAAAAGCTGTCAAAGAAGCGGTCCGCAAAGTTAAAGGGGTGACGCATGTAATAGTGAAATTAACTTTTACTCCGCTATGGAAACCGGACAAGATCAGTAAAGAAGCAAGATTGCTTCTGGGGATGTAATTTTCCCAATTTATGTGCTATACTGCGCTTTATCTATGAGTAACCCATGTGTCAGATGTGGCCAGCAAAGAATAGACGGTAAAACCTGGAAAGGTAAAGTAGGTGCGTCTCCGGTAACATATACTATGACTGTTTGTCCTGACAAAGCCTGCCAGAAAGTTGTTGACCAGGGTATTGCCGACAGAAAAGCCAAAAACGCCTCAATCCTCAAAGCTAAAGAAGAAGCCAAGATCGCAAGAGAAAAATTAGCTGCATCTGCCTGATATGGCAAAAATCATCAGCGCAAAACAATTACCACTTTTTGGTAAAAATCTGCACAAATCAGGCAAAAAAATCGTTTTAGTCGGCGGTTGTTTTGATGTGGTGCACCCCGGCCATATTGGCTTTCTTACTGAGGCTAAAAAAGCGGGGGATATACTGGTTGTTCTTTTGGAGAGTGATCAGAATGTGAGAAAGCTTAAAGGAAGCAATCGACCGGTTCATAAACAAAAAATGAGAGCAAAGGTATTATCTGCTTTGGAAGCGGTAGACTGTGTCTTACTGCTGCCTGATGAGACTTCCCGGCAAGTCTACGATCAAGCAATAGATTTAATTAAACCGGATATTATAGCGGTTACCAGGGGTTATGCTAGTATTAAATATCACAAGCGGGCGGCAAAAATAATCGGTGCCAGACTTAAATTTGTAACTAATATGATCGGTAATTATTCAACCAGTAGAATCTTAAGTTATAAAGATGAAAACTAAACTGCTTTTGTTGTGTGTTGCATTTACATTTTTATTTACCTATTTCTCCTATATTGTAGCAAAAGAACGCTGGGTACAAATAGATTTTGATACGATGGTTAAATTGCAGGATAAAATCTCCCGCCGTTTTGATGTGGAATTTTCTTATTTTAGCTTGTTGGGTTCTGCTGAAGTGACAATCGGATTTTGTTTGATATTGGTGTTTTTAGCGTTGATACGGAGGAGATGGCTTGCGATATTAGGCTGGCTGGTAATTATTCCGGCTTCTTTGGGAGAGATCTTTGGAAAACTGGTTTTGTTTCATCCCGGTCCGCCTGTTTTTTTCCATAGAAGCATTCTGCAGACAGGATTACCCAGTTTTTATGTTCACACGAATTTTTCCTATCCTTCCGGCCATATGACGAGGACGGTTTTCATTATCACTGTTTTCGCATCTATGATGATTTTTTCCTCCGGAAATTATATCCGTAAAGCAGCAGCTTTGTCTCTTCTTATATTACTTGGTATTATGATGGGAATGACAAGAGTATATTTAGGGGAGCACTGGTTATCTGACGTAATAGGAGGATCTCTTCTAGGCGGTGCTTCAGGCTTTTTCGCATCCGTATTGATTTTAAGAAGAAAAAAGGTTTAGAATGATGGCAATTGCCCGGGGGAGGTGAATATATGAACAAAAATGTTTCAATTGTAGTAGTTTTATTAGTGCTTGTGGTGATTGCCGGATATCTTGTTTGGATCAGAAGCAGAGTCAGCACACCAGTTATTCCCAGTATAGAACAAGTTGCAGTTACAGCAGCACCGACAATAGCTCCTTCTGCTACGGCATCAGCCAGTCCTTCAGCAATTCCAGGGAAAGAAGCAACAGGTTCGGTTAAGCAGAAAACTTCTAAATAATGGAAAAGACTCAAGTTGAAAAGCTGATTATTATCGGTTCAGGTCCGGCAGGCTTAACTGCGGCTATTTATGCCGCCAGAGGTGGTTTAAATCCATTGATTATTGCCGGCAGGGAAGCAGGGGGACAATTGACTTTGACAACAGATGTGGATGATTATCCGGGGTTTGAGGAAGGCATTCAGGGTCCCGAACTAATGGCTAAAATGAAGAAACAGACTGAGCGGTTTGATACCAGGTTTATCAACGAAGATGTAATCTCTGTTGATCTGTCAAAAAAGCCTTTTGAAATTACAACTGAAACCTGTAGCCTGTTTACTGAAGCCTTAATTATAGCCACAGGAGCATCGGCAATGTGGTTGGGATTGCCATCCGAGGAGAAGTTAAAGGGAAAAGGCGTATCAGCTTGTGCAGTTTGTGACGGCTTTTTCTTTAAAGGTAAAGTTGTAGCAATTGTGGGGGGAGGAGATACAGCCTTAAGGGAAGCAAATTACCTTTCCAAGCTTTGTAAGCAAGTAACCGTGATACACAGAAGAGATCAGTTGCGGGCGCAACTTGCGCTGCAGGAGTTAATAAAAAGTAAACCAAATATTGATTTGATCCTAAATTCTGCATTGGAAGAAGTGTTGGGAGAGGATAAAGTAACCGGATTGAAGCTAAAAAATACCCAAACCGGAGAGATTAGCAAGCTGCAGGTGGATGGGGTGTTTGTAGCCATAGGTCATAAACCAAATACTGATTTTTTAAAAGGACAGCTGGAACTGGATAAAAAAGGTTATGTGGTACTGACAAACGAAACCCATACATCGGTTGCCGGAGTATTTGCGGCAGGTGATGTGGCAGACACCAGATATAGGCAGGCTGTAACAGCAGCCGGAGCCGGCTGCAAAGCTGCCTTTGATGTTGAAGAATATTTGGAAAGTTCAAAATAGACGGTACTTGTTTTTGTAAGACATTGTGTTACAATATGGATATTGTAGTTGAAGAGTTAATTATCAACAAAGACAGACCTGAACATATTGCTAGGCATGATATTAAAGAAGCCGAAGTTAGAGAGCTTACAGAAGGAAATTATACTTATATTCAAGGAAAATTGGGAAGATGGATTCTAATTGGTAAGACAAAGAAGGGTAGAGTTTTAGCTGTTGTTGTAGGCGCAAGAGAGAAAAAAGGTGTTTACGGTCTTGTTACAGCAAGATCAGCTAATAGAGAAGAGAGAAGTTTTTATGATGAGTTTGAAAAAATAGCAGGAGGTGAATAAGATGGTTAAAATAAAAATAGCAAAAAAAGGTACGATCAAACCTATTCCGCCATTTAAAACCCTGGATGAAGAGGCTAAATTTTGGGATACGCATAGTGCGGTTGACGAGATCAATAAGGGAACAACTGTAGGTTTTCATCGTGCAAATAAAACCCATACCATAACTATTCGTTTTGAGGCGGAAAAATTACAATCCTTAAGGGAAAAAGCAGACAGGATGGGGATTGGTCCAACCACCCTTGCCAGAATGTGGATTTTGGAAGAACTTAACAAACCCAGCCTTTTATGAAGCTTGTAAAAACAGCCTATGCCCATTGTGATATTCCATGCGGCATTTATGATCCAAAACCGGCTCAAATCGCAGCTGCTACTGTTTTAAAAATGGTTCAAAAATTAAAAGAGCTACCTGAAAACTGTGAACTGATAACTGTAAACTCGCAAGTCAGAATGGTAATGGTTAAAGAAGAACATGCAGAGCTTTGTAAGAGAGAAGTTCTGATTCTATGGACAGATTATTTTAAAGAGGAACATTTAGAGAAATTCCCCAATTTGCATGATCTGGTTTGGAAAACAACAAAGCTTTGTTCTGAGAATAAAAGAATGGTGGATGAAGCTAAAGCAGAGGAACTAATTGAGGCTGTTGATAAAATTGCAGATATCTTTGAACAAACCAAGAAATAGCTTTCAGCCTTCAGCTATCAGCTATCAGACTCAAAAAGAAAATCTGATGACTGACGACTGAAAGCTGACGACTATTCGATAAGAAATGTGAGATAATAC
>JAUSHE010000048.1 GCA_030648435.1 Candidatus Daviesbacteria bacterium
AAGTAATCCCGCTTTTGCCCTGGGCTCATTCCTAAATTTTGTCTGTATTTGATAAAGATATAAAGGCAAATCTTTGTAGGATTTAACATATTCTGAAAGCAGCGGATAAATTATCTCTTCATGAGTCGGGCCTAATACTATATCCGTCCCTGCCGCCCCTTTTAATTTGAATAAAACATCAAAAGAGGAAAACCTGCCGGTTTTTTTCCAATTCTCCCCGGGATGTATAACCGGCATTAAAAGTTCCTGCCCGCCTATTTTATCCATCTCACTTCTAACAATATCTGAAATCTTATCCAACACTCTCCAGCCCAAAGGTAAATATGTATAAACCCCTGCCATTTCCTGATGGATAAAGCCGGCTCTAACCAAAAGCTGATGGTTAATTGATTCAGCCCCGGAAGGAGCTTGTTTTAAAGTTTTAGGAAAAAGTAGCGAATATTTCATTACTAATATAGTTTATCACCAAGCGGAGCTTTTTTGTCAGGGACAATTAAAATACAATGGTCTTCTTCATCCGATACACCAAGAGTTAAAAATTCTGAAGTAAATGGGCCAATTTGCTTTGGAGGCATATTAACAAGTCCCAAAATTAGTTTATCTTGTAATTGCTCTTTTTTGTAGAGATGGGTTGCACCAACAGCAGAATGTTTTATACCCAGCTCTTCTCCAAAATCAACCGTAATTTTATAAAGCGGTTTTCTAGCTTCCGGAAAATCCTCAACTTTTATTACCCGACCAACCCGGATATCAATCTTCTCAAAATCTTCAAATGTAATTTGTGGTTTTATCATAATATTTTAGTTGTATACTACCCGGGTACCTACCTCTTCCTCCTCTAAGATTAGCGATAAAACGTTGGGTATTAGACCACCTGCAATAACAGCAATATTACTCAAACCCAAAGATACAAATTCTCTGGCTACTTTTAATTTAGACTCCATTCCACCTATCCCATTGGCGGATATACCAGCCTGTAAAATACTTCTACCCTCATTGTACTTAAGTCTTCTAATAACTCTTCCTTGCCAATCTAAAACACCATCTTCAATATCAGTAAGTAAAACTAATAAATTGGCATCTATTGCTCTTGCCAGATAACCGGCTAATTTATCATTGTCATTGGAAATAATCTGAACCTCAGATGTCCGATCATAAACCGCATCGTTGCCGTTAGCAATAATTACACCCTCTTTCAATGCCCTAAGTAGTGGTTGTCTAACATTTAGCAAATCTTCATCTTTATAAACTGAAGCGCCAGCTGCTATGCCTAACTTATCAAACTCTTTGATCCACGCAGCAGTCATAATGGGCTGCCCATAAATAGCAGCCGCTTGTTTCTCTATAGTATCATCCCCAAACCTGGGAATTCTTTGTCTTCCGCTTGCGATTGCACCGGAACTGACGATAAGTATTTCTGTTCCACTATTTATCACCTTAGCAACCTGTCCTGCAATACTTGCAATAAAGTCCATATCTAAACCTCTACCATTCGTAACAAGGCTACTACCAGTTTTTACTACCATTCTGTTCAATAATTTTTCCATAAAAAAAGCACCTCTTTTTTCTCCAGTGACTATGGGTTAGTATAAGTATTTTAGTTTCGAAAGTCAAATCCTACGGCAGCAGTTTGCGGATGTCGGAGAAGGTAATCAGTAAAGCCAAGCCAATTAGAATCAAAAAACCTACTTGATGTACCATTTTTTCTACATCTTCTTTAACCTTCTTTCTAGTTACTGCCTCAATAATTAAAAATAATAATCTCCCTCCATCCAAAGCCGGAATTGGCAAGACATTAAATATAGCCAAAGTTAAAGATATTATTCCTACAAACCAAAGATAAGGAAGCAAAGCTGTCCAACCTTCTGATACAATTTCATTTGTAATAACAGCCAGTCCCACCGGACCGCTGACAGATTTCGAAGCTTGTCCTAAATTTCCGGAAATAACCTGCTGCAGCGTCTGACCTAACCCTGCAAAAGTGACCCTGGTGATATCCCAGGAATAAGTAATCCCTGAAAATAACTTTTCCCTAAAGGTTAAATACTGCCTGAAAGGAACCGGACTAAAAACAACTCCAATTAATACCTGATCATCTTTGGCTTTGGGGATTAAACTCACCTGCCGCTCCTTTTTTCCTTCAGTATCTGAAAGAGTCAGCGTCAAAGACATCTTATCCTTTGATCTGATAATTCCTCTGGCTGTATCAATATCAGATATCTTTTGGTCGTCAATACTGATAAGTCTTTCACCAATTTTTACCCCTGCTTTCTCTGCCGGGAAATCTTTTTCAACCTTTAAAATATAAACTCCTGGCTCAGCCGTAGGATAAATAATTTTAAAATTCTGAGCAATTATGACAATGTAAAAAAGTATCCATGCCAGGACCAGATTCATCACCACACCTGCTGCCACCACTGCTATTCTTTGTCCAACAGATTTTGCCCGAAAATCTCTATTGCTGATACCGGCTTTCCCAACTTCATCTTCTCCTTGTAGCCTGACAAATCCACCCAAAGGCAGCCAGTTTAGAGAATATATGGTTTCCCCGATTTTTTTGCCCCAAAGCTTAGGAGGAATACCAAAACCAAATTCCAAAACTTTGATACCGAATTTTTTAGCTATTAAAAAATGTCCAAATTCATGAATCAATACCAAAACCAGAAGGGTAATTATAAAAATAACTATTGAAAAAAACATTAAATTTGTATCAGTTCTTCTTGCTTTGCTTTGCTTAATTGTTCAACTTCTGCGATCTTTTTATCTACCAGCTCCTGTAGAATCTTCTCTCTCCGGAAAAACTCGTCTTCTCCAAACTGTCCGGCGTCTGACTTACTTTTCCAGTCATTTCTAAAATCATGTCTGATTTGTCTAATCGCAACACTGGCTTGTTCTTTTTTTTGATGCAGCATTTTAATAAATTCTTCTCTTCGCTCGGCTGTAAGAGGCGGTATTGGTAAACGGATTAAAGTACCCTCGTTAGAAGGGTTTAATCCCAAATTTGCTTCCTGGATTGCCTTTATTACCTTATCCAAAATAGAAACATCCCAAACTTGAACAGTTAAAAGGCTCGGCTGGGGGGCGGAAATGTTTCCCACTTCATTAAGTTTCATATTAGATCCATAAACGTTAACTGGGATACTTTCTATTAATGCCGGATTTGCCCTGCCTGCCCTGATTCCGGCAATTTCCATTTTGAAGTGATGCAGGACTGCCTCTATTTTCTGATTAGGTTCTGTAAGTATTGGATCCATTATTCTCCTAGTGCAATTCTTTTAAATCGTCCAACTTGTATATTTTCCCCTAACTTACCTATCACTCCTTTTATCAATTGTTCTATGGTCAAAGAGTTATCTCTAATATACTCCTGCAGAAGCAGATCTTCAACTGAAGCCGGATTCATAGAGGCAATTTGTAAAGACAGTTCATGTGCCAAATTTTTAAAGTCCTCTGTTCTGGCTACGAAATCCGTCTCACAAAGTAATTCCACCAACACTCCAACCTTACCGACGTGCGAATATACATCAACAATACCAGCTTTTACTTCCCGATTCTCTTTTGAGAATGCTTTATCAAGACCTTTTTTCTTTAACCATTCTTTAGCTTTTTCTAAATTGCCCTTTGACTGCCTCAGAGCATCTTTACAATCAGCTATTCCTGCCCCGGTTTCTTTCCTTAAATTTTTAATTTCTTCAAGACTCATTTAACAATTCTTCCTGCTTCTTTAACACTTTCTTTTTCAATTTTTTCCTCTGCCTCAACTACACTCACTTTGAGATCTTCGGCAATTTCATCTTCTTTCTTTTTTGCGTCTTCTTCTTTTTTGGCCGCTTTCTCCGCTGTCTTTCCTGCTTCTTTTTTACCTTCGCCGTAAGCTCCGGCAATTGCCCCTACCAATATTTTAATAGATTTTATGGCATCATCGTTGCCGGGAACAGGATAATCAATTTCCGTCGGATCACAGTTTGAATCAGCAAGCGCAACTACTTTAATTTGTAATCTGTTTGCCTCCCTTATTGCAATATTATCTGATACTGCATCCACTACAAAAATAGCATCCGGTAAGTTTGCCAGATCCATCACACCGGCAAAATCTTTCTGCAGCTTGCCCATTTTCCGCTCCAGTAGTAGCTGTTCTTTTTTAGTATATTTAGCCAGTTCCCCTTTTTCTTTTTGGTCTAAATATTCTTTTAATTTTTTAATATTTTTCTGGATTTCCGGCAGATTGGTTAAAAATCCACCCATCCATCTGTGGACCAAATAAGGGGCTTTAAGTTCTTTAGCCAGTTCTTCAATAATTGGTTTGGCCTGTTTTTTAGTTCCGGCAAAAAGTAAAACCTTTCCTTCCTTACCTAAGTTATAAACAAACTCACAAGCTTCCTTTAAATATTTCTCGGATTGAGTTAAATCAATAACAGAAACACCTTCCCTGGCCCCATAAATATATGGTTTCATCCGTGGGTGTCCGCGTCTAACCTGATGCCCAAAATGAACACCGGCTTCCAATAATTCCTGCAGTGTCGGTAATTTATACATGTTTTCCTTGATCACCTCCAGTGCCGATATAGTTTCAGGAAAACCCAAAAGTACTGGATGTTTACTACAATCATGTAAACTGATTGTAGTTTAATGT
>JAUSHE010000002.1 GCA_030648435.1 Candidatus Daviesbacteria bacterium
TGGCAATTATTTTCTTACCCGGCACCATTATTCACGAGCTGGCACATCTTTTATTTGCCGGTGTAATGCTGGTGCCTATAGGAGACATGAGTGTCTTACCTGAAATTGAAGAAAAAGGGGTTAAATTAGGTAGTGTGCAAATTGGTAAAACAGATCCATTCAGGCGGGCCATTGTGGGAGTAGCGCCCGTTCTTTTAGGCATGGTTCTGATTTTTTCCATCTTTTTGTTGGTTAAAATTGGTGAGGCCCCCTGGTGGCAGATAATTTTAGCTTTATATATGCTTTTTCAAATAGGCAATACCATGTTTTCTTCAAGAAAAGACATCGAAGGCAGTATTCTTTTTGTTGTTCTGGTTCTGGTTTTATCCGCGGTAATTTTGACAGGCCTTTATTTTTTAAATCCGGCAATTCTTTCGAATATTTCCAAAGTCAATCTGGAGTTTACTATACCATTCTTCAAACAGGCTGCAATTTATCTGGTAATTCCTACAGCTTTGGATTTGCTAATTCTTTTCCTGACTAAGTTTGCTTCTTCAGCCTCAAAATGATATAATCTTACGTTTATGAATACTTCGACTACGCTCAGTACTAATAGCATCCGGAATGTTGCAATTATAGCCCATGTTGATCACGGCAAAACTACTTTAGTAGATGCCCTGCTCAGGCAATCCAAAACCAAACTTGGCAAGGAGTTTACCGAAACTTCCGAGCTTATTATGGATAATAATGACCTGGAAAAAGAACGGGGGATTACAATTTTTTCTAAAAATGCCTCTGTAAACTGGAAAGGCACAAAAATAAATATTATTGATACCCCCGGCCATGCTGACTTTGGCGGGGAAGTTGAGCGTGTTTTAAAAATGGCAGATGGGGTATTATTGTTAGTTGACGCTAAGGAAGGCCCGATGCCGCAAACCAGGTTTGTTTTGAAAAAAGCCCTGGAAATGAAACATAAAGTTGTAGTTGTTATAAATAAAATCGATAAGCCAGATGCCAGAATAGAATATGTGATCAATAAAACCCTTGATTTATTTTTAGAACTGGGCGCAGATGAGGAAACTGCCTTATTCCCGACTGTTTATTCTTCCGGAAAACACGGTAAAGCCGGCCTTGAAACAGATTTATCCAAGATGGATGATATTTCTCCAGTTTTTGATGCCATTTTAAAGCATATTCCCGCACCTGCTGATGATATAAGCAAACCTTTGCAGATTCTAATTACAAATACAATTTATGATAATTTCAAAGGTAGAATTGCTACAGGCAGGGTTTACAGCGGAACTGTAAAAATGGGTCAGGAAGTGGCTCATATTAACAGGGAAGGCCATATTAAAAAATTCAGGCTAACTTCCCTACTGGGTTTTGAGGGCCTGGAACGGGTTAATATCGGTGAGGCTCACGCAGGTGATATTATTGCACTCTCGGGTATTCCTGATATTACAATTGGTGAAACTATCGCAGATCCCATAAATTCAATTGCTTTGCCTGTTTTGGATATTGAGGAATCAACTGTCAGGATGAATTTCGGGGTGAATGCTTCTCCTTTTGCCGGCCGTGAGGGTGAGTTTAAAACAGCCAGACAAATAAGGGAAAGATTATTTAAGGCAGCTGAGGCTGATGTGGCCCTAAAGGTTGAAGATGGGCTTTCGGGTGATTTGATTGTTTCAGGAAGGGGAGAATTACATTTAGCTATTCTTATTGAAAGATTACGCAGAGAAGGTTATGAGTTTCAGGTGGGCAAACCCCAGGTTATAGAAAAAATGGAAAATGGCAAGCTAATGACACCTTATGAAAAAGTAGCCATTGAGGTGCCGGAGGATATGTCAGGTACAGTGATGCAGAAAATGGGTTTGCGTCACGGCGAACTTTTGGATATGAATACAGAGAACGGGATTGTCTACCTGTTGTTTGTTATTGCTACCAAAGAGTTTTTTGGTTATAGATCTCAGTTTATGACTGATACCAAAGGCTTAGGGATTTTGAGCAGTTCATTTATGGAATACAGACCTGATTCAGGAACAAAATTTGAAAGACAAAATGGTTCCTTAGTCGTATTTGAGGGGGGTATAACCAAGCTTTATGCTCTAACCGGAGCGCAGAATAGGGGAACTTTGTTCGTCGGACCGGGGACGGAAGTCTATGAAGGGCAGGTAATCGGGATGAATTCCCGCGGGGATGATATAAAAATTAATGTCTGCAAGGAAAAACAGCAAACTAATCATAGATCCTCAGGTGAGGGAACTTCAGAGCATTTTAATAGCCCAAAAATAATGAGCCTGGAAAACGCCATTGAATATATTGATGACAGTGAACTTGTGGAAGTAACCCCAAAAAACATCAGAATCCGCAAAGCCGACCTCAATTCCAAATTCTAAAGTTTAGCCTGCAACCTGAAAGGTTGCTGCGTAATTGGAAGTAGTTGCGAGCCTTTTTTTAAATTAACCTGTTACCTGAAGAAGAGCAAAATTTTATACCTTCATCATAACTTTGTTCAATTCTTCCTAAACTCAATGAACATAAATTCATACTGGCTGGGTTATTCCATGTTCCACCAGAGAGCACTCGACCATCGGGATTAATATGAAAAAGTGTTTCGCCTTCAAGTATTATCAAAAAAGGTGTAGTTGCTGCCTTAACAGCGTCTTCTAAGCTGATATCATCAAGATCTATTTTATTTGGAGCTCTTTTCCATATTAGTGGACTAACGTATACGACTATATCGATCGCTCCAAATTTTTCAACTACATGAAGTGAACGAACAGCGCCTGTTTGAGGGTCAAGATTAAGACTAGGCAGCGAAACACGGGCTTCCGGAAGAAGTCCTTCGGTGTGCTTATTTGGTCTTACTGCCTGACTATAATCGTTTAATAAAACTCGCGATCTTAGTAGCATGTCATATCCGTAGGCTGCAGGCATGCTTGCAGAAAGTTTTCTTTCTAATCCGTGATTCATCCTGAGGTATAATAGCACAAACCTATAAATTTTCAATAGCCTGCAACCTGAAAGGTTGCCGCACAAAGTTGCGCCCCTGGAAGGAATTGCACCCTAAATTTAATATTGACTTATGATTTAATAAAGGTATAGTTTATTTAACTATGTTTAATCCTAAAACTATTAAAATAAAAAATATATCTAAGAATAACGAACAAGTAATAAAGGATTTGGAATCAGTTTTTCAAGGTAAGACAAATGTTTATATTGATTATGCTAATGTTTTAGGTTGGGAGAATAGATTAGGATGGAGTATTGATATAAAAAGATTAAAGCAGTTCTTAGATTCATTTAATACCATTAATTCTGCCAATTTTTATTATGGTTCTTTAGCAGGTGATGTAAGATCTAAAAATTTAATAAAAGATATTCAAGGGAACGGTTATAATCTAAAAACTAAACCTGTAAAGATAATGCGGATTTCGTTGGATGTATCTAGCATTCCTTCTAATTCACCCACTATACTACAGAATTTTATCAGTAAGTCATTACTCCGGAAATTTAATATAGAAACCATTGAGTATTTAAATAGCAAAATCAGAGAGCTAAATAATCAGGGAACTAAATATATTGAAGTCAGAAAGTGTAATTTTGATGTTGAGATTGGAAGAGATATATTAGTGGATTCCAGTCAGAATGAAATAGCAAGTTTTGTTATCTGGAGTGGAGACAGTGATTTTTCTGATCCTGTTATCCAATTATTCAAGGAGAGAAAAAACATTACTATATTTGCAACTGCAAGGCGTATTTCCCGGGAGCTGTCACAAACAGGGGCAAGGATTTTTGACATTCAAAAAATCAGAAAATTTATATGCTGGCCTAGAGATGCAAAAAGGACTCCTTGAGGGAGCCCTTAAGCTAAGAAAGTATGATCATTGCTGATCGTGATAATGATAGCAAGCAATAGCTTACTTGTCAAGTTTTTTTGCGCCCCTGGCAGGAATCGAACCCGCACATTGTGGTCCGAAGCCACATGGTCTATCCGTTAGCCTACAGGGGCGTAAGGATATTCTATCATTTAAGGAGTTCCAGTGCCCCGTAAAAGCCGGCATCGTGGCCCAATGCGCCTA
>JAUSHE010000003.1 GCA_030648435.1 Candidatus Daviesbacteria bacterium
TGAATATCATACAGAGTTGAAACCCATACCGTATCAGGAAATAAGCCTGGAAAAACCCTGGCAGGAATATAATATTGCCCACGACATGACAGATGCCGGAATTGCCCGCTTCGCCTCCGACTGGAACAATCTAATTAAATAGTTAATCTTTAAAGGGGAATTTCGCAACCGAATACCATTCATTTGATTCACCTTCTGTTCTGAATAAATGCAGACTGCTGACTATAAAAGTTGTTGGTTGTTCACTGCCTATTTCCTGTATTATTTTTTCTTTAATCTCCGGCGCAAAATCCCCATAAAGCAGACTCAAATGAGGCATGTATGGTGCGGCTTCCTTATTAAAAATCATTTTTGCTTTTCTGTGAAGTTCCGCAAGCGGAGCAGTCTTTTCAGCTAATACATACAATGCTCTGAAAAAAAAATCCTGAAATCCTACTTTATTTAAAGTTACAGTGAAAGGTTTTTGATTTGAAGTTACCTGTTCCATCAATTTTATGGCAGTTTCTTTACTGTCTGAGGCTTGTCCTAAAACAGTAATATGGGGTGCAAACTTAAAAGTTCCGTACTTTCCTGCCAGTTTCTTAATAATTTCGTCGAATTTATCATAAATACCAGCCGGCGGGATTATGTTTATTGTATAGCCGCTTGTTTTCATTTGATTAAATTCAATTTATGCTTCCAATATATCATGTTTTATAGTTAAATTCATTATGTTAATATAAATATCATGGACAATTCAGACCCCAAAAATGTACTTGGTTCCACAGAAATGCTTGCCAGTCAGTGCAGTTATATTTGGGATTTGTCAAAAACTATAGAATTTCCTGCAAATTTTAGATCATTAGAAAATATCACTATTTGCGGTATGGGCGGATCAAGATATGGTGCGTATGTAGTTGAAAGCCTTTATAATGATATTTTAAAGGTTCCTTTTCTGGGATATGGAGATTATCACCTTCCGGCATTTATTAACAAAAAAAGTTTATTTATTTTTTCCAGTTATTCCGGAACTACGGAAGAACCTCTAGCCTCTGCAAAGGAAGCTATTGAAAAAGGCTGCCCTATTATTGGGATATCAAGCGGAGGAAAAGTTGGGGAGATGTCCAAAACTTATAATTTTCCGGCCCTTATTTTTAACCAGGAATTTAATCCTTCGACTCAACCAAGGCTCGGCACAGGTTATATGGTGCTTGGAACTATAGCTATCCTGACCAGATTAGGATATTTGCAGGTTTCAGATGAAGAAGTTAAAGTTGCCATTGAAGAGCTTAAAAGTGCGCAGGAAGAAATTAAAAATAAAGCGGAAGAGATGTCTAAAAAATTACAGGGATATATTCCTGTCATTTTTGCATCTCAGCACCTGGTAGGTAATGCTCATATTATGAGGAATCAATTTAATGAAACCTCCAAAAGTTTTTCCGCTTTTGAAGATGTTCCGGAATTAAACCATCATTTGATGGAGGGATTAAAGAATCCATCCGGCAGAAAGCTCACTGCAATTTTTATCATGTCTGATTTTTATGAAGATAAGCATAAAAAAAGAATGCTTCTGACTGAAGATGTGGTTTCTAAAAACAGGATTCCGTTTCTTGAATATAAACCAATAGGAAGCTCAAAACTCTCCCAGGTTTTAAATGTCTTATCTTTCGGCAGTTATTTAACTCTTTACCTTGCTTTTTTATATGGCCAGGACCCAAGTTTGATCCCATGGGTTGATTATTTTAAAGAACAACTGGCTAAACCCTAGGTGTAGCTTCACTCCCACCTCGGAGGTGGGATGTTTATTCGTACCTTAAAGCAGTAATGGGGTCGAGTTTGGCGGCGCGGATGGCTGGCGCTACTCCAAAGACAATGCCTACAATTGCGGAAAAACCAAAAGAAAGTGCGACGGACCAGAGAGGTACCACGGTTGTAATAAACCTGCCAATGATCAGGGACAAACCAATCCCCAAAAAAATACCCATAATTCCGCCCAAACCCGCCAAAACTACTGCCTCAATCAAAAATTGAGTCCTGATATTTGCAGGCGTTGCCCCCAGCGCTTTCCGGAGGCCAATTTCCCTTGTCCTCTCTGTCACTGAAACAAGCATAATATTCATAATCCCGATGCCCCCGACAATCAAAGAAATTGCGGCAATTCCCCCCAAAGCTATAGTCAAAACTCCTGTTATCTGGCCAATGGTAGATAAGGTTTGCTCCTGAGTCATGATGGAAAAATCATCTTCAGAAAGTCTTTTCAGTAAAATACTTTCAGCTTTTTTTTGGACTAATTTAACCTCCTCTGATTTATATGCCTCTATATAAATAGTATTGAGCCTATCTAAACCAAATTGCTTTCGGGCTGCAGATAATGGTATAGCCACAACATTATCCTGATCTATCCCAAAAATAGAACCACGCTTTGACAAAACTCCTATGACTTCATATTTGACATTTTCAATCGATATTTTCTGGCCAATTGCTGAATTTGTGCCGAATAATTTAGACTCTGCCGAAATACCGATCACTGCCATTTTTTTTCCTGCGCTTTCCTCGGCAGAAGTAAATCCTCTGCCTTTTTCAAATGTGATTGAAATCAATTTTGGATAATTTGCCTGCACTCCCACCAGCGTGACATTTTTATCCGATTTATTTAAGTATTTAAGAGTGGTAACTTTTTGTACCACAGCTGAGGAATCCGCCATCCCTGCCAGTTTAATCTTTAAAGTAATGGCATCCTGCATGGTCAGACGGTTAACCTGGACTCCTCCCGGAGACCTGGCCCCTCCGACTTTACCCGGAATTACAAACATTAAATTAGAGCCTAACCCCTGAATCTCTTTTGTTATATAGCTTTTTAGTCCGGTCACAACCGAGATCAGCACAATAACTGAGGTAACTCCGATAACAATCCCCAGCATAGTTAAAAAGGAGCGCATTTTATTAGCCAGGATGGCTGTAGTGGCAAGATTAAGAATCTCAATTGGGTTCATTTGCTAAATTTATTTAAATTAGTTCCAACAGCCGGGGGATCAAGTAAAATAGTTTCATTTTCCGCTATACCTGATTTAATTTCTATGTCCGCATCGGACGAAATGCCTGTTCCGACTTTTTTGGCTTCAAATTTATTATTTGTTTTAACAACAACTGTATTATCATCCCGTAAAGCTTCAAGGGGTATTGAAAGAGTATTAAGTGAAGTCTTAAAAATAACGGAGGATTCACCCGACAGACCATTTACAAAAGTAAGTTTAGGATTATCCATAATAATCCGCACAGTCACCACTGTTGCGCCGGAAGATGTTGTTTTAGTTTGAGGAACGATTTGATCAACCAGACCTTGAAAGATTTGATCAGGGTACGCATCAAGCGTAACCTCAGTTGGTGCTCCGACAGTAATTTTGCTTATATCCGCTTCATCAACCTCGGTATCAAAATATACTGAGGAGATATCAACGACCTGAACAATTAAGTCGGTAACGCTGACATTTTGGCCTGAAGTTGATATGACCTGGGTAACCACCCCGTCAATAGGAGAGGTAATAACAGTATCATCAAGGGCTTTTTGGGCTGCCTTAATACTGTCAAAAGCATTATCTCTGGCAACTTGAGCTGTGGTTCTGGTTTCTTTCTGGGTAAAGGTTTCATCTTTACTGTGATCCTTAACATCATCTTCTGCCTTTTTGGCTGCAGCATCTTTGGCCGCAAATGTATTTTGAGCCTGCTGGAGGGCAATTGATAAATCCCTTGCATCCAAACCCGCCAGCACCTGATACTTATTAACCCTGTCTCCGGCTTT
>JAUSHE010000004.1 GCA_030648435.1 Candidatus Daviesbacteria bacterium
AAGCATTATTCTGCAAATCAGAAAAACTATTTATTCCACCGCTTGCATCCTGAACTCTTTTCGTCCAAGGCGTACTGCTCCAACCAATATCTCCGGAGTTAAAAACATAGCCTCCGTGCGTTGATGAAAACCAAGCCTTAACGGGTCGACCTCCTTGAATCATAATTTTTCCCGGTGCGGCATTAACCGCTTGTTCCCAATTACCACCTTTTGGATTTGTTTGGAAAGCCTGACAATATTCATTAGCACAAATAGAAGAAGCGCCATTATTTGTCGCTGCTAAAACATATGACCTTGCGGCAATTACCTGAGCTTTTAAAGCCGCAAGGTTATTATCTGTCCAGGAATCCGGAACCTCATATATTCTTTTAACATAATCCTCTAATCCTCCGCTCCAGATAATATTTCCGGAATTAAATCCGTTACTGTCATTAACTCTGATATTGATATTAGTATCAGCGTTTTGATAGCCGTCAAAATTATAATAAGCGTGCAAAATAGTATCTTCATCTTGCCCGGCCTTAGCCCTGCCCCAAGCGCCAAATTGACTCAGTCCCACCCTGTTAGGAACACCATAGGTAAACATGGCAAATCTGGGGCTAAAACCAGGATCAATATTTCTGTCATCGGTACAGCCACCGCGCATTGCATATGCTGATTTTGGTAAATTCAAACTACCTAATTTTGCAGCCAATAATTCCTGCTGTTTAGCGGAAAGTTGGGCAATTTGTTTACCGAGGTCTGTCTGGTAAGCTTTGGCTTTTTTAACTTCTCCTCCTATAAACTTGGCATTTTTATCAACCTCTGCCTGTAAACCTGCCAGTTTTATTTTGTCTTTTTCCAGTTTATCTTTTTGGGTTAATAAATCTATCACTTCCGAAGTCACAGAAGTAATGACTTGTCTGTCTTCCCTGGTAACAGTTTGCCTGTAGGAGAGTTCCCTGAATAAATCACCGGCACCCAATGAAGAAAAAATTACTAGGAGCGGGTCTGTTAAATAAGAGCGGATGTAATAAGCTTTAACCCTGGTTTCCAAAAGGGCCTGTTGCAAGGCTAGTTTATCCTCCATTGCATCCAGATCTTTCTGTTTTAGCCTGATATTGGCAGATAAATTGTCTAAACTGGCCTGGATTTGTGCCAGTTGTCTTTGTAAAGATTCCATTTGACCTTCCAGGGGCTTGGTAGCGGCTTTCATTCTATCTAATTCAGCAGTTAGCTGGGGTAAACATTGTCCGATTTCATCTAAGTTCAATGCAGAAGGATTACTACATTTTGCATCAACAGCTTGGACAATAGGTATTATGTAGTATGTAGCAAGTATTATGGGTAAAACAAAAATAAAAAGTAGAAAGCGGGCATTCATGCCCTAAAATTCTACCATTTACCGTGAAGCCGATCCAGTTTCCTCTCTAATTTTCTCATCTAAAAATATTTTCACCAATGATTGATAAGGCACATCTTTCTTATTGGCTAACATTTTAAGAGAGTTGAGCAAAGATTCAGTAACCCTTATGGTAATACTTCTGGTAGAGAGCTTAAGATTCGGAAAACTTGGGTTAACTATAGCTTTACTGATATCAAAATAGTCAGTAATACTATGAGTTGACCAAAACTCATCTTCTTCATCCTCGTTTTTAAATTTTGGCATAGTTTTTAACTTTTTCACCACTCTGATTTTATTATTTCTTATTGTGATTGCTAATGCCAGTTTCCTTCTATCTGTAGTTACACCAAAGATTTTGTACCGTTTCTCTGTTGCTGAGTGTTCTTCATCAACAAACACAATAAGCGGTTTGTTTAAAAAAACGTCTTCGCATTCTCTATAATCTACATTATGCTTTTTAATATGGGCAAGATTACCCTGATCCCACTTAAATCCTTCCAACGCATTAAAGTCAACCTTCATACTTTATGTATTGTACCATACCATACATAACAAATTATGTCAAGATTGTGGTCAACTGAAACTAATGTCCAAAGTTATTTGAGGAGTTTGATAAATTTATCTTTTGTAATTTCTAAATCCTTTTTGATAATCTTTGTTAACAATCCAATGCCGATGGTATCCGGCGGATGAATAGGTATGGTAGTCCTCCTACCATCAGAATGCGTATAGACTGCATGGCTGCCACTTTGATCTCTAAATCTAAAACCAAGCCTTGTGATAATTTTTACTAAATCACGCGCTTTAACTTGGGGTAATTTTGACATTAGATGGAAACTTCAATAGAAGTGAGGCTAACCGGCTGAGTCCTAGGTATTTCCTGCTTTTCTGATCTCATCACTTTAAGGTTAAGCACTATTGCATCACGGATATTAGTAATTGCTTTTTCCAAAGTCTTACCCTGCGTATGACAACCAGCAAGTTCCGGACAATCAGCCACAAAAAACCCATCCTCATCTTTTTCAATAATAACAGGGAAATTATATGTTGTTGTTTTAATCTTTTTCATAAGTGAATTATACCACAAAATCCCAAAATGTGCTAAGCCACAATTATGTAAACTAATTGTGGTAAACTGAAACTAATGTCCAAAGTTATCATTTTTACGCTGTTGCTTTTTGGATTGATATTTATCTACCCACAGATATATGGTCTAGTACAAGCACAAGCATTTACCATCTCCCCCCAAACCCCTACTACCCTAAATGATAGTGTAAATATCGAGATCAGCAAACTAATAAAAGATAAGGAATATGTTATAGGGATTAAAAGAGAGGGACAGAAAAACGGTGTAGACTTAATCGACAGAAAAGCAGATTCCGAGGGAAAAATTGCTTTTCGTCTTTGTCCAAGCGGCCTTGGGGGATATAACTCAGAAGATAACTGCAAAGGAACCACTTTCAAAGAGGGTATCTATCTTGTAAATGTTTCTGAGTATAAATCCACCGAAGGTAAAAAACTAGTGGCAAAATTCTCCTTCCCTGTTTCAATCAAGACTGCGGGGGTAATTGAATTCCTTAACACCAGCTTTACAACAATTGATGACATAATCATTAAAGTAAGCAATATTAGCAAGGGTTCTTACAAAATTCTAGTTGACGGAAACGATCCAACTCAAGGTAAATCGTGTGTTGACACTGATAATGATGTGCTTGAAGTTAATATAGGCAAATACTACGAAGGATCTCATAACTTAGCGATATACAGAAATGAGAAGAGTATTAAACATCCCCTCTGTGGTAAAGGAGCACTACTAACTTATGGTTCTTTTAAAATCGATAATTCGGGAAAGGGAGGATCAGGCCCTGTAGTAAAGCCCGGAACAGAAACTCTAGAATTGCCAAATGGCAAACTATGTAAAAGCGAAAACGATTCCACTTTCGACGAAGATACTGATATGGTTTGTTCTTCATCCGGGGGCATACCATGCGGAACAGATGTAAATAATCCGGGTATTGCTACAGCTATTGGTTGTATTCATACCAATCCTGTAGCACTAGTTAAGGATTTTTTGAAATTTGCTTTGGGAATCTCCGGTGGTTTGGCATTTTTGCTGATGCTTTTGGGGGCATTCCAGATGCTGACTTCTGCAGGCAACCCTGAAACGCTAGCTGCAGGAAAGGGCAGATTAACTTCTGCAATTATCGGGTTACTATTTGTTATTTTCTCTGTCTTACTGCTAAAAATTATCGGAGTTGATATACTGGGACTGGAAAAACAATTCGGATATCCTTAAAAATATGCTTAAAGATGTATTAGATAATTCCGGCTTAAATAAATTTAAGTTTGAAAATGCCAAATTAAGCGCCGTTCTATCCTCTTTTTTAGAGATTGCTTTTTTTCTGGCAGCTTTCATGGCCTTTATTTGGCTGGTCTGGGGGGCTTTTGCTTATATTATGGCCCAGGGTCAAAAAGAAAACTTGGCCAAAGCCAGAGCCAAAATCACCTGGGCTATCATTGGACTAATGATAGTATTAATGGCATACTTTATAACGACATTTGTTTACGAAATCTTCAAAGAGGTATTAGATAAAAGAGGAGGCGTGCCATTCTAATGACTCCGGCCTATGCATTTGAGATTGGAGAAAAATTTGGTTTTGGGGATATTACTTCCTTAGGACAAGGAGTAAGTCAATTAGTTGTACCGGTATTTTCCCTGGCAGCAGCAGCCGTAGTTATATATTTCCTCTGGGGGGCATTTAATTACCTAAAATCCGGAGGGAATAAAGAAGAAGTGGCCAATGCCCGCAACATGATAACTCATGCTATTATTGGATTTATAATACTGATTTTTGCATTCTTTGTTTTGCAGTTTTTATTGTCCAGCTTGTTTGGGATAACTGGTACTGATTTTCAAATAATAAAATCTCAATGATTAAAAAAATTTTTATTTTATTAATAATTGGCATTCTCTATTCTTTGATAAATGTGTTTACCGCTTTGGCTTCTGACAATATAAAGCCCACGGGAATATGTACACCGAATATTGATACTTGTGTTAGTGGTTATTCCTGTCAATTTGACGAGCATTTTAATATCTATAGTTGCCAGCCTGTCTTTGGCAAGATTCAAGCTCCTGCTCCTTTGGCTGGCTTTTTAAAGGATAACCCAACAGGAGCAAGTGCTATCAGCCAGTTTTTGTCTAATTTTGTAGTTCTCATTTATGCTGCAGCAGCCATAGTTTTAATTTTTATGCTGCTGTGGGGAGCATTTGAATGGATGGTCTCGGGCGGAGACAAGGAAAAACTATCTTCAGCCCAAAAGAGAATAATAAATGCTTTTATCGGCATACTGCTTTTCGCAGTTGCTTTTGCAGTTTTACAGGTCTTAGGCCAATTTACCGGTTTTAAATTCTTTGCCGGGCAAAAGTAATTACTTGACCCATTCGACTTCACTCAGAGTCTTGATACAATCAGTTTACATGATTGTATCTTGACAAGCACTTTGTGATACGGATATAGTTAAGTTACAGATATGAAAAAATTAGCATTTATTGGATCTGTAGTAGTTTCCTTTTTAAATCCTGTGAAAATATTGGCAGCAACGCCAGATATAACTATTGAAGCCCCTGTTAATAAATTAACCAATAAACCGCTCGGTTATAGTAATTTGGGAATATTTATCAGCAACGCAATCTCTTTAATTTTCATATTTGCAGTTATTATGGTTTTAATCATGTTAATCTGGGGAGCATTTGAATGGATAGCCTCGGGCGGAGACAAAGAAGCAGTTGGTAAAGCGAGGAATAGAATTCTGAATGCTCTAATAGGAATGGCTGTTTTAGCGGTAGCATTTGCCATATTTAAAGTGGCCGGCCAATTCTTAGGATTTGATACTTTAAATTTCGTTATACCGACGCCTTAATAACTTTTCAATTGATCTTCAAAACTATTCGTGGTAAGTTTAGAGTATGCTTCAGAAGTTTATCGTTTATAGTTTATCGTTTATAGTTTTAATGCTATCTACTATATCTCTGACCTATGCAGCTGGCCCATCACCCGAACCTTGTATAAATGATGTTTCAATTAAGGCCGGCTACGGTCCTTGTCCTGCAGGTTTAGATCAAATTGAAGAAATTGTTGGTAAAGTAATTTCCGTCATAGTAGGTTTAGGTTTTATTGCCATGCTGGCAATGGTAGTTATGGCCGGAATCAAATATTTAACTTCCGGCGGAGAACCAAAAGCCGTTCAGGCTGCCCATCAGGCTTTTACCTGGGCTATTTTAGGGATACTTTTTATGATTATTGCCTGGCTGACTTTAGTGCTTATTGAAAACTTTACAGGAATAAAAGTAACTACGTTTAACATAAAAAGCCTCTATTGACAAAACTCTGGTAAAAGTAATAAAATACTACCAGTATGAATATCGGCACAATAGTAACTCCAAACATAAAAGGGCAAATAGTCATCCCCAAAAAAATCAGGGACGGGTTAAATATTACAAAAAATACTCCTTTAAATATACGAGTTGTGGATAATGGCATTCATATTCATCCTATTGCAGAAGTAATAACAAATGCGGAAGAGGATAAAAGACATAGAGTACTACTGCAGATTTTGAAGGAGACTCAGGGGGCCTGGGCAAATGATAAGGAATTTGATAAGAGACAAAAGAAAATGAGGAAAATGGAAATTGCTGCGACAAAAAGAATGAGAAAAACATGGTAAGCAGAAAAGTTACTGTTGATACCAGCATTATTATCGATCACTTAAGGCAAATTAAACAATCGAAAACTCTTCTGAGAACAATCCTGAAAGATAAACATACAGCATTTATAATCTCTTCAGATGTAATACAAGAATTATTTGCAGGACAGAGCAGTAAAACTGTAGAGCCAAAAGATGAAATACGAAAGATTCTACAGTCATTCCATATTATTGATGTGACCCCTGAAATTGCCGAACTGGCAGGACAAATTATGAGAGACTCCAAACTAAGTATTCAGTTTGCTGATGCTGCCATTGCTGCTACAGCCATTACTAACAATGCCCTGCTTGCCACTTTAAATAAAAAAGATTTTCAGGGGATTCCTGATTTGGAATTTGTGTAAAGACTTGCAAAAGAGGGCTAATTTGTTTTACTGTTAAGATATGACTGCCATTTTTAAATGTACAATTTACAATTTACAATGTACAATTAAACCACTTTTAATTCTTTTTGCTTTTATTTTTACATTTTACATTTTACATTTTACATTTCTTACCCCTGCTTTTGCCCAAACTGCTATCCCTGCTACTCCCCTACAGCCTGCCGCCTACAGCCTGCCGCCTGTTATCTCCCCCACTTCTCCTCTTTATACTGACCTTTTGTTAAACAACATGTTCCATTCCTTTTCCTGCCTGGCTATTGGCTCATCTGTGATTGGCCAACCTTGTTTAACCTACCAAATTACCAAAAATGCCCAAGGGATGATTCAAAGTGTACCAATGCTTTCTTCGGTAAACTTATCAGGAGGAACTCTGGGTGCTGTTTCATCGCTAATAGGGGCTTTATACCTGAATCCTCCTGTCAGGACTGCTGATTATCTGGCATCGGTAGGGCAGGGTTTGGGAATCGTTAAAACGGCTAATGCCCAGGTGGGCGGATCAGGAGCCAGCGTCCTAAGTCCGATTATAAAACTCTGGCAGGTATCAAGAAACATTTCCTATGTAGTCATGATAATAATATTTCTAATCATAGGTATGATGGTAATGTTTAGAAACAAAATAAATCCCCAAACAGTCATTACAGCCCAGGCAGCTTTACCGGGGTTGGTAATTGGTTTAATTTTAATTACTTTTAGCTATTTCCTGGCAGGGCTAATTTCCGATATGGCATTTGTAGGAACAAACGTTGTTGGTTATTATTTCTCCGCTACCCAACCACCTACCGATCCCGCCACTCCGCCACAAAATTTAGTGTCTGATGCATCAGATAAAAATGTTATAGGCATTTTTAGCCGGTTTGCGGGAATTATCAGTCCTGATGATGCAAAACATGCGCTTGATGGGATATGGAATAATCTCCCTGACGCAACACAGTACTTATTAGCTACGGTTGCAGGATTTATGGCTGCTCAATTTTCCCTTGAAAAGACGACATTTCTCGCAGCCATACCCCATGCAGGAAACGCTATACAAGCCGTAATCGCTACCATCGCAACCGTCACTGCAGCGAAATTCCCAACAACAATCGTAGGATTAGTTTTATCCTGGATAGCTACACTCATATTATTATACTCCATGTTTAAATTGTTACTGCGCCTGGTCAATAGTTTTTTAAGCATTATATTTCTAACCGTCACCGCCCCTTTCCATTTCCTGGCAGCTTCTTTACCGGGCAGGCAAAGCATTGCCACAAATTGGATGTTAAACATGCTTTCCAACGTGTTGGCATTCCCGGCAGTAATGGGGGTATTTTATTTTGTGGCATTTCTTATGGGACCTGATCAGATAAACTCAAGCTTACCATTTGTCGTTTCTGATGCAACGAAGGTAACAGGAATCTTAGCCTTCCCTCTCTTGGGAGGCTTAGGCCGAGATTTTATCAACATACTGCTGGCTTTTGGAGCATTGGTGGCCTTACCTACTATACCTGATATTATTTCCCGAACGCTCGGCAGAGCCTCCCAGGCAGGACAGCTGCTTGGGCAAGGAATTAGCGCAGGGGTGGGCGCAGGTATGGGATACTACGGACGGGCCAACCAAGGCGCTAATGCTGCCAGTAATCTAGGTGCCAGAGCTAGAGGATGGTTTGGTGTCCCCGGGTATAAACTTGATAAGGAGGGACGCATTATAGAAACATATGAGGCAGGAAGAGGTGCTACTTTTGGAGCTATTGCTAAAAGCCAACGCTTCGGTGGATTAATCAGACGAGTTACCGGTGGTCGCATAGGAAAAGTCCCATCACAGGAGAAAAATATAGAAAATTCCACACCAGCATAATTATAAAACCATTTTATCGAATAACCAATTAGCCCATGTCCGCCCATCTCTTGCTTTAACCGTTTGCTCTATATTAGATATCATCTCTCTACCCTCTATGTTGGTATAGTGTTCTCCTGCTTTAACTAATCTATCTTCAAAAAATGGATCTCTAAGAACTTTGTAAATATGAGCCACATCAGGATAGGCTGCTGCTCCACCTCCAGGACCTTCATCCAAAAGCCACTCCACATAATTATCCCAAAATCTTTCCGCGATATGCCTGGAGCTACCTGTATTCTTTTCTTTTTCTAAGGCAATAGCTGGATTAAATCTGCCATTCGGTAAAAAGACATCTGTCTTATCCAAAAGTAATGCTCCTCCGGCACTCCTGTTATCGGAATACATAGTCCTGATTACCTTTAATGTCTCCCATGCCCTGCCAAAAGACTCCAATAAAGCATAAAAGGCTTCGTTTTCATGATTAGGCATTTGGCGGAATTCTGGAAACTTCTCCCTTAGCCGCGCCAATTGATCAGCATTATTGGTTGGCTTCGTAAACAATCCTTCGTGGTGCACTCCTGTTTTAGGATCTGTTCCTCCAACCAAAGCAAACCATAAGGCAGTACTACTATCTACCATATTAACGAATTTAGTGATCGCAAACTGACTCATTATTCTTTGGCCGGTCAATTCGTTAATATTGTCACACATCATTGAAACCGCTCCCGTTACACCTCTGCGGCCCAGATTCCTGGCCATACTGTCAAGATACATAGGAGTAGCCCCTAATGCAGCGGAAAATCTTCTGGCCCATCTCTTGGGCATTTTTGCAGCAGATGCAGCAGCGTGAACAGCGAACCTGACATCACCACCCTGGTCTTCCTTATAATAACCAGTATCCATATGTTCCGCATTACCGTCTCTTGGCAAAAACCTTTGCCTGATAGCAGCCTTCACATAAACAGAGCCCATAAAAGATTCTTCAACTGCCGCATCAAAAACAATACCCTCTAAGCTCATTTGCTCACCGGGGAATCCTTTAACCCTGCGCAAAGTAGGATCAAGGGTCAAAAGTAAACCGGCAAAAATATCCGCGTCTTCAGACCGTATTTGTCCATCCCTGACCTGCCTGGCTTGTCTAAAAACATATTCAGGTATTAAGGTATGAGTGTTATTGCTTTGATAAGCCCAATAAGTATGGGTCGTATGGAAAGCTAAATCACTTTCGACAGCAGTTGGAAAATCCAAATTAACTTCTTCAACAAAAACAAAACTAGTAGGTCGACCTTCACCATCATTACGCTCTGTGATAGTATAACCTTCTTGATAAAAATAAGGGGAACGAATGCTAAGATCAATACGTCTGCGCTGTTCCACAACCTGCCCGTTTCTTACGATATCAGCAGGCTTGTTGTAAAAAATAGCTTGACCTAATTCATCGAAATCACCCTCACTTAAACCAATAGGGTGATTGTCTTGGTTGTAACCAAAAATAGGCTTGCCGTCGTTACCGAAAGCAATAACCGGCTGACCCAGTTGCGTGTAGCCGAAGACATGCGGTCTTTTTAACTTCATCACGCTGGTGCTTATTGGTGTTGGTTTATTGTCTGGATTTTTAAGCTTACCTGTTTTATCATCAAAGTAATCCAAATACTTAGCATCAAACTCATCATGAAATAATTTGGCCTCATATCCCTTAGCCGAAATTTGCTCAACTGCCATATCATCAACGGCATGTTGGACCATAGCTGCCCGATAACGGGCTCGGAAATTAGGGACATAGTCTGGATTAGGTCTGCCTTGAGGAAAATTTCGATCAGGAGACAGAAACGGCTTTAATTTTTTGGCAAATTCCGGTTTTTCCCAAACCTTTGCACCATCCCCATACTGAATTCTTACCCAGTTTACAGCAGCCATACCAAATTCCTCGGCCAAATGAGTAGGCATATGATCTTTAAAATTGTCCCGCTGTTCGGGAGTTAATCCGTCGTATAACTGCCGTTCGTAGGGGAGAAGTTCATCTACTTTTGTACCTTTTGCAATCTCATCCAAAACCCAACCAATGTGTTGTTTTTTGGTAAGCTGAGTTCTTCTTTCCTCTAGGGTCCATTTGCTAATATCTTTGTCTTTGGCTTTTGTAACTTTTTGATGCTCTTGCCGAAATATTTTATATGCTCTAACGTATTCATTCCTGGTGATAAAAAGCATTCCACCACCCCTGATTGTCCCTTCATGAGTAGCCCCCTCCATTTGCAGAGTAATCTCAAAGGCAGCTTGCGAATCGGTATAAGCATCTGTGTAAAGCTTTTTATATAACCTCTTTTCTTTTTCCCCAATTCTTCCTAAATCCACCAATCTGTCAATTGCCTTATCAAGCAAATCCTCACCTTTCTTTAAAACAATCGTTTTCCGATATCTAACCGACTCCCTAACCTTATCCATTGAATCCTGAATCATGCCTAATCTGACAGATGCCTGTAATTTCTTAGGCAGCTTCTGAACATCTAACCCTTTTTTAATCACATATTCCTGATAATTGTTCCGGTGAGCATCACCTTTATCAAAACCTTCATATAAACTCTTCATCTCCTCCGCTGCTTGGTGCATGCCTATCCGTTCCCTGTTGGTTCGCAGGTGAGCTTTAGCATTTATATAGTAGTCTCTATCCTCATCCGTTAAGCTGTTGAAATTATTCCTATTTCTTTCCAGATACTCCTCAATCTGCTCCAGACGTTGTGCCCGGAGTTGGCGCAATTTAGCATCTATACCTATTGGTACATCCCGACGATCATAGTCTTTCAAAACCACTCCCATACCTCTCTCTATCTGCATTTGATGAACGATTCTCCTAAATTCTTCCTGTGCAGGGGTATAACCACCTAACTGCCCTCTTGAGCCTTGAGCATTAATTGCTAATTCTTCAACCGCGGAATAATCATAATTCCAGGTATGGAACCCTACCCCTGCTTCCACGCCTGAACGTAGAGTCCTTGTCCATCTTTGCGGGCCTTCGTGTAATGCCATGGTAGTTGCACCTGATTTACCATTTTCCTTGTTGTAATTCTCATACTGGTAAAAGGTGTACCAAAGGAAAGCCCGTCCTTCAAATTCCTGTCTAATTTCTTCGGCAAAACCGGTAGTCATTTTATCAGGTCCATCATCCATTCCTTCTTGCTCTTCTGCTAACCTGGTAGCCCGTCCGCTTAGCACTTTTTTGAAATTTATGAGGTTTTGCATTAAGTCATCAGGGGCATAACCTAAGGCATGATTTCTAACCATCTGCATAAATGTTTCCATGGCAATACGGAATTCTCTTGGGTTATTTGCGGTAATAACGTAGTAATCAGGATAACCGCCATACGGCTGCCAATAAGTCTCTTTTTTATTTCCTGCATCTTCTCCACGAGGAGGGCGCCACTCTCCATCCTCAGGAGTCCACACTCTGCCATTGAATTCCCGCTCTAGTCTTGACCTTGCAATTTTAAGGTAAGGTTCCCATACTCCAAATAACTCACGAATTTCGGAATCTTCTTCTATTTGAGATAAATACTCACTTTCTGCAGTGCTATAAGCTCCAGCAACTTCTTGATCTGCGTATCTTCTAATTCGATCAGGGGGAGGTTCGCCAGACTTATAAGCTAGATATATAGAATTTAAAATTTCATCTACCCCCTTTAAAAGCTCTTTTCCTTTTGCCTTCCTAAAATATTTCAATAACGCCGCCTTAGTTTCAGGTAAGTCTGCTACAGCTTTGTTCATCGTCGCCTCATCTGGAGAAAAAATATTGTTGTAGCTAGTAATTAATACCCTTAAGGGAGCAACACCAGTAAGATCCTCTGGAGTAGGAAGTGCTTCTAGTTCTGGTTTCACACCACGGTCAATCCTCTTTTGGTACGCCCTTCTTATAGCATCCATGAAAGACTCACCCTCCCTAGTCTCAACCTGATGCTCTTTTTTAAGATCCAAAGGAGCTTCTTTGTTTCTATCTTCCTGCAGCCACTCTACGTATTCTTTGAATTTTCTATATAACTCATTTAATATTGGACGATTTTCAGCTTTATACCGAACTTCATAAGGTAGTTCCGTTTCCGTGTAAAGAATCTGTTCTACCAACCATCTACCCCTTTCCGGGCTGGTTAACCATTCCGGGTGATTATTTGACTCTGGTCCATTTGGACCTCCTCCGCCCCTATTTTCTCTATCACCATCTCCACCCATTCCTCCTCCTGGTGGAGTTGAACCTTGAGGAGGAATGTCAACACCTTGAGCTGCTATGACTCCGGAGGGGAGGACACCAACATCAGGTGCCCTAGGTTGGTTTCCAATGTCTCTTAGAATTCTTTCAGCCTCGGTAACGGCGTTCTGTGTATCTGAGGGTGAAAATGTCTCCCCTTCAGGAGATTGAACTGGTGTTTGCGACCCAGTTCCTGCTTCTGCTGTTCCTGTTTCTGTCATAATTTTTTCCCTTCGACTTCGCTCAGGGTTGTAACTTTCTTGTGCCATAGTTTTGTATAAGATAAGTTTTCCAAAACCTATGGACTGCTTCCCTTCGATAAACTCAGGGTTATAACCAGTTTATGGCTTTGGTTAACTTACTGTCAACTACGTTCAGTTTTCATGAACGTAGTCAACTTCCTTTCTCTGGCAAGTTTATACCGAGCGATAGCGAGGTGCTTGATTTAATTCTGATAAAATCCTGATACGTTTAGTTTCATAAACGTATCCTGACGAGAGGGAGTCTAAAATTACTTAACTAATTCTTCTAATAGTTCTTGGGGCGTTATAACCTTAAGCGGTTTAACCAATTTTCTAATATCCGGTTTTAGTAAATGTTTCTTGTCTAAAGTTACTAAGAAATCACATTTGGTTAACTTTGCTCCTGCTATCACATGTACATCTTTTTCAACTACCGTACTTTTATACGGTTTCGCTTCAGCCAAGGAGATTCTTTTCCTTATCAAAATTGAATTATCATGCATGAATTGCCTAATTTCTTTAGCGCTTTTCCGTATCTTGACTGAGTTATCCTCCACCTCTTCAATAACTGTCCGTGAAGTAATGCCAATAATTGCTTTTAATTTTATAAATTGGACCAGTTTAAATGATCCGCCAGTTGGAGAAAGTAGCGCTGGAATTATAACTGAGGCATCAAGGAATACTTTAATCACTTTTTAAAGATTTAAGCTTCAAATCTATTTTCCGGCTCAACTTTTTGGTTAGTCTGTCTGCCTTCAACCACTGCTCTATTTCAACATCACTAAAAGTTCTGTACGGAACATTTTCTTCAGGTGCCTCTATAATTAACTTATTACCCACTTTTTCTGCTTTCACTATTCCGCCTTCTTTCAAACCAAGCTCATCTCTCCATTCTTTCGGAATTGTAACCATACCCTTACCAAGGATTCTTAAATATTCTTGCGGAGATTCATTGGTTAATACTTGTTTCATAAGTTTAAATTTCTAACTTTTTACATTGTAAACTAACTCGGTGTTCCTGTCAATAACAAGAAAGGCTGTAGCTCCAAAACCTATGGACTGCTTCCCTTCGATAAACTCAGGGTTATAACCAGTTTAGGGCTTTGGCTAACTTGCTGTCAACTACGTTCAGTTTTCATGAACGTAGTCAACTTCCTTTCTCTGGCAAGTTTATACTGAGTGCAACTGAGGTGCTCACCTCAGAGTCGAAGACCTGACGGGAATGAGATCGATTTTTCTAATCAACACTTCTCAGATATTGCAGGAAACTTGCGGGGGTCATTACCGCTATATTAAAATCTTTCTTAATTTTATCTGTTTTGAAATGTCTGATGTTATAGGAAATAAGAAAGCTTGCTTTGGACTTACTTGCCCCTGCTATGATATGCGCATCATCAGGATCAATTGTATACTCAGAATAGTTTAATTCAATTTCTTCTAATTTTTCCTTGATAAACACCTTTTTAAATCTTTTCTGAAAAAGCTTCTCGAGTTTAGCCTGATCAATCTTTAATCTATCAGCAACCCCTATTAACTCCTTTTGAGAGATATTTGAAATAAAAAACTCAAGACCGCGGGCTTGATTAAGTAAAAAGTAAGCAGCCCCCAAGGAGGAAATTAACGAAGAGACAATCACATCCGAATCAACAAATACCTTTTTAAACATTTAGACATTTTTCAACTTAGACCTGGTTTTTTTAATTGCTGATTGTATTTGGGGAATGTTTCTTAAATCTTCTTTTTCTGCCAAATATAAGTCATAATCCAGCCCTGTAAAAACAAAGGCTATGGAGCTTGCCGGAATACGATAAACCTTGCCGATCTTTTTAGCAATTATTTCACCCCTTTGGATTAAATCGTAAATTGTATTTTTACTCAGTTGCAGGATATCAGCTACCTGCTCTGGGGTATATACCCTAGTACTAATCATGGTTATTTTGTACTAAATATTACTAAACTTGTCAATAGGCAACAGACTAACATTCTCTAATGGCAGGGCACTTGGGACATTTTTGTCCGTGCCTTACTATACACCAAATATATTCCCTACAAGCCCCACATCTAATACAAAAATCTTCGTCTTTGAGCTCTGTAAGCGTAACCGTGCTTGGCATAATTACACCGCCGGATTCTGCCCCTAAACTGCTTCCCCTTAATATTCTGGCAGCCATACTAGCTGGACAACCTGCCCGACTTATCAAAAATGCAATTTCCGGTCCGAAATTATCTGAATTTTGAAGGAACGGATTATGAATTATTTTTACTTTGTATATGTTAGAAAAACTTTCCCGAATTGTAGGGTTTTTTCTTAAATGTTCTCCTGCCAAACTTAATACTGTACGTTCTATCTCTTTTGTAACCCTCTCTTGGATATTTCTATCACCTAGCTGGTAGATTCTTCCCATAATAAACTCTCTAAGGTTAGAAATTAACTCTTCCTCCTTTTGATCAAATAACAACAACTCATCAAACTTTCTGATCTCTTCCCTTGTTTGTTCAATCGACCTTATTTCCGGAGGGCCTTCTTTTTGTAAAAGTCTGATATTTTCTCTCCCGCGAACTGCCAGTATTTTGTCTAAAACATACTCAAAAGGGTTAGTATCTGCTCTAAGTAAAGCAGGATTTCTGACTATATTTGCTAATCTTTCCTGCTCATTTTCACCTTTTAATACTTCTTCTGAAACTCCTAAACTTCTCATAACTGCTGTTGATTGGGCTTGATCTAAATCTGTAATCAGAGTCAAACCCTGTAAAATACCCTTCTGGTTTTTCCAGAAAATCATTGTTTCTGTGTTAAGGTGATTATGGCCTCGGCCGTATTGATCTACATAACCGCTCCAGCCATCAGGGCTCATTATTACAGCAAAAGAATTAAGGTCAGCCGCAAGTAGAAAAGATTCAATTATTCTTGATGCTTGCAGTACTGAGCCTTTGCGCTCCTGAGAGGAAATTGCATCAATTACTGGCCGCCCATTATTCCCAACCATTCTTAAAACGCCGTCAACAACATCAAACCTATTTTTGTGAGGGAGAACTGTCTTGGATTTTATAAACTCCACATTATAAGTTCTGATATTAACTTCCAGTTCATCTGTGGCAAAATTTAACGCTTCAACCAAATTCTTGCCGGAAGCTAAAGCAAAATTTAAATCATTACCAAAACGGTCCATTTCCAACCCTAAAAGGAAACCAGTCTCTTCTGTTAAAACAGAATCCCGTCCCAATCCCGGGTACATATCAACTCTTTTGAGAGTCTGTATAGTAGAAATTTCGGCAGAATGGATTGGAGTTGGTAGATAACCTCTTTCGAGTTCTTGAATTGGCATATTGCTCCTGCACGGGACCCTTCGACTACGCTCAGGGTAAATTGTGGTCGGTCTTCTGACTCTTCGACTCGCTTCACTCGCTCAGAGCTATAGCTTGTCAAATCACAGCTGCGGCACAGTCTCTGAATTACACAGAGTTCCCAATCGTACCTTTATCCGACATAACGCCGGAGTGATACACCACATTTTTAATAATAGCAGGAAACCAGTTTAAGTCAATATACTAAATGTTGTATTTAACATAGTTACATACAGACTGCCTCAGATTGCGCTTAAATGACCTATTTTGTACCCCTAGACTATAGTTTTTTCACGAGGTAAGCTTCATTTATGGATGCCCATCCGATCCCGCAAAATGTCACATCCTTCCAGTTTAAGCTGGTGGGAGATATGACTTTGAAACAGTTTTTATACTTGGCCATAGGAGTAGGCTTTGCCTATCTTTTATTTGTCACAGTTTCTTCAAAGTATCCATTAATTACCTGGCCTATTATTATTATTTCCACTCTGTTGGGGGTGGCTTTTGCTTTTTTGCCTATTGGTTCAAGGCCACTGGACTACTGGCTGGCGGCATTTTTAAAAGCTGTTTATTCTCCAACTAAAAGAGTTTGGAAGAAAAACGGGAAAAATTATAAAGAAGATCCTTTGTTTGAGAGCCGCTTGGTGATGTACCTGGCCGGACAACAAACGCAGGTAACAGGCGACAGTTTGCAGGCGACAGCAGTACCCCAATCTCAACCAATAGCGCCTCTGCCCACACGGGAAGAATTGGGAAAAACGGTTGACCTGGCCAGACAGGCCCAACAACTGCAAATGAAGATTATCCAGACCGAGAGAACCTTATCCCAGATCAAAACCGAGGCCGAAAAACCGAATCCCATTCCCATAGACTATAGCCAACAGGCCAATGCAACTTTGGCTGATCTGCAAAGCCTGGTTAAGCAAGTATCCGATGTTAAAACACAAATTCAGAAAGTACGAGAACCTATAAAAGAGCACGCTTCTGCTGCAACTTCTATCACGCACGAAAGAGTAAAAGTAATTGTGCCGACTAAACCAAGGCAAACCACAGTTGCCCTAACCACATTTCCAAATGTCATAAACGGCATTGTCAAAGATACTACAGGCAATTATTTGGAGGGGACTGTAGCCGTGATTTATGACAAAGAAGGTTTACCGGTTAGAGCTCTAAAATCCAATAAGCTGGGTCAGTTTACCGGCTCAACTCCCCTGCCAAACGGTACCTACACTCTGGAACTTGAGAAAGATAATTTTAGCTTTGATGTATTACAAATAGACTTGAACGGAGGAGTAATGTCTCCATTACTCATTGCAGCAAAATGAGCACAACACAAGAACATTTAGCTATTTCCGATATTCAAAACGACATATTGCTTCTTAAAAACGGCGGCGGGGCACTGGTGCTGTCTGTATCAGCTGTAAATTTTGGTTTACTCTCCGACAGGGAGCAAGTGGCAATCATCTCTGCTTTTGCGCAAATGCTAAATTCCCTGTCTTTTTCCATTCAGATAGTTATCATGTCGGAGAGACTTAACATCAGTTCGTATATTGCACTTTTAAATAATGCCCAGAAAGCCCAAACTAATCCCCTGCTTGCAAAAATGATCACCAACTATAAAGAATTTATCCAGAAAACAGTTAAAGAAAATGAGGTGCTGGATAAAAAATTCTATATTGTCATTCCCCTGTTTGCGCTGGAGCTGGGACTGACCGCTTCAAAAGAACATCTGGAACAAAAAATTAAAACCGTGCTAATGCCCAGAAGAGATCAGATCATCAGACAGCTGGGAAGGGTTGGCCTAAATGCAATTCAGTTAACCAAAAAGGAATTAATTGAACTATTCTATGACATATACAACGGAGCAGCGCTGGAAGAAAAACCAATAAGCGCACCAATAAATCCTTCCGAACTGACAGTCAGGCTGAAACAACCTGAAGTCCGACTATCCACACCAGGGGAGTCTCCTTCGGCTCCGCTCAGGACAGGCAATCCCACCCCCGGTGTGTCTTCGCCTCCAATACAACAAGAACCAATCGTAACGCAAGGCGCGAGATCTCATCCTTTTGTGGTGGAGGAACTGGAATGAAATTGCCAAACCTATTTAAAAAATCAAATACCCTGACAGAACCGGTGGCTCCTCAATTGACCCTCGGGGATGCAATAGCTCCTTCGGAAATTGAGGTAGATTTTAATTTTTTGCGGGTTGATGATCATTTTTTCAGAACATATTTTGTGTCAGACTATCCCAGATTTGTCGATCCAAACTGGCTGGAACCGCTTATTTCTTTTGATCATCCATTACTCATTTCCATGTTTATTTATCCTTCACAGTCTCAGGGGGTTTTGGATGAATTAAAACGCAAAATCGCAGAAATGGAAGCCACCCTGCAAACGGATATGGAAAGAGGCCATGTTATTGACCCTGCTGTTGAAGTAGCACTGGAGGATGCCCAAACTTTGCAGGCACAACTTGTTAGGGGAGTTGAGAGATTTTTCCAGTTTGCCCTATATGTCAATATTCCTTCGTCGTCTTTGGAGGAACTTCATAACACTTCCAAGCTTGTTGAATCAACTCTGGCATCCTTATCTATTACTGCCAGACAAACAACACTACAGATGGAAGACGGATTTAAATCGGCGCTGCCTCAGGGTACAGACTTGCTGAACCTAACCCACAACATGGATACTACGTCCCTTGCTACTACTTTTCCTTTTGCCTCATCCGAACTGACCGCTAATGAAGGCATCATGTACGGAATCAACGAACACAACGACTCGCTGATTTTATTTGACAGGTTTACTCTGGAAAATGCCAATTCTGTAATTTTTGCCAAAGCCGGAGCCGGTAAATCCTATCTTGTTAAATTGGAGGCTTTGCGTTCATTAATGTTTGGAACAGAAATTATAGTCATTGACCCTGAGCAGGAATATTTACCGCTCTGTCAGGCAGTAGGGGGAGAATATATTAATTTTTCCGCTTCCTCGCCTGTCAAGATCAACCCTTTTGATATGTCAGGTGAGGTTATTCCCGGAGAAAATGAGCTGGGACGGAAAATCCTGTCATTAACCAGTTTTCTGCGGATTGTTCTGGGTAACTTAAACGCCCAGGAAAATGCAGTTTTGGACCGCGCCTTAAAACAAACCTACCAAATAAAAGGCATTACAGATGATCCAAAAACCCAAAGCTTGACCCCGCCATTGATGGAAGACTTGTATAAGGTTTTAATTGGTATGGAGGAGGGACCGGCTATGGAGCTGGCTGCCAGACTGGAGAGATTTATCAAAGGTTCGCTGACAGGTATTTTTTCCTCGCAATCCAATATTGATTTATCAAATTCCTTTACCGTTTTCTCTGTACGGGATCTGCCCGATCAACTGCGGCCCCTGGCTATCCATATGATATTGGATTATGTTTGGACCAAAATCAGGGGCCACTTAAAAAAACGGATTCTGATTGTTGATGAGGCCTGGTATTTAATGCGGAATCAGGATTCGGCAGATTTTTTGGTGGATATTGCCAAAAGGTCCAGAAAATATTATCTGGGACTGACCACAATTACTCAGGATATTGAAGACTTTCTCTCTACAGAACGGGGCAAAGAGATTATTTCCAATTCATCAATCCAAATCCTGCTAAAACAAGCTCCGGCTTCTATCGACCTATTGTCCCGCGTATTTAATCTATCAGAAGGAGAGCAAAGACTGCTGATGTCGGAAGGAATAGGGGAAGGGATATTTTTTGCCGGCAGCACCCATGTGGCAATCAGAGTAGTTGCTTCGGAGGAAGAACATAATTTAATCACTACTAATCCTGCTGAAATACTGGCGAGACAGGGCGTTTAGTGATACCTTTATCTTATGGCACAATTTTTAATGTCAAGATTTTTAAGCCAGGCGCTTGAATGGAAAGACAGATTCCCCGCTGCTAAAGTTTATGCGGGCTTAAAATTCGAGCCTTTTATTTATACAAAAGCCCGACTGACTTTCCCGGACTACAGCAGACTATATCCTGATAATAAAGAATTTACCCAAAAATTTGCCAGAGACTTAAGAAATAAAAACGAGCAGCTGTTAAAAATAATCAATCCCGAGGCGGTTACTTGGGAGCATACTGCCGCGAACAAACAGTTTGAAGAAGAAGTGAATCTGGAACAACAAAATGTTGCCATGGCAACCGGACAATCCCCAGCCCAACAATTTTCTTTAATTGCGCCTCCGCCACCGGTAATCAGTCAAACCGGGCAACCTGCGCCTGAAACAGAAGTACCTCAAGATCCCGCCCAGGCTCAACCGCAAACAGAGCCGGCTCCGATTCAATCGGAGCCAACAGTCAGCCAACCTTCATTCCAAGCTCCCGGGCTCCCGGCATCTTTTGTTAACACATCAAAAAATGTTGGTTCTAATGCACAAATATTTACCAAAAAAAATCTTGGCAGATTAGGCAATGGTTTAAAAAATATGTTTGGAAACGCTGCAAATCTTGGAGGAAGAGCCGGACTGGGAGCTATAAACCATGGAGGAAATTTTTTAAGCAATCTTTCCAATAGTAGGTTAGGACTCTCAAACAGTCTTGGGCAAGCCAGATCAAATCTATTATCAAAAGGGGGCGGGAAAAAAGCAGCTTTAATCTTTGCCGGAGTTTTTTTTCTGATATTTTTTATGGGAGCAGTCGGCGGATTACCGGGAACCACCCCCACCGACGAGGCTTCGCCAAGTTTGCCTGGAGCTGGAGCCAGTGATATTACTAGCTGTAAATTTACCAGAGGTCAGGAGAATCCCAAAGAAGCCAGCTTTAAAAGCAATCAACTTCTGTCATATATACAAGAAGCGTCTCAAAAATCAAACATTCCTCCGGTAGTGCTGGCAGCCTTTATCAGGGTAGAATCTCCATCCTCATCCAATAAGTCAGATGCAGAAATTGCTAATTATTCTGCTACTTGCGCACAAAGCTCTACAGGAGCACTGGGAATTATGCAAATTCAACCTCCAGGCACAACTTCTGCGAAAGGAGACCCGGCAAGCTGCGACGATTGTATCGACGCAGGAGCAAAGCTCGTTGGTAAAAACGTCTCTACTCTGACCACGGCAGATTACTGTGACCCAAGAACATCTATTATTGTTGGTGCCGGATGGATTTTAAAGAAAATGAGTAAATTGGGTTATGGCGATGGCACAAAATGGGATCCAGCATGGACAAATAACAAAACAGCTATTGAAGCCCTGGTGAATACTTATTATGGATGCTTACAGTATGGAGGAGCCACAGATTGTACAGGTCCTTATAACTATGCAGATGATGTTTTAACCAGTATTCAAAACTGCCAAGCTACAGGCAGTGCAATTGGTGTTAGCGGTTGTCCTGCTGTAGGCAAAATTTCTACTCCTTATGGTTTTAATATTCCAGGTTACCCTGAAGGTGTAAAAAATGATGATTGTGGTAATTTACTTCTCTGTCATAATGGTATTGATATTGCTGCACCAGAGGGAACCCAAGTTAAATCGCCTATGGAAGGTGATATAACAATCGTAGGACAATCTAATGCCAGAGGGCGATATATAGAAATTGATAATAAAACCTCTGACTTGGCAGTTACTCTAGAACACCTACAAACAGTCACAGTTAAGCTAGGTGACCATGTTTCACGAAACTTCCCTGTGGGTACAATGGGTTCTGGAGGGGAAGGAGTAACTGGCTCTCATGTCCACTATAAAATTACCAAACCTATAATAGGTGGGGCGCCAATAAACCCGCTTCCTACCCTAGGTTCTGCCTTAACAGATCAAGACCCAGCCTTGAAATTATCCGACCAAATAAGTCAAAATGATTACGGTCTCGTAAAACCAAGTAGCGGCAGTAATGATAATTGGGGAAAGTGCAGCCAATGAAACTACCTAAAATTATAGTAATTTTATTTTTAGCAGCCTTAGGAATTGGTTTATTTTTTGCTTTTAAAAAAGGAGTTTCCACTGAGCCTATCCAGCCGCAAGTCCAAAGTAGTCCGGCTCCTGTAGACCCGAATGGCCCTCCCAAGATAGTTTCCACCAAGCCTGATCCTTTAGATGAAAATATTGTTTCTGCTTCTGAAATTGTAGAAATTACCTTTAACAGGCCTTTGGAAAATGTGGGGGAATTTAAAAGCAGGATTGAACCAAAAATAGACTACAAAGTTGAATTATCAGGAGATAGAAAAACTGCCAGAATTATCCCTATAAAACCATACAGCTTAGGCACAACCTACACCTTATATATCGGACCTGACTCTAAATTTGACGGCATAGGAGAATGGCGGGAAGATAAAACATTTCATTTCAAAACAATCACTTACAGAGGAGTCTAGTCCTTCGACTTCGCTCAGGATTTCGCTACGCTCAACTTAATCTCACGGGCATGACAATATACTGCAAGCCCAAAAGTCCGACAGGTTTAATTAAAACAGCAGACAGTGCTCCGGAAAATTCAATCATGATTTGCGGCGTTGGACAATTCGATACGGCATCCAGAATAAATTTGGTATTAAAGGCAATAGTCAACTCTTCTCCCTCCACTCCCCCTTCCACTTCATTTTCCTGACTGCCGACTTCTTTGGTGTGGGATTCCAGTTTTAATACGCCTTTTTGAGTCGTAAAAACAACAATATTTGCTTCGTTTTTGGCAAAGATGGCAGCAAGTTTAATGGCTTTTAACAGTTCTTCTTTTGCAACAACTGCTTTACCGACGATTTTTTGAGGTATGATTCTTCCCCAGGCAGGAAATTGACCCTCAATCAGTCTTGAAGAAACATGAGTGTTGCCTAAAGCAAAAACAACCTGATTCTGATTCGCTGATGAAGCAATTTTAACCTCATCAACATCTTCTTCCGCAATAAGCCGCAATACCTCCTCAAAAGTCCGCTTGGGAATCAGGCTTTTAAAGCCGGGTGTGCCTTTTGGTAGCTCCAGTTGGCGGTGGGCCAACCTAAAGCCGTCTGTAGCCACAAAATCCAGCTTGCCTCCGGAGACTTCTGTAAATATGCCGGTCAAAATAGGCCTACCTTCATCAACTGCCGATGCAAATAAAATCTGGGAAGAAGTTAGAAATGTCTCTTTCGGGAAACTCACTCCTACATCAGAGAAGAGTGGAATAACCGGAAATTCAGAAGCCGAAATACCATTGATGCTGGCTTTCAATTTTCCGGATGAAACTGTTAAAACTTCGTTCTGAGACTCAAGGGTTATCCTGTCCGGACCAAGACCGGAAATTAACTCCACCAATGTTTTAGCGGGCACTGTAAGCGCTCCCTGTTCTTCAGCTTCCACGGTAACATATTTAATAACCCCGATTTCCAGGTTAGTCGCGGCAATTTTTAATCTCTTTTCCTCTACGGATAAGAGTATATTATCCAAAACAGGCAGGGTGGACCTAACGCCAACCGATCTGGCAACTGCCGAAAGAGGCGGCAGTAAGTCCTGTTGCAAAATGTTGAACTTCATAAAAAAGCTATTCGTCTCCTTTCCGGGCAGTTACAAACCTGTGAATTTCATCCTCGGTCACTTTAATTAATCTAAAATTAACTAAACCCCTCCCAATAAGGTTTTTAATGTGTTTTTCCTCATCTGTCAAGAGGGCAGCATTACCTGATTTCACTTCGATAAAGTCAATCCGTTCATTATTTTTAATACCGATAAAATCAATCGGCCAGCCTAATGGAATAATCCGGTCATAATCATAGCGCAGTTCTGCGTAAGTTAACAGCTCCGCCATTTTACCTTTATGCGGATTAATCGATCCCTGAATGGTTTGAAGTACTCTTGAGGGTAGGTCTTGAACCCCTTTGTATAAATCAATCAGATCGGTGGGAATATCAGCAGATTTTTTATTATGCAGTCTGCCAAACAAATAAGCTATTAAAATAAGCAAAATTATAATGGCAATTATCCACCAGTTTATAAGCATAGCTTGAAAATGTTTCGTTCGAAAGCTAGGCTTTCAAACTTGATTTATAAACATTCCTGTAGATTATACAATAATTATATATAATAGTAGTATTATTAATAGGTGTGGTGGATTTGTTGGTAAGAACTAAAATTGAATTTACTTTTTGGTTAATTTTCGTGTTGAAGTGATGTTTAAAAGTAGTGGATAAGTTGTGGATAACCTGACTTCTATGTGGATATCTTTTGTTTTACCTCAATCAATAATCTTTGTGTTTCTTTGTCTGAAATAATGAGATTCTTAATTCTGTCTCTGCCGTGCATAACGGTGGTGTGATCCCTCCCTCCTAAAACCTCGCCTATCCGTTCAACTGTTAAGTTAAGTTCTTCGGAAAGCAGATACATGGTAATATGGCGGGGTAAAACAAGTTCTTTTTGTCTTTTGGGGCCGGTCAAATCTTTGAGCGAGATATTAAAAAAACTGCAAATTACGGATAAGACATGTTTATGGTCTAAGCCGTTGGTTTTTTTTAAGGGTTGGTTTAAGAATCCGGTTAAATTTTCCGGAGTCGGTGCCAGGTTGCGGGTTTTGAGGCTTTGGATGATTTGAGTAAGTTTACCCTCCAACTCCCGGATATTGGAATCCAGGGAGGAGGCGATCAGTTTAAGTGAATCCTCCGGCAGAATAAGTCCCTGTTCAACGCATTTGGCCCGCAGGATTGCTACTCTGGTATCAAAGTCAGGTGATTGAATATCCAACATCAGTCCTCCTGCAAACCGGCTTTTTAAACGGTCTTCCAGCTTGGCAATTTCCTGAGGAGCCCTGTCTGAAGTTAAAACCATTTGGGAATTTTTGGACTGCAGTTCATTAAAAGTATGAAAAAATTCCTCTTGTGTCCCTTCCCTGCCGGAGAAGAACTGGATATCATCAACCAGGAGAATATTTGCTGATCTGTATTTTGTCCGGAAGCTGCCCATTTTGTGCTCCTGTATGGCTGAGACATAATCATTCATAAATTTATCAGAGGAGCAGTAAATAATTTTCAAATGATTCTTTTTGGCAAGCAGGGCATTGCCGATACCCAACATAAGATGGGTCTTCCCCACCCCTGTTCCGCCGTATAAAAAGAGCGGGTTGTAACTAATGCCCGGGTTTTGCACAACAGCTTGCGCTGCGGCAAAAGCGACATTATTGGAAGGTCCGACTACAAAATTTTCCAAAGTATATTTGGGATTTAAGATTGCTGAATGGTTTTGAATAGGCTGGAAAAAATCTTCCCCCCTTTCTATCTCCGGTTCAGCTGCGCCTTCTTTGACAATAAATTCAACTGTGACCTTCTTTTTTAAAAGATCAGTAAAGATTTGTTCGATGATGGGCAGATAATTTTGGGTGAGGGTGGCTTTGGCAAAGGCATGAGGAGTGGCGATCGTGATTTTATCTTCCGCAATGGATTTTAATGTACTGATCCTTAGAAAGCCTTTAAAATTGGATATACCTATGAGAGGCTTAGCTGTTTCAAGAAATTTGTGCCATAAGCGTAGGTTGTCCATTTTTTGTTAAATTAATCATCGGCAGAAGTTATCCACAATTTAATCTACTCGCCTCAAGCTTGCAATATAGAGGAACTATTAAAAACTAGATCAAGTTATGGTATACTTTTCTTTATGCCAAAGAGGACATATCAACCTAAAAAATTAAAAAGAGCCAGAAAACATGGCTTTATGGCCAGGACTGCGACAGCCGGCGGTCGGAAAGTGTTAAAAAGAAGAAGAGCAGAGGGTAGGGCTCGGCTCACAGTCTAATGCTTCCCAAATCTCAACGGTTAAATTTAAAAAAAGATTTCAAATGGGTAGTTGCGGGTCAAAAACTGGAATCCAAATACTTAAAATTATTTTTTAAACGTGGCGACAATCAAACGCCCCGTGTCGGCATAGCAGGATCCTCCAAGACCTTTAAAAAAGCAACTGAGCGCAACCGCGCCAGAAGACTCACTTCGAAAGCCTTTGAATCTATTTATTCAGAACTACCAAAGAATATTAATATAGTGGCTCTTCCCAAAGCAGGGATAACTAGTGTAAAATCAGATCTTGTGCTTTTGGATCTGGAGTCAACTTTAAAAAATGCAAAAATTATTGATTAATTTAATAAATTTCTACCAAACTTTTCTCTCATTTGACAAGGGAGTTTTGGCTATCTTTGCGCCTGGTGGTGCCTGCAAACAAAATATCAGTTGTTCTGAATATACCAAACAAAGTGTCAGAAAATTTGGGGCATCTAGGGGAATCTTAATGGGAATGAAAAGAATTTGGAGCTGCAGATGAATCTAGGATTCATAGGAGATATTTTTAACTTAGTATTTTTCGGACCTGTTGTTAATCTTCTGGTGCTGGTTTATTCCGGTTTAAATGCAATTCATATACCCGGGGCTTTGGGATTTTCTATCATGATTTTGACTGTTTCGATAAGGTTTTTGGTCTGGCCTTTTATGGCTTCACAAATTAAAGCTACCAAAAAAATGGCTGACCTAAAGCCTCACCTAGACGCTTTAAAGATAAAGCATAAGGGCGACAAGCAGGCTATGGCGCAGGCCCAGATGGCGCTCTACAAAGAGCACGGGGTAAATCCGGCGGGCGGTTGTTTGCCGGCCATAATTCAGATCCCGGTTTTTATTGCACTTTATCAATCAATAATTAATATCTTGCCCGGAGCGGGCGGACACATAAATACGATAAATTCTTTGTTGTACTTTCCGCAGCTCAAACTTCCGGCTACACTTGATCCAAGTTTTTTTGGTCTTAATTTAGGAATTAAACCATCGGATTTTGGCAAGTACGGAATCTTGCTCCTCCTGATTCCTCTGGTTACTGCAGCTTTAACTTTTGTTCAGTCAAAAATGGCTTTGCCAAAACCGGTTAAAAAATACCCATCCGACTCACCCAAAGAAGTAAAAGAAAAAGCGGGAGTGGAAGAAAGTATGGGGGCGGTGCAGTCTCAAATGGTATACATGATGCCGGTGATGATTGGTTATTTTGCCTTCTCTTTTCCGGTGGGACTTGCAATTTACTGGAATACATATACAATACTGGGAATAATTCAACAACACAGGATCGGCGGTTGGGGTGGATTAGGTGATTTGATCGCAAAGGTAAAAACTTATGGAAAATCAACTAAGTGAGATATTAGACAATTTGCTCGGAATGTTGCTTCTGGAAGGAAGTTATGAAATCGAGGAAAAAGATGAAAACTTCACGGTTTCGATCGAAACCAAAGACGCAGGAAGATTGATAGGAGCGAGAGGTGAATCTTTGGACGGCTTGCAGACCCTGGTTAATCAAATGGTGTTTAGAAAGATGGGAGAAGTTCCAAGTCAAAAAAGAGTGGTCATAGATGTTGAGGGCTGGAGGAAGCAAAAAGAAGAAGAGTTGGCCAGCAGCGCCAAAAGTTGGGGTACGCAGGTTTTGGAGGATAAAAAGGAATTAGAGTTGGAACCAATGTCTCCATGGCAGAGAAGAATAGTTCATATGGTGATTGCAGAAATGCCGGGACTCTCGAGTGAAAGTGCGGGAGAAGGCAGGGATCGTCATATTGTAATTAAACTCGAAACTCGAAATCCGAAATCCGAAACTGAAGAACAAAATGCTGAAGCAAGCGGCGCCTGAGGCGCTAAAAAAGATTGAGGATTTCTTCCTCTTTTTAACCCTGCTTTTTTTACCCACTCAACTAGGTTTACATTTTTGGCCAAAGTTTTCCTATATTTATTCTCTCAAAATAGATTATCTCTCCCCTGTTGTTTATTTTTGGGATATTTTGGTAATGCTGCTTTTTATTTTATGGATTTTTGGAAAACCCAGGATTAATAAATTAGCCCTTAACTTAATGTTACTTTTTTTGTTTACCCAAGCTTTATCCCTGCTCGGGACTGCTAATTTAGGAGCAGGACTGGTTCGGTTAGAGCAATATATTATTGCAGGATTTTTTGGCATCTATCTGTCGTCTCTGCAAAATAAAAAAGCTATTTATCTGCCATTGTTGTTGGGAGTTCTGGGAGAATCACTTATTGCGATTTTACAATTCATACATGGGGCAACTTTGGGACTTTGGATTTTGGGGGAGCGAAGTTTTAGTATCACAACTCCAGGTATTGCCAAGTTTGATATTTTTGGGATGCAATTTTTGCGCCCTTACGGCACATTCCCCCATCCTAATGTTTTAGCAGGATACATGTTAATAGTATCAAGTATCTTGTATCAAGTATCATGGGGAAGACAGAAAATATTTAAGATTGCACTTCTTTTTTCAGGAATTTCTATTTTTTTAACGATGTCGCGGACTGCTATTCTTTACGGTTTTATACTGCTGGTTTTTCTACGTAAGAAATTTCTAATATTGCTTGTTTTACTGCTAACTCCGGTTTTATTTATCCGATTTTCCAGTATTTTAAATTTTGATAATTTGGCGCTTCTGCGCCGTGAAGAACTTATTGGTTCTGCCTGGCAACTTTTTTTAAAATCCCCCCTTTATGGAATCGGTCTTAATAATTTTATCCCGGCACTTGCCAATAATTTGATCAGCGGCCCCAGTCGTTTTCTGCAACCAGCACATAATATTTTCTTTTTAACTTTAGCCGAAACAGGAATAATTGGTTTAACGGGTTTAATAATTATGATTGGCTACCCTATTGTAAAAAAAGCAAACCTTTTGCCTTGGCTGATTATTATTTTTTTGGGATTGTTTGATCATTATTTTTTAACCTTGCCGCAGGGGTATAGATTATTATTTTTGGTATGGGGTCTGTCTCTGTCCCGTGTTAAAATTGTTTCGTGAATCATTTTTCCAAAATCTTTAAACAAACTTCATGGCAGGTGGCGGGTAAGGTTGTCACGTCGGCGTCTACTTTTATTATCCTCGGACTGGTAGCGAGAAATTATGGCAAAGAAGGAACGGGAATTTTTACATTGGCACTCACCTATTTAGCAATGTTCTATATGCTGGCGGACTTCGGCTTTAACGCTCATGTGTTAAAGAAGGGAGATATCGAATGGAATAAATTATTGGGGGCGAGAATTATTTGGTCTGGTGTATTGGTAGTTTTGGCTCTTGGGTTGTTGCCTTTTCTGCCGTTTAAAACTCCCCTTTTTTCCAACGCTGTTTTATTTGGAGTGTTGGCAATTTTTGGATCTTCTGTATTTACGACCTGTAATTTAATTTTTCAAAAAAAACTGCGTTATGACTTATCTGTTTTGGCATCCAGCATCGGTACAATAATTAGTTTATTGATTTTTGTAGGTTTTGTTTCATTCAAATTTCCTGTTTCTTCCCTATTGTTTGCGCATTTTATTGGCTGGATTATTATTGCTTTTTTTGCTTTGATTTTGGTTAGAAAATTTCTGCGTAATGTATTCCCACTATACGATATACGCTATACATTATACTTATTTAAGGATTCCTGGCCGATTGCTGCAACACTTGCCTTAAATGTAATTTATTTCCGGGCTGATTCTTTTATGATTGCTTATTTTAAGAATACCGCAGATGTCGGGATTTACAATATTGCCTACTCTATTTTTCAAACGGCCCTGGTTTTGCCAACTTTTATTATGAATGCGTATTATCCTTTGATGCTTAAATCTCTTAAAAAAATAAAACTGATTGGTTTGAGCCTTTTGGGCCTGGCTTTTATTGGGACTATTTTTACAATAATTTTTGCCCCATTCGTGATTAAAATTTTAACCGGTGGGGGGTTTGAGGGCTCTGTTGCAAGTCTTCAGATTTTATCCCTGGGTTTTCCGGCCTACTTTTTATCAGCACTTTTGATGTGGCTTCTGATTACCAAGGGCAAGTATAAACAGATGTTTGCAATTTACGCATTTGGACTGCTTGTAAATATTATTCTTAATTTTATTTATATCCCTCAGTCCTCATTTATTGCCGCGTCATGGACTACTGTCATTTCCGAGTACTTGATTTTAATTCTGCAAATACTTATCCTTAGAAGATGAAACTTATCATCTACACCGACGGAGCTTCCCGCGGCAATCCCGGTCATGCCAGCTATGGTTTTACTATCTCAGACGAAAAGGGAAAACTGATTTTTGAAGAAGGAAAATATATCGGAATTGCGACGAATAATGTTGCAGAGTATATGGCAGTTTTGGAAGCTTTGAGATATATCAAAAAAAGTCTCAGCAAGCAGACTTTGCAGATAGAACTTTACGCCGATTCAAAACTGGTAGTTGAACAACTCTCCGGCAGATTTAAGGTTAAGAGTCCTCACTTAAAACCATTGATTGAGCAAATACAGATTTTGAAAATGGAACTGGGCGGAGCAATACATAATCATGTGCCACGGGAGAAAAATACAGAAGCCGACAGACTGGCAAATTTAGCTCTTGATACCCGCATTTAATTACCTAGCCTTAAAATGACATAGAATGTAACGTTTCCTCTATATTGCTTTTAAGTCCAGTGGTGATACGATTTACGCGTGGACGAATTAGTGGTATCTAGCAATAAAAAAAATAGCATTTTGCTTTCGCGAAACAAGCCTGTGGCATTAGTTGTGGGAGCTGCGGGATTTCTGGGCTCTCATTTGGTTGACGTGTTGCTGGATAAAGATATTCAGGTAGTTGGGGTTGACAACAAGAAAGAGAATTTAAGAAAAGCAACTGAAAACCGCAACTTTCATTTTATTTTAGAGTCAATCGAAAGCATAAATTTTGCGCCGGAGCGGCTTGACTACTTATTTATAGTTTCCTCAGAAAAAGAAGATTTAAGCAAAGTGCTTGCTGTTTTTAAGGAAACAAAATGCAGATGTCTTTTTGTTTCATCGATTGATCTTTACGATAAAGAAAACTTAAACGAAGACTTAAAAATATTAAAACTGAAGGAAGCGAAAATTGCAAAGTTCGCAGCCGACTTTGGATTAAACGCCAGAATTTTGCGGCTGGGTCCTGTCTTTGGACCAAGAATGAATTTTGAAGAACATGACCCGCTTATCAAATTACTAAAGCAATCTTTGACGGATAATTTGCAGAAAGACGTTTCGCTGGAGTTTTCGACGCGCGCTTTGTATGTGGCAGATGCCATGGAGCTGATGATAAAAACAATATTTGCCGGATCTACCTCACAGAAAATCTTTGACGGTGTAAATACTGCTCCGCTTAAGGTTTCAGAAATTAAGCAGGTACTTCTCGATCCTGTCTGGTATGAAAATAGAGATTTTGTTTTTTCTGCTCTTCCTCCCTGGCCAACTCCGAATTTAGAAAAAACTATAAAGTTTCTAAATTGGCAACCGAAATCCAAAATACTGTCAAAACTAAGAGATACACTGGTATTTTTTAAGGATAATGAAATAGAAATTCCGGAGGAGGAAGAAGAAAAAGTAGTGCTAAATCAGGAAAAGAAGGCGGAGATAGAGGAGTTTAAAAAAGAGGAAGGGGGAGAGAAAAAAGAAAATAAAAAGAAGGGGAGTCAGTCAAAAATTAAAATTCCTTTTTCTAAAATATATTTATTTGCGCTTATTGCACTGGTAACATATGCGCTGATTTATCCGGCGCTTACTTTGGGATGGGGAATTTTTACTTTTCAAGCAGAGTTTAAATCAGCAATTGTAAATTTACAAAAAGGGGAGTTTGAAAAAAGTTTACAGAATATAAACAATGCAGAGGGCGGTGCTAACGCAGTAAAATCAATTTTTGAATCAATAGAACCTATTACAAAAAGGGGATTGCCTTTAACAAATTTAGCAGACTTTTGGCTGAGCGGTGCTGAAGGAACCGTCAAAGGAGTGCAACAGCTGTTGCTGGGTTTAAAAGCGGTGACAGGGGAGTTACCGGAGTCACCGGAGGTTTATTTTAGCTCTGCTACATCCGAACTGGCCTCTGCCGGTGACAACCTATCAAGAGCAGACGCACTGATGGGCAGTCAGGAGTTTAAAAAGAATCTGCAGGCTGTCTTTACAGGAGAAATTAATAATCTCTCTTCCAAAGTATCTCTTTACCGGAATTTAATAAGTAAGGCGCAGGCGTTGTCCGTTTTGCTGCCGAAGCTGGTGGCGATTGAGGGAAGCAAAGATTATTTGATTCTGCTTCAAAATAATATGGAGCTCCGGCCGGGTGGCGGTTTTATCGGCTCTTTTGCAAAAGTTTCATTTGAAGGAGGGAAATTAAAGAAATTAACAGTTAATGATATCTATTCCATAGACGGGCAACTTTCAATTCATGTCGAGCCTCCCAAGGAGATCAAAGAGGATTTGGGGCAGAACAACTGGTATCTTAGGGATTCAAATTGGGAGAGCGATTTCCCGACCAGTGCCCGCCAGGCCGAGTGGTTTTATACAAAAGAAACAGGGGAGACAGTTGAGGGTGTGATAGCGATGGATGTCTCAGCTATGGGGAAACTACTGTCGGCAATCGGGCCTTTGACTCTCTCGGATTATAATGAAAAAATTACAGCAAATAATCTTTTTGAGCGGGCAATATCTCACGCGGAAATGAGTTTTTTCCCGGGTTCCCAGGCCAAGAAGAGTTTTCTGACGGCTCTCACAAATGAGGCTTTTAATAAAATATTTTTTCTTCCCCAAAATAATTGGCCGGGGGTAATTACGGCGGCAAGTGAAGCGCTGGATGAAAAACACGTCAGTATCTATTTAAATGATGCCAAGCTTTTTTCCTACGCCGACTCATTGGGCTGGACTCATGCGTTTCCAAGAGCTACAAAAAATAACAGCAGTCAGGATTTCTTAAGTTTGGTGGAAGCAAATCTGGGGGCCAATAAAGCTAATTATTATGTGGACAGAAGTTATAATCTGGCAACAACAGTTGGCAAAGAAGGTGAAATAAAACACAGGCTCCGGGTAAGTTATGTAAACAGAAGCCCTTCGGACACTTTCCCCGGGGGAAAATACAAAGACAGAATGCGGATTTATTTACCCTTCGGCAGCAAAATAACACAGGTGCTTTGGGGAGAAGCGAACAAAACAGGGGAGCTAACCGGCTTCGTAGATTATGGTAGGGCGGGTTATTCGATACTGCTTGAGATCAACCCCAAAGAGCAAAAAACTTTGGTCATAGATTACACGGTGCCGATAAAACTGGAATTTGTGAGTGGACAAGCGCAATATAGATTGAATGTTGTTAAACAGGCGGGAACCCTAAAGGATCCGTTTGCCTGGACAATTACTTATCCGATAAGCTACCAGTTGGTCTCTGATAAAGCCAAAAAAGTTGGACCACAAGAACAAACGATAACGACTGATTTATCAGTTGACCGCAGTTTTGAAGTGGAGTTTAAGAAATGATATGATTGGTCAATGGCAAATTTAGGATTTTTGGCGGCACTGGGGGCGGCTTTGGCTTGGGGCACCTGGATGGTTCCTTTTAAGAAATCAGGTAGTTCCAACTTAATTCAGTCTCAGGCATTGATTGCTGTAGCCATTGGATTTTCGGGGCTGATTATTTCACTGCTTTTAGGTTTCCCATTAAATTTTAATATTTACGGCTTAATCAGCGGTGTGCTCTGGGCAATTGGATGTGCAATTTCTCTGACAGCCTTAGTAAATTTAGGCTTATCCATCGCTACGCCATTGCTATCCTCTCTGGTTGTATTATCTTCTTTTTTGTGGGGAGCATTAGTTTTTCATGAATTGCCCGGAGGGTTGATGTTGGGTTTTCTGGGGATGGGGTTAATAGTAGCAGGAGTAATAATAGTTAGTAGTACAGGGAACATGACAAGCCGTAACGCCAAAAAAGGCCTTCTGGCAGGAGTGATTGCGGGATTAATTTTTGGCAGCCAGCTGGTGCCTATAAAAATCGGACATGTGTCTACAGCAGATTTCTTCTTTTCTGTTTGCCTGGGGATATTTATAACGGGACTATTAATTGCTTTTATCATGAGGGTGAAATTTGAGAGAAAAGCGATTGGATCTAGCTTGTTTTGCGGGGTGATTTGGAATCTTGGTAACCTTTTATCTCTTGTTGCCGTTTCTTTAATAGGTTTAACGAAGGCTGGGCCGGTCAGTCAAGTAGCAGCGCTGGTGGCAGTTCTTTGGGGTGTGTTTTATTTTAAGGAGATCACCAAACGCCGTCAAAAGATACAGGTTTTGATAGGAGCGGCAGTTCTTGTTGGCGGAGTAATTGTGTTGGGATTTAGTTGAGTCTTGCCCATTGAGCTCAAATGTGATAAATTACCCTAGTAAAAAATATGGACAGATTAAGTTTACAAGCCGAAGAAAGAATAATCCTAGGTAAAAAAGTTAAGAATTTAAGAAAAGACGGTCAGTTGCCGGGTCACGTATTTGGCAAAGGGCTGGAAACCGAACATGTCTCTGTTGACGGAAAGACTTTTTTGAAAATCTTCAAAGAAGCTGGAGAGACCGGTTTAATTGATTTGAAGATTGGCACAGAAACAATAAGGCCGGTCATGGTTAAAGGAATTCAATACAACCCCGTTTCAGGTCAGCCCGTTCACATTGATTTTTATCAGGTTAACATGTCCGAGACAGTCAAGGTGCCGGTGCCTTTGGTGCTGATTGGGGATGAACCTGAGTCAGTCAAACTGGGGGAGACGATTGTGTTGCAAACCTTAAATGAGATTGAAGTGGAAGCGCTGCCTGCGGACCTGATCGAAAAGATTGAAGTAGATATTACAGTTCTCAAGAATATTGATGATGCCATTACTGTCGGACAATTAAATTTTGACAGAACAAAATTAACGATTGAAACAGATCCTGAAGAAATTGTTGTAAAGCTCGCTCCGGCTATTACTGAGGAAATGAAGAAACAGGCAGAAGAGGCGGCGGCGGAAACTGCTGCAGCTGCTGCTGAGACTGAAGCGGGTGCAGAGAAAGCTGAGGGTGCGGAAGGTGAGGCTCCGGCTGAGGGTGAAGCTGTTCCTGTTGAAGGTGGAGAAGAAAAACCTGCTGAAGAAGCTCCTAAAGAATAAAGTTCGATATTTTTTGCGTCAATTCTGCGGTTAATTTGCGGGAATTGTAGCTTCAGGCCAACTTGTATTCATTATTGAATCCCCTTTATGTTCAAGCTTTTTCCAAAGTTCTTCTGTGATGAAGGGCATAAATGGGTGTAGCAGTTCCAGGCAAGTCTTGAAAATATGTTCCAGCGTCGATTGAGCTTCTGCTCTTCTTGTTTTTGTGCTTTCGATATACTTATCTGCAAACTCATGCCAGATGAATTCATAC
>JAUSHE010000022.1 GCA_030648435.1 Candidatus Daviesbacteria bacterium
ACATCAGGAAAGGTGATATTTTTTTATTAAAGTATCCAGGGTTATTCCGCCCTTTTGAAGATTTTCTTCCAGATCTTTGGCTTTTAGACTGTCAAAATAATCCTCCAGCATTTCCATCATATTGGAATATTCTTCAATAGAAAGCATGACAGCCCGGGGTTTGCTGTGATGAAAGATAAAAGTGGGGCCTGCTTTTTTGGTTTGTTCCAGAAGCTCCAAGGCTTTTTCCCTTAAATCTGTAATAGTTTTAGTATTTTGAGCGGTTGGCATTATCATATTAGATTTTCCTAAGATTATTCTAATATTTTTCTTAGATTTTGTCAAATATCATCTATCTAAATAAACCTTATTCCCATTGCCTTTCGGGCTCTTATACCATCATGCCCACCACTTAATAGAAACCATGGATCAACTGTTTCCAAGACAGTCTGACCTCTGTCCCGAAACGCCTCTATAAAAAGGCCGCCATTGGTAATTCTTACCGGTTGTTTATTAAAAACAGCGGTCCATCTCCGGATACCACAATCCGGTCGTATTAAGTCAAGGTGTAACTTTCGTGCAAGAGCTTCTACTCGCGTAAGCCGGATTAGCTCTGCTGGGCCTACTATTAATATTTCCTCACGGCCATGAATTATTCTTCCCAGAGTTAATGTGGGAGGAGGGATACGCCTATTAGCTGCTAACTTATCTACAGTTAAAGTGCCTATACTAACTACCGTACCAAACTGGTCTCTTTGCCTATGCTTATTTAATTGTTTTTCTGCGCGCTCAATATCTTCTTTGTTTACCATAACTTCCTCCTAATAAAAAACAAACCCCTTACAGGGTGTTTATGCTTACATAATAATCACATAAGTATAAATCTTGTCAATAGACATTCTACTATAGGGCTTACGGGGAAGTCAAGTTTTCTTTAAAGGGCGGGGTCCTACTCCATCATATTCTATCTCATCTTCTGCTACTCTTCTAAATGGCTTTTCTCTGACCCATTCCTCAAAAATATGGGCTATGAGTCCCACAACTCTGCCGATAATGAAAAAGCCTTTGCCTAATCTATAGTCAAATCCCATGTCAGAGGTAACTGCTGCTATGGCCCCGTCCACATTAATTGGGATTTTTTTACCTTTCTTTTTCTCCAGTTGCCCTTCTACAGCTTGAGCCAGTTCACTGTGTTCTCCAAAAAAGCCTAATTTTTTGGCTTTTTCAAAAATCTGTTTTGCCCTGGGGTCTTCCGTATAGACTTTATGGCCAAACCCGGGGATCCGCTCACCTGATGAGATAACTTTTTCCACCAACTTTTCTGCTGTTAAACCCAGTTGAAGCAACCTGGCGCATTCCTCTATTGCTCCGCCATGAAATTCCCCAATTCCTAAAACTCCGGCAGCCACGCCGGCTTGCATGGGATTGCCGGCTGAGGCAGAATTTCTGGCATTTGTCACAGAAGGCGGACCCAGACCATTGTCTATAGTGGAGACAAGGATAGCATCAAGCATGGCCCGCTCTTTTTCTGCAGGCAGTTCACCTTTTAACTCTAACCAAATGGCATCAGTAAAGCTAACCTGATCAATTAAATCAGTGATTTTATAACCATGGATATGAACTTCCCCGTCCACAATTTCAGAAATAGATGTTTTCCACTTCTTATCCATATTGTTATTTTAACAGATTTGGTATTTCATCCGGGGTTTTGGCTAATTTCACCCCGGCTTTCTCCAAGGCAGTGATCTTTGATTTATAACTCCCCTTTTCCCCATAAACTATAGCTCCTGCATGCCCCAGTTTTGTGCCTGATGGAAGCGTTTCCGCAAATAATCCTGACACAAAAGCCGCCACCGGCTTGGTGAATTTACCAGACTTGATCAAATCAGCCGCCTCTTCCTCATAAGTGCCACCAATTTCTCCAAACAAAACTACTGCTTTTGTCTGCTCATCTTTTTCAAATTCCTCCATTAAATCTGCAAAGCTGGACCCTATCAGCACATCTCCCCCAATCCCCACCACAGTTGACTGACCTATCCCATTTTTAGTTAAAATCCAGGCCACTTCTGATGCCATCCCTCCTGATTTGGAAATTATTCCCACACTGCCTTTGGAAAAAACTCCTCTTGGATCATCCCCGCCAATTGAACCAACCTTACCAATTCCTGGAGAAATAATGCCAATAGATGAAGGGCCAACAATCCTGACATTATTTTCTTTGGCCAAGGCTAAAGCTATGGCTGTATCTTTAATGGGAATATGCTCAGTTAAAATATTTATCAAAGGGATTTTATTTTCTATTGCCTCTTTAATTGCCCCCAAAGCAACAAAATTAGGCACGGCCACAAAAGAAGCGTTAATCCCGGGATGGTTTTCTAAAGCTTCTTTTACAGTGTTATAAACAGGAATACCATGTGCTTCCTGGCCGCCTTTGCCAGGAGTTACCCCGGCCAGGACTTTGGTGCCGTAATTTCGCATCTGTAAAGCCACCTTGGAACCTTCCTTGCCGGTTATTCCTTGTATTAAAACTTTTGTTTTCTCAGTGACTAATATTGCCATAAGCAAGCTCCACCATTATTTTTGCCGTTGAAGTCATTGGTGTTTCCCTGCCAAAAATATGAAAATCAAATCCTTCTTTTTTGCCGATTTCTTCTAAAGCCTCAAAAGCTTTTTTATCCTGTGGCCCGCCCCTTCTTATCACAATTGGATAAGTTGGTTTTGGTTTAATCTCTCGCAGTCCTTCCGCAAATCCCATTAAAGTTTCATAAATATCAGTAAAATTGGCTGTCCCGCCCACAAACCAACACCCCTTTAAGCCGGGTTTGGATAAAACTATCTTGGTTAATTTTTTAAGTTTTTCCCCGGGCGGGTTGCCTGAGTGTTCAGTATAATTGGCAGGCTTTCCCCCAAGAGCAAGCAAAGCATCCATATTGACAATAGATCCCCCGCCTCCTGCAGCAATCACGGCAATATCTCCGTCAAGGTCCCAATAAACAGACCCTGCCGTGCCCCGGTGATCCCCTTCATCTATTTTTCTTGCTTCAATTTCCCTTTGGGTCGGAGCCCTGCCAAAAAGGTTTCTTTCCGGAAACTTAATCTCTCTTCTGAAGTCTGCATCATCATCCAAAATTACTTTACTGTCCAGGGCCCAAACCTGACCATGTTTATCAACAACCAGAGGATTTATTTCAGCCAGCTCTAAGTCATACTTAATAAATACTTCCCAAAGTTTTATGGCAGTATCCACCAACTCCTCCGGAATTATTCCACCTCGAAGGTGGGCTTTGACTCCTTCGAGGTGAGCCAGATCTATCGGATAACTTTTTGCTCCCTTTTGCTCTGCCCCGGTTCCACCACTACCAAAAGTCATAACAGGCCCTCTTGTTTCTGTTGAATAAGAAAATGACAAATAATATTCTTTGTCTATCTCAACAGCTTCCTCAACCAGAATCTTCTCCACCCTCTCACCGTTAATTGTGCTTTCAAATAATTTTTTCAGACTTTGCACTAATCCCTCTGCACTTTGCACTTTAATAATCCCCCCAGCATCAGCCCGCTTACCTGATAAAATCTGGACCTTCAGCACCAAAGGTGGTTTTATCCTGATCTGATCCGGTCCGTCGATTAACTGAGACTGCGGGATATTAATCCCTACATTTTTAAAAAGCTGTTTCCCCTCAAATTCGAAGAGTTGCATGTACAAATTCTACCAGAACAGAAGCTTTTATCAACTATCTGATGAATTTTTGTGTTTTCCGAATAAAAGGTAGGAGAGTATTTAATGATCATACTCCCTGTTTCTCAAGCCAGGCCACTGCTTCTTCTCCTGTTTTAAATACCGGGGAATGTCTTCCTGCTTTGAGGTTTTTTTCTGCCTGTTTTATTGATTTAATAAGATACTCGCTGGGTTCCTCATCCAACCCATTAAATGTAATTGTTTTGGTTTTAATAAACTGTTTCAATAAGCCTTTTATAATCAGGCTTAGGGGTACGCCAAGCTCTGCAGCTGCTTTTTGAGCCTGTTTTTTCATTTCCGGATCAACTTTTGTAGTTACTACTGCATAACTCATGGTATACTAAAGTATATACATTGGTATACCCGTTGTCAAGTCACCAAATCCTTAAAAAGCTGTTTCCCCTCAAATTCATAAAGAAGCATAAATCTATAATTTCTCTAATTTATCCCTAAATTGGTCATAACTGATTAAAACAGGGGCGTGTTCACTTGTCTGATATTCCTGTTTAACTAAAATTTTGGTATTTTCTTTTACATCTTCATGCAAAACCACTCCCGGCCCTACCAAGGAATTTGATCCTATTTTGACCCCGGGCATAGTTGACGCATTAACCCCTATTCTTACCCCTTTGCCGGCAATTAAACCAAGTTTGTGTCTTTCTGTATCTCCAATTGTTTTTCCATCTAATCTTAAGTTAGCTAAAATTGCCCCACTACCCATCCCAAAATCCCCTTCAACTACACTATCCCCAACATAATTAGTATGAAACCAGGAATTGGCGCCGACATAACTTCTGGTGATATCTGAATTAAACCCGGTGACACAACCTTCCTCTAAATCTGACTCCCTTACAAAAGAATTATTTCCCACAATACAATTCTTGCCAATGTAGCAGGGACCTTTGATTACTGCCCCTTCAAATACTTTTGCCCCTTCTTCTATCACTATCTTATCTTTTGTAGTAATTTGAGACAAAAAGTAAGCTGTAATATCTAAAATATGCCAGGGGTATTTTAAAGGAATCCATGTTCCTTCATATTTTGAAAATTTCACATCCAACCCATCAGAGATCATCCTGCCCAAAGCCTTCTCGTAAACATCATCCCTTCGACTTCGCTCAGGGTCTTCGACTTTCTCCAGATATTCAACTAACTTTTTACCGTCTTTAAAATAATCCACCACTAATTTAACTAAATCTGAAGGTTCATTCCCCTCCTCTGGCTTTTCCACTATTGCCTGTACACTGTTGCCTGTTGCCTTTATATACCCCCCCGGGAAATATTTATCAACTTTTAGTCCTGTTAATAGAACATCACCCTCAAAATTACCTTTAAATGCGCTTACATCTAAGATATCTTCTGCATTAATTATTAAAATCTCTCCTTCTATTAACTCCTTAGCAGAAAGTATGGCATCTGCCATGCCTTTGGGCTCATTTTGGACAGCAATTTGAAAATTTAAGTCTAAACTTTGGGCAATTTTAGATACTTCTTCTTTAATTTGAGGACTGACCACAATCACGAAGCTGTCCAGTTCACCTGGAAGGTGGGCTTTGACTCCTTCCAGGTGGAATTTAATTTGCTTAAGGTTATGATATAAAAGAGGCTTCCCTAAAAAAGGGATCAGGCATTTATCAGTTTGGATCGGCCACATCCTTTTCCCTTCTCCCCCAGCCAGTACAATTATTTTCATATAAATTAATCTTACTACAAACTAATTTGTAGCAGCGGCTGGAATCGAACCAGCAACCTATCGCTTATGAAACGATTGCTCCACCATTGAGCTACGCTGCCATATATAGGAATTTTATCATATTGACTACCTATATCTACTAGTTTACTGTTAAATTATGCTTTCTTCTGAAAAAATATTTGAAAAAGTGGCCGGAGCTCCGGCAGACATTTTGGATAAATCTATTGATGTTTCAAGAAAAATTACCGGGGTATTTGTTTCCAAAAAACAAATCGGAGAGGTACGAGAATACTGGAAAAGCTTAGGCCCGGGGCTGACTACCGGCGCTGCTGATGATGACCCTTCCGGCATTACCACCTATTCTCAGGCAGGTGCTCAATACGGCTTTAATTTTTTATTTCTTGCAGGCTGGACGTTCCCTTTAATGGCAATTATCCAGGAAATGTGCGCCAGAATAGGTCTTGTGACAGGCAGGGGATTGGCTGCCAGTATCAGACAATATTTCCCCAAACCGGTATTATACGCTGCAACGTTACTTCTATTTTTAGCTAATACTTTAAACATTGGGGCAGATTTAGGCGCCATGGCTCAAGCTACCAGACTGCTTTTGCCTCATATTAGCTTCAATACACTTATTTTAACTTTTACAATTATTACTTTAGCTTTGCAAATTTTTACAACATACGAGAAATATGCCAAATACTTAAAATGGTTAGCGTTGGTGCTTTTATCCTATGTTTTTTCCGCCCTGACTATTAACATCAACTGGGGCGAAGTACTACAAAAAGCTGTTATACCGACAATTGTTTTTTCAAAAGACCAAATATTTTTAATTACAGCTGTTTTGGGAACTACTATCTCTCCCTATCTTTTTTTCTGGCAGACTTCACAGGAAGTGGAAGAGCAAATTTTGGGAGGTAAAACCACTCTTAAATTACGCCAGGAAGAAACTACTCCTGCGGAAGTGAAAAATATGCGGATGGATGTTTGGTCAGGCATGTTTTTATCAAATTTAGTAATGTTTTTTATCATTGCGGCCACTGCCGCTACTCTTAATACCCACGGAATTACCAATATCACAACAGCTGCCCAAGCTGCTGAAGCTTTGCGGCCAATTGCCGGAGAGCGGACTTACCTGCTTTTTGCTTTAGGCATTATCGGAACGGGCATGCTGGCAGTGCCGATTTTGGCAGGCTCAGCCTCCTATGCTATTTCTGAATGCTTCGGATGGAAATTCGGGCTTTATAGAAAACTCCGTGAGGCCAATGCTTTTTACGGCATCATTATCATCTCAACAGGCATAGGATTGGGTATTAATTTCATCGGCCTTGATCCGATTAAAGCTTTAATTTATTCCGCTGTTGCCAACGGTTTAATAGCACCGGTTATCTTGATTTTAATAGTTTTGCTGAGTAGAAACAACAAAATTATGGGCAGATGGGTTAACGGGAAGATCACAACTGTATTGGGCTGGCTGATAGTAGCCATTATGACTGTTGCCGGTGCCGCCACCATTATTTCTTTATTTTTATAATTGTGTTGCGGGGGGGAGAGTTGAACTCCCTGCCTCAAGATTATGCACCTTCCCACATTACTGTAGGGGTAGGACTATATCATCACCCTGTACCATATGGTACAGGAGCCCGGCGTGTAGTCTCTACGGGGGATGTACCATACGGTACATCCTTCCCTCGGTATTACCCTAAAAGGGTTTCACCGATATAGCCAGGTTCTCACACAGGATTACTCCAATGTGGGCCCAAATTGAGCCTTGTGTGCAGCCGTTACACTTCCCCGCAGGCATATTGTAGCTTTCTTTCTGGTATCTGTCAATCAAAAATTACTTGACAACGAATTAGATTTACTGTAATGTAGAAATACATCCCAAGTATCAATAATTCTAATGAAACGCAAACAAATCGAATATGAAAAAGCTATAGCTCTCCGTAAAACTGGTAAGAGTATTACAAAGATAGCAAAGCTTTTGAGTGTCAGCGTAAGTATTGTCAGTATTTGGTCTAAAGAAGTGGAATTAACAGAGGAACAAAAGGAACAGTTAAAAAGAAGGAGAGTTAGGGTAAGACACCTAAGAAGATTAGCAAAACAGAGCCATTTGGAAAAAATATCGAGAGTGAAAAAACTTTTAAAGGATGCTAAGGCTGAAATTAAACCCCTATCTAAACAAGAACTTTTCCTTACAGGCATAGCTCTTTACTGGGCAGAAGGTTTCAAGAGCGTTAAAGAAGGTCGACTGGGTTTTTGTAATTCCGACCCCAGAATGATTAAATTTATTATTAAGTGGTTTGAGAAGGCATTAAAAATTCGGAGGGAAGATTTTATTTTGCGAACTGAATTTAATGAAACTCACAAGGACCGTACAGAGGAAATTAAGCATTTCTGGTCTAAATTAACAGGTATCCATCTAAGTCAATTTGAAAAGCCATTCTATCATCGTTCAGTATGGCTTAGGGATTACCCTAATCGTGAAGATTATTTTGGTGTTTTAAGAGTTAGAGTAAGAAAAAGTAGCGAACTGCTTAACAAAACCCGTGGTTGGATAAATGGAATAAGTCAAGCTGTTTAGCTATTCTGTTAAAATACCCTAATGTGGTATGTCTATGCGCTGGAATGCGCAGATGGGTCCTTATACACAGGAGTTTCTAACAACCCGGAAAAAAGATTTCTGGAACATAAAGACGGCAAAGGGGGCAGATATACCAGGTCGCACAAACCAATAAAGCTGCTTTACCAGGAAGAATTACCAACCCATTCAAAAGCTTTGAAAAGGGAAAGTGAAATAAAAAGCTGGAGTCGGGAAAAAAAAATTAAAATTCTTAGACTGTTTACTTAAAAAAACACCTTCAACCAGCCTAACCAATTAGGCAGTCTTATTTGAGCTGACTGGCTGGCACCTAGGACTAATTTTAATTTTTCCTCGGGTATTACCACTATTGTCTCTCCTTTTCTTGCAAAACCTAATTTATTTCTGATTGCTTCTTCAATATAATCCGGGGATTTAATTTCTGTGAGTTTTTTCTTTAACTGTTTATTTTGAGCCTCTAATTTATATACTAAATCAGCTGATTTGGAGAGTCTTTCTCCGGATTTAACAGCTTCCGTTGTGCGCGTAATCAGACTATAGGAAAACAACCCAATAATCAGTAAAATAAAAACCGCAGCAATCTTTTTAATCATTTTCTACAATTCTCCATCTTGACAACTCATAACCTATAACATTATAATATATAAAATATGGTTTCATTAGGTGATGCCCATAAACAATTTATAGACAATCTAAAAAGCAAATCTCGTGCTTCAGCTACTATCTTAGCTTATGGCAAGGATATCGAGCAACTGGTTAAGTATCTTGAGAGTCAAGGTAAGACAGACCCTTCTGTTGTAGAAACTACCGATCTGGCCTCTTTTATGCAGAAATTGGCTGACGAGCATTATACCCCCAAATCAATTTCCAGAAAAACCAATTCTACTAAAACATTTTTTAAGTTCTTAAAAGTTTCCAGCCTAATAAATAATGATCCGGCTACAAAGCTGGAACACCCAAAATTTGAAAATAAACCACCCAGGATATTAACCCAACTGGAATATAGAAGTTTCAGAGATGCGGCCAGAGCGGATGTACGAATGCTCGCAGTTATTGAAGTCTTGCTTCAGACAGGCGTGAGGATCGGTGAATTGGCCAAGCTACGGGTTGAAGATTTGGATCTGGAAAATTTAACTTTGCATGTTCCCCCGTTTGAAGATACCAGAGAGAGAATCATTCCTTTGAATAAATCCGCTGCTGAAGCTGTTAAAAATTATCTGCCGCACAGAGCCAAGACTCCAAACCATGCATTATTTGTCACCAAAACCGGCCGCCCCTTGCTTATCAGAAATATCAGAACTGCGATTGACAGATATTTTAAAGTAGCAGGTATCAAAAATGTCAAACTTAATGATTTAAGGCATACCTGGGTAGCATTTCAATTACAGGCAGGAGTACCAATGACTATGGTGTCCAAACTGGCCGGCCACAAAAGGCTCTCTACCACCGAAAAATACCTTCAATTCATCCAGGGCCAAACTGTTGAAGGTAAAGTGAAACTGGAGGAGCTATAATATGCCAGAAAAAGCAAGAGTTGCTATTTTTGAAGATAACTTAATGTTTCTAGACGCTTTCAAGACTAGGATAATTGCTGCAGGTCATAATGTAGTTTCAGAAGCTACTAATCTGCGCACTGCACTCGAAGCCGTAGAGCAGTTTGAACAATTAGGAGTTCAGGTAGCAATAATTGATGGGAATCTTGACCCTAATAACACAAGTGGATACGATGGGCGAGCCTTAGTGGCGGCAATTAATCGTCTTGCACCAATTGTTAAGACTGTAGGAATGTCTAACTCAAGCGTCGAAGGTGTAACTATTGATCTTGGAAAACGAAATTATCCTAAGCTGGGCGAAACAGTCACCAATCTTTAAGCATTTGTTCGATCTTTACCATATTTCACCTGTTTTTTCTTATCTATTCTTTTATGGAGCTTTTTGAAGTAATTGTCAATATCTTCCTCTGTCTCCCAAGCTACTGCATTCTTTTTAACAGGCTCCGCCGCTGATTCCAAAACAGCATCTTCAAACCATCCGGCAAAACCATTCTCTGTAATTTTATCCGCACCATAGATAACTCTGCGCAAACCGGCCCTGACTACTTCACTGATAGAATGGTATTTTCCTTCTTGTACCAGCTTCTTGGCAGCTTTGTATAATTTGTCCGGCATTGAAATGTTAATAGTAGTTGTCATAAGTATATTGTATGGTATTCATACAAGAATGTCAAGCTGGAAATTAGGATTTGGTAGGCCCGGAAGGAATCATATGACGGTAGTGGGCGGACCTGGATTCGAACCAGGACTCGAATGTGTATAAGACATTTGTGTTAACCGTTACACCATCCGCCCTACTGCGCGGCTAATTGTACCAGAATAATTCACTCTTCGCACCATATTTATCTGAAATCGCTTTTATCGACATCGCTATTTTCTCGCTTAATAGAACACTTCCTGCATAAAGTTTGCAGGTGCCATGTCCAAAACTTTTATATGTTAATCCTTCCCTATTAGTTTTCTTAATGTATGGTTTATTGAACTGTATCTTAGGAATATCTAAAATATTTGACCAAAAATTAGTTGACTCATCTATGCTCATATCCTTATATAAGTGAAGGTTAATTCTGATCTTCTCTCTTAGAATCTTCAACGAATTGGTCATCCAATAAAGAGCAAATTTGATAACTCTTGGATCTGTATTACTAATTGAAATTATTCCATGTCTTTTTTCTCCTTCGCCCCAATATAAAAATAAACCGCACAGAAATAGTTCCTTTTCGGACATGGGTAGTAAAGAGTCATTCTGTTGGTTTAAAACTTGCTCAAGCCTAACAAGACGTTGCTTTTTCCGAGTTGCAATGTATTTTTCTATCGCCAAGTCCTTAGACCGTTCTCGGTTTTTTGACAGAAGTTCTAATTGCTCTCTGTTTAAAGGTAGCTTTCTCAACCACTCACTTAAGGTGCTCTTTGCAAGATCAAGTTCTCTCTTAATTTGCCCATAAGTATATCCTTGAATCCTTAATTTTATTGCCTGTTCACGAAGTAGAATCTTTGACATAACGTACTTATTATACCCTACTCCGGAGAATACTTGTCAAGGGTTCGGTTATGGGGACTAAAGCTTTGCCCGCGATGCTACCTCACCTTCCACCTGGACTACATCACGGCCATATTTCAAACGAGACAACTCCCTGATGGCAGTACCTATTTGCGGATTTAACATGGCCTTCCACTTTTTCATATCTTTAGTGGTATCCAAAGAAAATGGCACCACCGGCTCACCATTAACAATAGTCTTAATATAAACATGTGGAGATTCAATGTTGACCAAATCTGCCTCTGAAAAAGTTGGAGAAAATTCATGCTGGAGGTAATTGGCATCCGTCACACCAACTCTAAAGGCAATCACAGTACCGACATTTCCAAACACGGCATTTTTCAAGTCCTCTCCGATCTGGCCAATAAACTGGTTAGCCACAATCAAATTAAGCCGGTATTTTCTGGCCTCAGACAAAATATCTGCAAAGGTATCCGTGGCAAAATTTTGAAACTCATCAACATACAGGTAAAAATCGCGCCTTTGCTCCATTGCTATATCGGAACGGGACATGGCTGCCTGCAAAATCTTGGGGACCAGGATAAGCCCCAGGAAGTTTGAGTTTTCCTCCCCTATCCGCCCTTTTGAGAGGTTCATAATTAAGATCTTCCGCTCATCCATGACTTTCCGAAGGTCAAATGATGATTTTGATTGGCCGATAATATTTCTCATCATTTTATTGGTGACAAAACGGCCGAATTTAGAAACCGTATAATCCAAAACTTCCGATTTATGGAAATCCGTGGTTTGGGCAATCTGGTCTGTCCAATAACGCCTGACCACCGGATCAGTCACTTTTGGCAAAAGCTCCCTGACAAAATCCGCATCAGTCATAATCCTCATTACTTCTACAAAAGTAGCACCAGGGGAGCTCATAGCAGTTAACATGGCGTTTCTGACACCATGTTCAAAACGGGGCCCGATGATACCTGTTTTATTGGGATCAAACAGTTTATACATCAAGCCAATAATTGATGCCACTACAAAATGTTTTTGTTGTTCATTGTATGCTTCAAGCATATTGATCCCGAATGGCCGATCCATATCCGAGGGATCAAAATAGATGACATCCTCTGCCCGTTGAGGCGGAATCAGAGACAACAGTTCCTCAGCAGCATCTCCGTGCGGGTCAATAAAACACAGTCCCTTGCCGGCTAAAATATCCTGCAGCATTAAAGTTTTCAGCAGCTCTGATTTACCTGTACCGGTCCGACCAATGATGTACATGTGTTTTCTCCTGTCATCCTCGGAAAGATAAACCGGTCTGTCCACACCACGGAACAAAGATCTGCCTAAATATAAACCAGAGGTGGGGATCTTTTCCGGAGCCGGAGCCCGCTTGGATGAGAGCCAACTGATATAGGGTGTTTCTATTGATTTATTAGGAAAATGAAAAACAGATGCCAGCTCATCCGCACTCAAAACAGAGCCTTTTGAATACCGCGGCATGTAGCGGTAGATAAAATCCGTTAAAAATCCTTTTTCCGAATAAACCTTTGCTCCTGAGAAGGAATTATAAGGACCGGAGAATTGCTCAAAAGCAGTCTTGATATTAGTTAAATGGGCTTTGGCTAACTCTTTTGAACTGCTTGATGTAGCGATCCTGATCACTGTTTCAAAACCGGATTTCACTACTTTACCTTCAACAGCTTCCAATTCTTTTGCATCAGGTGGAGCTTTGGGATTTTTTTCATCACCCGGGTCTTTTTGCTTTTTAATCCATTTCTTGCCGGTGTCTTTCCATTTACTGTCTGCCGGCGCAATTATCATTTGTATAGCTGCTCCCTCACCTGATTGCATTTTGGCAAAGGCCGAAGTTAGCGCTGACAGCGGATCCGTCGGCAAATCGCGGAAAGTTTTGATGGGAAAATAATCTGAGGATTTAAGTTTTAATTGAGCGTAAGCTGTTTCGCCAGTTTCCGAGAAAATATTGTATTCCGGCGTTTCCTTTATTTCCGCATCCGGATAAGCGCCGTGAATCTGTTTTTCAATCAAATCCCGGTGTGATTTGTGACAGGCAATAAAAAACCTGATACTTTCATGTAAGGCTACAATCTCAAAAGACAGGTGCGGCTGGGGCGTAAAAGCAGACAGCATGCCCCCAGATTTACGAAGCGATGCTAGTGTTGCAAACAGTTGTTCAGCAGCATCAATTTTGATCTCATTGGCCCGAGGCACTTTCACTTGCAACAGTACAAACTGTAAGGAATTTTTTTCCCTATTCCGATATTTAACCCAACCCACAAAGTATTTTCTAAAAAATAACACAATACCAATAATCAAAAAAATCAAGCCAAAAATAGCCACACCAACTACTCCTATACTGGCAAAATCTA
>JAUSHE010000032.1 GCA_030648435.1 Candidatus Daviesbacteria bacterium
CAAAAAGATCAGTGTTTGCTAAATATTGCACTTAATATTTCTAATTAATTTTTTGATACAATGCCTTCATGTCATCTTTAAAAGTAGGAATTGTTGGTTTACCCAATGTTGGAAAATCTACATTGTTTAATGCCCTTTTGAAAAAAAGGGTGGCGCTTTCTGCCAATTACCCTTTTGCTACTGTGGAACCAAATGTGGGAGTTGTGGCGGTATCGGATAGCAGACTGCAAGTGCTGGGTGAATTAGTGCAAAGGGAAGAGTCTATGAATGAAAAGCCTCCGATTGTGCCGGCGGCTGTTGAATTTGTTGATATTGCGGGACTTGTGAAAGGAGCATCAACAGGGGAGGGTTTGGGAAACCAGTTTTTATCCCACATCAGGGAGGTTGATGCCATTGTTCATGTTATCCGCGATTTTGAGGATCCAAATGTTATTCGGGCAGGGGGGTCTGTTAACCCTAAAGAAGATAAAGAATTGATAGAAACAGAACTGCAGTTGGCTGATATAGACAAAGTGGACAAATTATCAACGAAACCTGTTTTATATGTTTTAAATGTTGATGAAGCTCACCTCGAAGGTGAAAAAAATGCGCTTACACCTTCGAGATGGAATGAGATTAGAATATGCGCAAAGCTGGAGGAGGAACTGGCGGATTTAACGGAAGAAGAAAGGCTGGAATACTTAAAATCAGTGGGTTTGAGAGAGACAGGTTTAGAGAGATTAATCAAAGCTGCTTATAAATTGTTGGGACTTATTTCTTTTTTAACAGCAGGGCCAAAAGAAGTCAGGGCCTGGACCATTAAGTCCGGGACAAATGCAAAAGAAGCTTCAGGGGTTATCCATACGGATTTTATTAAAAATTTTATTCGGGCTCAAGTTATAAATTGTGATGAGTTATTAGTTCATGGTTCATGGTCAAAAGCAAAAGAAGCCGGAAAGGTTAGAACAGAAGGTAAAGATTATGTGATCCAGGATGGGGATGTAGTGGAATTTTTGGTGGGTAGTTAATCGCAATACTCCTCATAAATCTTACCGAGAATAAGGAAGGGGTTAGCTTGAGATCCTTTCCAGGTTTATATATAATCAAAAACTATGCTTAAAGAAGCTCAAGAGATTATTGCTGCAAGGATTATGAGGGCTCATACTAAAATTAAACCACATCAAGGCGTGGTAAAACGCGTCAAAAAATTGATAAGTATGGGTGGAGTACCGATCCTGTATGCAGACCACGAAGGTCACTTTGATGGAGCAGCAATAGCAGCCATAGGAGAAAGAACAAAGAAGATATCTGGGGGATCTGTAAAAGGCTATGCTACTCTTCTTGCAGCCTCAATGGAAGATGGTCATCAAGGTGCGCAGTTAAAATCGACCTATGATTTATTAGTAGGAGGTGCGCGAAGAATGGGAGTACGAACAGTCTCCTCTACAAGGCAAAAAGATGTGGTCCAATATGGGATGAGTAGAGAACATGTGGTTAGTGAAGTTCGGCCATTCATTCAAGCATTACAAGAAGGATATGGAATAGCATCCCTACCAGAGGGAACTGTGCAAGGAGGACGCCATTCAGAAGGAGCAAGTATTGAGGCTATTTATGGAATGCGGGAAGTTAACAATAATAATTTAATAGATTTTTTTAATCTGGCACGGAGAGTATTGGAGCAAGAGGGGAAATGGCCTTTTTATTGGCCAGCTTCTTTATATGGTAGTTTTAAAATAATGCAGGCTCCAGAAGGAGGTAAGCCAACATTGACTGAAAGAGGTAAATGGTCTTTGATAATGGGTGTTCTTGGTTTATCTTTAGTAAGAATACAAGCCGGTTTGTTAATGCCTTTTACAGAGGAGGAAATTGCAGATGATCTGGGAGCTAATTGGATGGATAATGGTCCATCTTTTAATAGGTATGCAATGAAAAAACTTAAAGCAGGACTACCTCCTGTTGCATGGGGAGTTTATGGTGAAGCAGGTAGTCAGGTAAGTGAAGCTATTGAAATTAGTGGTGGGATTTTTGATAGGAAGCTAATATAATATAAGGAGACTGAATATAAGATTGATTAAACGAATTATATTATTATTTGTGATATATTTGTTAGTAGGGCATTTGAGTCTTTCTTTAGCAAGTGCTTCGCAAGGCTTTTTCACCGGATGGAATAATTTCTTTCGTAATTTTATTTTTGCACTGTCACATTTTCCCTCAGGATCATCTTATTCAGATGTTCTTTACTTGAAGACTTTATTAACTTGGCCATTCTATTTGATTTTATATTGGATTGACGTACGAACGCATATTCATTTAATTGACGTTTTTTATTAGACAATTTCACAATGTATACCCTTAATTGTTCCTCTTTTCCTAATGAGTCCTGCATCAATTACTTAATATTTGTCAGATATTACCAAATTACATTGATTGTTGAATTTAGATCCTACAGTTAGTACAATACCAATCATGAATTCATATTTATTAACTTTAGTCTTAAAGTCAGAGACGGAAGAAAAGGAGAGGAAAACTCTCCTGGATTCTGTTGTCAAAAAATTGATAGGAGAAGACGGCAAAGTTGAAAAAGAAGATCTATGGGGAGCTAAGACACTTTCTTATCCAATAAAACGGCAAACAAAAGGATATTTTGCCCATTTTGAAATTTCAGCTGATCCAAAAGATGCCAAAGCTATTGACAAAACTTTAAAAACAGAAGAAAATATCCTTCGGTATCTTCTTATAAGAAGATAAAATAAAAATGGCTTCTCGATCTTGGAATAGAGTAGAACTAATAGGTAATTTAACGAGGGATCCCGAACTCCGTTATACCCCGAATGGCGCCGCAGTTGTGACTTTTGGCATAGCTACGAACAGAACTTATGTGACGGACGGCGAAAAGAAAGAAGAAGTAGACTTCCACAAGTTAGTAGCATGGAATAAACTGGCAGAACTTTGCAACCAGCTTCTCAAAAAAGGCATGCGGGTGTTTGTTTCCGGAAGACTGCAAACAAGATCTTGGGAGGCACAGGATGGTACCCAAAGACAAAGTACGGAAATTGTACTGGAAGATATGATTATCCTGACGCCTAAGACATTGAGCGGACCGGTAGCTGCGCCGGAACAAGAGCAGGAAGTACCAGAGATTAAAGAAGAGAAAAAACCTGCCCGCAATGCTACGCATAGCGTTGCAGGCGGGGAAGTTGAAGAGAAAAAACCTGAAGAGAAAGCTCCCCAGGAAGAAGTTACAGACGATCTTCCTTTTTGATCAAATATAAGATATAATTTCCAGATTATGGCAGAGAAAAAAATTGTGAGAAAAGTAATATCACGGACACCTGTAACAGAGGTGGTAAAAAATACTGAATCAACAGAAACAGATCAAAAAAGTGAGGCCCGCTCTAAAAAGGTGTGCTTTTTCTGTCAGAGTAAAACGAGTCCTTCCTACACTGATATTGTATCCTTGCGCCGTTTTACAACAGACCGGGCCAAAATTGTACCCAAAGCAAAAAGCGGTGTATGTTCCAAACATCAAAGAGCGGTGACCAGAAATATTAAATATGCAAGACATCTTTCCTTGCTCCCCTTTGTGCCAACGGTCTAGGTGTTGTAAACTTAAAGAATATGCCCATTCAAACAGGATTGTTTGATTCGTTTGATAACCTGGATAATATCAGCGCCGAATCACTGATTCCCTGGTTGAAACCGGTTCCGGAGTTAAAACGGATAGAAAACTATTTAGCCAATAAAATTTTGTATCCCCAAACTATTGCCCAAACAGAATTTGAGATGCAGATGGATTTAAGCCTACTGCGTGAAGCTTTAAAGATGAATGCCCCTAAGGTTAAAAATGCTATGCTGGGCGGAAATCCATTTATCAATATTACACTTAGGAAATTAATGATACCGGCGAAATTTCTAAGTTTTGTGCCGGATCTGCCAACGCTGGCAGCCGTCTTTATTGATGCGCTGCTGCAGGATCGCCCAAAGCAGGATTTTTTTGCAGATCTTTGGACAATTGTTTTAACAGATGATGCTTATGAAATAGTAGGGTCTGTTGTGATGCCGCAGTTTAGCGAAGGGGGCTTAATGAATCTTTCTGTATCCGGAAAAAAATACGAGATCAAATCAGGCGTTTTTAATATTATTGCTTGTCCGAAAGACCGGTGCGAAATTAGTTACAAAATTCAAAAGGGAAGCTTCTTAGGAAAAAACGAGAGTACTGTTGAAATTGCCGGAGGAAAATTAGGATTAATCGTAGACGGGAGAAGAAGATGAGTCATCCGGTTCCTTTGCGTTTAAGAGTTGAAAAAAATATTGTTACCAGGATCAAAAGAGCATTAGACGGTAAAGGAAATTTGAATGTTAGGATAGGCCAGCAAATATCTCCGGATGAAATTATCGGTACTGCTGCCTCTGTTGTCGGATTTAGAATTATAAATTTATCCTCTGAACTGGGGGTTAGCCCAAAAGAGGCTGGTAAATTTTTAGTTAAAAAATTAAATCAAAGAATTTATACAGGGGAATTACTGGCCTTAAAGAAAGGAAGTTTCTTAGGCGGCAAAAAAATCATTACATCGCCTTCCGATGGGATTCTGGAATTTTTAAATCCCGAAACGGGTGAATTGAAACTCTCTTTTTTACCAAGAAAAAGAGATTTGCTGTCGGGTGTATATGGGATTGTGGATCAGATTGATAAAGTCAGGGGGCAGGTTACAGTTAGAGCAATGGTGACAAAAGTTAACGGAGTTTTCGGTACAGGCAAACAAAGGGATGGGGTTTTGCATATTTTAGGAAGAAAGGATGAATTGATAAATAAGAGTGCGATTAAAGCAGAATTTGGTGAATACGTACTGATGGGAGGAAGTTTAATTTTTAAGGATTCAATATCTACTGCTATTTCACAGGGCATTAAAGGCATAATCAGCGGAGGGATAAATGCAGATGATTATAAAGCGATGGCCGGAGGACGGTTGGTTTTTCCCAAAAAACTTGATAATGATATCGGAATATCAATTGTTGTTTGTGAAGGTTTTGGAGCAGTTCCGATAGGAGATGATATATTTGAGATTTTATCAGAATATGAAGGAAAATTTATTTCTGTTGACGGCAACAAGGGAATCATTAATTTACCTTCTTTTTCCTCAGCCAGCCTTAATAAAGTTGAAACGACACAGTTGCCGGAAATTCAAAATGATAATTCTCTTTCGACAATTGAACTGAAAGTAGGTTTGAAAGTAAGAGTTATAGGTAATTCTTATTTTGGAGAGCAGGGAAAAATCTTGGCAATAAACAATACCTCAACCCTTCTTTTATCAGGGATAAGAACACCTCTTGTGACAGTAGAAACCTCCAGAAAAAAAATTCAGCTCCCTGTTGCGAATCTTGAAGTTGTATTGTAATCTAAATCCCATGCGTAAATTATTAAAACATCTAAATCCTAAAACAATACTGACTTTGCTTTTAGTTTTTCTCCTGGGCTGGCAGATGGGCCACCGCGATGTAGAAATTAAATTTGCAAATTACCGGCCTTCCGTTTCCGTTGTAAATAAAGAACCACCTAAAAATATTAATGTTGACTTTAAGCTGTTTTGGGATGTATGGGATCTTCTGTCGCGGGCATATCTGGATAAATTAGCCCTTGATCCGGAAAAATTATTCTACGGAGCTATTTCAGGTATGGTAGCTGCAGTAGGGGATCCCTATACTGTTTTTCTGCCGCCACAGCAGCAGAAATTTTCTCGGGAGGACTTAAACGGTTCTTTCGAAGGAGTCGGGATTCAGTTGGGGTTTAATAAAGATAAGAGATTGACAGTTATCGCGCCTCTTGATGGTACACCCGCTCAAAAAGCAGGCATAAAGCCGGGGGATCTAATAATAAAAATTAACGGTAAAGATACTTTTAATATAACTTTGCCGGAGGCAGTAAGTTTAATACGAGGCGCAAGAGGAACAAAGGTGGAGCTCTCAATTTTAAGAGGTGAGGAATCAGAACCAAGAGTTGTTTCTTTAATACGCGATGATATTATTGTGAAAAGCGTTGATGTTTCGTATAAGCAAAGCTTGCCATCTGGCGATGGTAAGAATATAAACTCCGGTAAGAAAGTTGCTGTAATTAAACTTTCAAAGTTTGGAGAAAGAACAAATGATGAATGGTCCTTAGTTGTCAGCGAGCTGCTTGCAGCTAATTCCGAGGCAGTGGTATTGGATTTAAGGAATAATCCCGGCGGATTTTTAGACGGAGCTGTTTTTATCGCATCTGAGTTTTTGGATAAAGGAGTGGTAGTATTGCAGGAGAATAGTAAAGGTGAAAGGGCGGCTTTTGAGGTCAATCGGGTTGGGAAACTGATCAATATGCCAACCATCGTTTTAATAAATAAAGGATCTGCTTCGGCGTCAGAGATTGTAGCCGGTGCGTTGCAGGACCGCAAAAGGGCTAAATTGGTTGGAGAGAAGTCTTTTGGCAAGGGGACCATACAGGAAGCAGAAGATTTAGTAGGAGGTAGCGGAATTCATATTACTGTGGCTAAATGGCTGACTCCAAATGGCCGTTGGGTTAACGAAACGGCGGGTTTGGATCCCGAAGTAAAAGTAGAACCTGAGAAAGAAGAGGGAAGTCAAGATCTGCAGATGGATGAGGCATTGAAGTTATTAAACTAATGGATTATTCAAAAGATAAATTGCCTGCCCGTCCGGCAGGCGGGTCGAAACTAAAGATAAGCTCGGTCACTATAGCTATCACGCTTGGGGTAGTAGCGGCGGTTATTATATATTTGGTTCAAAGATAGTTAGTATCCTTTGCAAATGGGCGAGGTCTTTCTTGACTTCAATTTGTGCGTCAGGAAAATATTTTTGGGCTTCTGTAATTGCTAATTCTCCATGTGTATAATCAATCTCTCCGATAATTAATTTCGACTGCCATTTTTTTTCTATAATTTGCTGAAATAATTTTCTATAAAGCCCAAAGCCATCTTCTCCGCCGTCTAATGCCACCAGAGGCTCAAAATCCTTTACAGACAGGTCAAGATATGGTATCCGGGCGCTTGGAATGTATGGCAAATTGGTGACAATAATGTCAGGAGCCTCAGTTACTTTTTCCAGTAAATCGCTTTGAATAAATTTAATTCTATCTTCAACTCCATGAAATTTGGCATTTTGTTTAGCAACTCCCAGAGCTTTTTCCGAAACGTCAGTAGCAATAATTTTTACGTTCCCACTTGACGAGTGGGAAGCTAAACTTATGGCAATGTTGCCGGCCCCGGTTCCGAGATCCAAGATTAGTTTACAGTTTTCAGGTGACAGGTTACAGTATTTTAAAACTTCATCAACTAATAGTTCTGTTTCAGGACGGGGAATTAAAACATTAGGAGAAACTTTAAATTTTAGTTTGTAGAATTCAACCCAGCCTTTAATGTATTGAGAGGGTTTTGATGATGTCATCCAGATCTCCTTCAAGTATCCTATCTAAATTATGCCATGATTTGCCTATTCTATGATCTGTGACTCTGTTTTGGGGAAAATTATAAGTTCTGATTTTTTCATTTCTTTCACCGGTTCCAACCTGCATGGATCTTTGTGTTTCTATGTTCCCGACGTTTTTTTGCTGCTCCTGTTCCCAAAGCTTACTTCGGAGGAGAGATAAGGCGTTTTCCCTGTTTTGCAGTTGGGACCGCTCAGTCTGGGCAGTCACAGTTATGCCGGTGGGAATATGTTTTAATCGTACGGCAGTTGACACTTTGTTAACATTTTGTCCTCCGGCCCCTCCGCTTCTGAAAGCTTCAAATTCAATATCACCGGGATTAATAATTACTTGTGTAGCAGTAATTTCCGGCAGTACGGCTACTGTGGCAGTTGAGGTATGTATCCTTCCTGATGATTCAGTGGTGGGTACTCTTTGTACTCTATGTACACCCGACTCAAACTTTAGGTTGTTGTAGGCATCTTTACCGAATATCTTGAGTACAAGATTCTTCTTATCCAACTCTTCTATTTTCCAGCCTCTATTTTGAGCAAATCTTGTATACATCCGGAGTAAATCACCGGCAAAAATTCCTGCTTCATCCCCGCCGGCCGCACTCCGTATTTCAAGAATAGCTATATTGGGGTTAATTCCTGACTCTTTTCCCACCTCCGAGGTGGGCTTTGACTCCTCGGAGGTGAGTCTTAATACTTCTTTTTGCTTTTCAAGTTCAGTGATCTCTTCCCTGGCCAACTCAGCCATTTCAGGATCGGTAAGCAAAATTTTAACTTCCTCAATGCGTTTGTCTATTTGACTGATTTGTTCCCAGATATAATCCATCTATGAAGGGATTTGTTTTCTTGCCTGCATTAGGAGATCTTTAAGACTTGGCCTGTCTTTTGTCTTGTTTTCTACTCTGGATTTTCTGGCTTCCAGAATTTTCTTCCGCTCTTCCTGCTTGATCTTAGAACTCTCGGTTTTTTTGATAAATCTGTCGACCTGGCCTAAAGTATCAACAAATTTTTGAGTGCCTGTAAAAAAAGGATGACATTTATTGCAGATTTCCACACGGATCGCCGGCATTGATGAGCCGGTAGTAAAAGTATTGCCGCATGCACAGGTTACGGTTGCCTCAGCATGCCACACTGGATGAATATTAGCTTTCATAAGAGCATAGTATAGCAAAAAAACGGAAGAGAGTCGAGAATTAATTTGTGGTGGCATTAGATAGTTACTACACGCGAAGCGTGGAACTATCGCAAGATTCATAAGCGATGAGCTTTATGAATCTTATGGTGTGCCTCTTTTGCCAAGGTTCCCAGAAAAGCTCCTATGGTAATTAAGACACCACCGATGACAAATGAAGTAGATATCCGCTCTCCCAGGACAATAACAGCTAAAGTTGTGGCTACAAAAGGCTCAATGTATTGGAAAAGATCAGCTGTGGTGACAGATGTTTTTGAAAGGCCCCATTCAAAAAGAAAATATGCCGAAATAGAAGAAAGTAGAGTCATAAAAGTTAGGCCCAACAGGCCCAAGATTGTAACTTCTGAAATCCAGTCGGGATTTTGAAAATATTCAATACCAGCCGGAATTGCAAAAGTAACAGTTCCAACCAAAAAAGCAATGGCTGTAATAATGAGAAAAGAATAATCTTTTAATATCTTTTTGGAAACAATGGCCCCGATTACCCAGGAAAAAGAAGCCAAAATTATCAAAATATTGCCGGTCATAATCTGACTGGAAATTCCCCCTGTAAAAAGTTGAGGAATGCCTACAATTATTAATGCTCCCAACAGCCCTACTGCAATTCCCAAGAGATTAAAAATAAAGACTTTTTCTTTTAAAATCCACCAGCCAAGTAGTACCGATAACATGGGAATACTTAAAGTCAGCATGGAAGCGTTAATGGCTGTAGTTCTTTTTATCCCCTCAAAGAAAAAAGCGATATTTAATGTAATTATAAGAATACCGATAATAAGTAATTTGGGCAGATCTTTTTTATCTATCTTAATTTTTTTCGTTTCAGCTATAAAAAATGGCGCTAAAAGAAGCGAGGCCAGGGCAAACCGCAAAAAAGCCAAACTCATGGGTGGAAATTCCTGCAAGGTAATTTTTGCAACTACAAAATTAGCGCCCCAGATTAAATGGGCAATTATTAAAGCCAAATACGGCCAGGGTTTAGTTAGTAATTGTGACGACATCTAATTTAAGGTTTCGATCAAACGATCTAAGCCAAAAGAAAAACCAACGGCCGGAATTTCTTTTTTGGAAAAAGAACCGATTAAATTATCGTATCTGCCTCCGGCACCAATACTAAGTGATTTTGGGTCAGAATTTGATTTAAGTTCAAAAATCGAACCGGTGTAATAATCAAGACCGCGGGCAAGAGTAGAGTCGTACATAAAATCCTGATTTTCTACGAGTCCTTTTTCTTTTAATTTTGCGAAAAGAGGTTCCAGTGCTTCCTTCTTTTTTGTGTCAGACATCTCGGATTTGAATCTTTCAATTTCTTCTTTTGAAAATCCTTTACCCAAGATTTCCTGATCTACACCATCTTGACCTATTTTAGATAATTTATCATAGGCACGGATAACATCAATTGGAATTGTAGAAAAATTCTTCCTGTCATTTATCAACATAATTGCCTGGTTCATGCCCAGTTTTTTGGTAACAGCAATAACTGCTGCTATAACATTTGCATCATCTTCTATATCTGAAGACCCGACTGTATCAAAATCAAATTGGGTAAATTCTCTCCATCTGCCTTTTTGTGGATTTTCGCCTCGGAAAACCTGACCTATTTGATAACGCCTGAATGGCATTGGGGGATTGTATGTTGCTACGTATCTGGCTAATGGGACTGTTAAATCATACCGCAGGGCAAGTTCTCTGCCGCCTCTGTCTGTAAATTTATAAATGAGTCTTTCCTCCTCTCCATATTTGCCTGTTAGCGTTTCGGCAAATTCGATTGTCGGTGTTTCTATCGGCTCAAAGCCACTTTCTTCCAAAACGCTGACAATTTGATTAATTGTCTCACGCCTTCTTTTGGCCAGATCCGGCTTAATGTCCCTAAAACCTTTTGGTGTCGGCGGCGCTTTAATCATATTTCTTTATTATACCTTTTCTCTAATTAGTATCAATCTCATGAGTTAAATGGCAGGGAAGGGGTGCACTCCCTTCTTCCGTTATCGGAAAACGGTGCCTGCCATTTTACCTATATCGTAAGATACCTTCCAGTTGCGATTTAACGAATCTATTATAATCGTTCATTTTTTTGATGGCATCGGGGTTATTTCTCCGCAATAAGGTTGCGAATATTCTATCCCTTAACTCGTCAACGAATCGATTAGATCCCTTTTGATTTGACCCATCTGTCACTAAAACTGCTTCGGATTCTAGTATGGTTAAAATTTCTTTTAACCCATTTTCTTGCAGCGTGCTTCCTGTTTCAACAATGTCACAGACAGAATCTGCAATACCCAAAGAGGGAGCAACTTCTACAGAGCCGTTAAGCTGTCTTAGCGTATATGAAGTATTTCTATCGTCTGGCCCATTATCCAGATCATAAAACATGCGGGATACGAGATTTGGATAGCTCGTAGCAATTGTAAATCCTTCGAATTGTTCCAATGCATATTTCCAAACAAGGTTTTTATATTTTCCCTGTTTTTCAAATTCTTGTTCGGATACCATGTCTTTATCTAGAGGCGCAGCTAGCATTAAACGGCAGCGACCAATACCTAGTTTAAGCAATATCTGAGCTCCTGTCTTAAGTTTCCACTCTTGACCCCAATCAGATCGGCTTAATGCTTCGAGATTATATTCCTCAACTGTATCTAATCCAGCAATACCAATTGGAATTTCTCCAACAGCCACCATACGAACAATATCTTTTGGTCGCATAAAAGCAACAGTAAAATCGCCCAGTTTGGGATCAGTTATCTTAGTTGATAGTTGTCTTCCAGATATATCAAGTTCGATGCCGGAATCTGATAATAACTCCAGAGTTTCCCTTTTTAGTCTCTCCTTGCTAGGAATAGCAAATATATTTTCTTTAATCATAATTTCTCACCTCCTTTCAAAATTTTTTCCATAAAAAAAACCTCCCGTTCGCTGTCCACTACAAAAATATAGTGAACAAGGAACGAGAGGTAAACCTACGATTGCACCCTTGGGGTGTAAACGTCACTTCCATTAAAAAAGGACCTCCCGCGGTCCCATCCTTAGTTCTTAAGAAGAATTACTTCTCAAGCTCTTGGTCCGGCTCAAGTCTTGCGACTGACAGCGGTTGATATTCTTTGTACAGCTATATCTTTCTGTAGAGTATTTGGCTCTCAGCTTTAGGATCGTGACTCCTATGCAAACGCTTTTAAATATTTAGTTGTAAATATAGTATACCACAAAAAATAATATTGTCAAATATTGCTATAGGGTATCGGGTAACCTATCCATTACTGCCTATAAACAAATGTCAAATTAAGCGTGTACGGTTATGGGTTACCGCAGGCCTGCCCGCCTCTGGAGGGTGCCAATATCAATCCACCCCAAGGGTGGACACAAGAGTTGAGTTTATAGTGAATATGGTAATATATATTTCATGGTTCAGACGGCGATTATTTTAGCTGGAGGAAAAGGGGAAAGACTTCGGCCCTATACCAATGACCGGCCAAAGGTCATGGTAGAGCTGATGGGGAAACCAATTTTGGCCTGGCAGATTGAATGGTT
>JAUSHE010000001.1 GCA_030648435.1 Candidatus Daviesbacteria bacterium
CTGCAATACTCGCAAAAACCATTTTAGAACTAAATTAGCCTCAAAGGGGTTGACAAAAATTAAATTTTAGTGGTACTGTCAAGGCAGATTTTTTAAAACAGATGGACACTGTAAAAACTCAAACAAACCATTGGTTTGTTGCTGCCTGGTTCGGTATGGCAACAACTACCTTAATATTTGCTTCAGTCTTATCTATCTATTTATCAAGCGCAAAAGTAGTTTATCCGGCTGCACAAAATTTTAAGTTATACGCGGCTCTGCCTTCAACCGAAACCTCTATTTCTGACGACATTGGCTTCGCTGACGGCAGGGCTAAAATAATTGAGGATTTTTTTTCAACACGTAAGTCTCCCTTGGCTGATTACAGCAGTAATTTTATTCAGGTTGCAGATAAATACCAGCTCGATTTCAGATTACTGCCGGCTATCGCGATGCAGGAATCAAATGGCGGCAAAAAAGTCATTAAAGAATCTTTTAATCCTTTCGGGTACGGAATATACGGTAAACTGGTCACCCGGTTTAACTCTTGGGATGAAGCGATAGAAAGGGTAGGCAGAGCTTTAAGAGAAGATTATTTAAATAAGGGCCTTAAAACTCCGGATCAGATTATGGCCAAGTATACCCCTCCATCCTTAGCTGCCGGCGGTGCCTGGGCTAAAGGTGTTTCTTCTTTCATCACAGAGCTGCAATAATCTTCTGAGGTCGGAGGTTTGACTTTTAATCCTATTTCTGCTATACTATCGGCTTTCAACATATGAAAAGACACTTATTGCTCTTTCTTCTTACAACTATGTCTCTGCTTTTCTTAAGCCGTCCTGTTTTGGGTGAAAAAATGCCGGAAGCAAAGAAAGATTCCCCACAAATAATTGAGGCAAAAAAACTTGATAATAAAGCTAATATTCTTTCTAAATATTTGGCTTCATACAATTCTCCAATGCAATATCATGCCCAGGATTTTGTGGATGCTGCAGAGGCGTACAATCTTGACTGGAAACTTCTGCCTTCTATTGCCGGAGTCGAATCTACTTTTGGAAAATTTATCCCGGGTGGGTTTAACGCCTGGGGATGGGGAGTTTACGGAACCCAGGCTATTTATTTTAGTTCATGGCGGGACGGGATGTTTACCGTTGCCAAAGGTTTGCGGGAAAATTATTTGAATAAGGGTTTAACCGATCCTTATGCAATAAACAGAATATACGCCGCCTCACCGCGCTGGGGAGGAAATGTCAGTTATTTTATGGCTGATCTGGAAAAATTTGCCAATAATTTTGAAAGCAACGAACAAAATATTACTCAGGTTGGTCAGGCTCCAAGCATTGCAGCTGTTTCAGGCCAGTTGGCTTTAAGGTAATATATATCTACTACATGCGACTTATTTTTGCTATTTTACTGGGTAAATTAATTGCTTATTTCACCAGGATATTAAAAATTGGAGGAGGCTCAGCCGCTCCCGGATTATTCGCTTTAAAAATAGATCCTGATCTTGTCAAAAAGTTATCTTCCAAAATTTCTCAAAATATTGTTATTACAGGCACAAATGGTAAAACTACCACAGCCAAAATGCTGGCTCATTTTGCAAAGGCTTCCGGCTTAAAAGTTATCAGAAACCACACAGGCTCGAATTTAGAACGCGGCATCGCCTCTACACTTATTTTACGTTCCCACTTGACGAGTGGGAAGCTGGAGAAGCTGGATTATGATTTAGGCATCTGGGAGCTGGATGAAGCTGCTTTTAATAGTATCGCTCCAAAATTAAAACCCAAAGCAGTAGTAATCCTAAATCTTTCCCGTGATCAGCTGGACAGATATGGTGAAACGGATAAAATTGTGAATGACTGGTGTCAGACACTAAAAAAGCTTTCCCCTGATACAAACTTACTGATAAATAAGGATGACAAGAATCTTGCCAAACTTAAGTTCTGCTTTGGTGGCAAAATGCTTAAATTTGGGCTCCCCGCGAACATTAAATTAAATGGTTTAAATGGTTCTATATTTCAGTTCACAGTTCACAGTTCACAGTTCACAGTTAATTTGCCTCTGCCGGGAGTTTATCATATTTACGATACAGTTGCAGCACTGACCACTGCAAACGCTTTGAGGATGCCCATTAATAGTTGTATTGAGAGCCTTAAAACTTTCAACCCAGCATTTGGTAGGGTCGAAAAACTGCCTTTCGGATATATATTCCTGATAAAAAATCCCGCCGGAGCCACCCAGGTATTTGAAACCATTGCTCCAAATATCAAACCACTAGACAGATTACTTCTGGCCTTAAATAACAATTTAGCTGACGGAACTGATGTATCCTGGATATGGGATGCCGGCTTTGAAAGGTTACAGGTTACAGGTTACAGGTTACAGGTAATTGCGTCTGGAACAAGAGCACATGATCTGGCTTTAAGACTTAAATACGCAGGATTCGATCCTAAACAAATCATAATAGAACCTGACCTTAAAAAAGCCCTCGAACAGGCTAGAGAAGGCCTAAAAGGCCGGTTATTTATCCTTCCTACCTATACAGCCATGCTGGAATTACAGTCTATCCTGACAAAATCTGGTATAAAGAAGCACTATTGGAAGGAGGACGCATGAAATTAATTATTGGTTATTTATACGGTGATTTAATGAATATTTACGGTGATACAGGTAATATTATTGCCTTACAAAAAAGGGCGGAGTGGCGGGGCATAGATATTGAAATTAAATATATTTCTATTAAAAATAAATTGAAAAAAGGCGATGCTGATATTTTCTTTTTTGGAGGAGGGCAGGATCAGGCACAAAGCATTGTGGCAATAGACTTAGTGAAAAGTGATAAGGGAAAAGTGATAAGTCAGGAAATTGAAAGGGGAGTGCCGTTGCTTTCAATTTGCGGAGGTTATCAGCTACTGGGCGATTATTACAAGCCACATGAGGGCCCAAAACTAGAGGGAATTGGATTATTCCCGGCTTACACCATTGCGGGAGACATAAGGATGATCGGGAATATTGTTGTTGAATCTATGTTTGGCAAACTGGTGGGTTTTGAAAATCATTCAGGTAAAACTTACCTTAATAAAAACGCAATTCCTTTGGGTATGGTAATTAAGGGATTTGGTAATAATGGGGAAGATAAATTAGAAGGTTGTATTTATAAGAATGCTATTGGCTGTTATATGCACGGCTCTCTTCTGCCAAAAAATCCAAAACTTGCTGATTGGCTTTTGAAAAAAGCGTTGGAAGTAAAATATAAAAAGAAAATTGAGCTTAAACTTTTAGATGATACTTTAGAACTACAAGCACAGAGTAGTACAGTAAAAAGATTCGGGTAATCTGTTAAAATAAATTCAGGCCGGGATGGTGAAACGGTATACACGATAGGTTTAGGACCTATTGCCAGTAATGGCGTGGAGGTTCGATTCCTCTTCCCGGCACTTCGTCTAAATTTGACTTCTAGCCACAAAGGTGTAGAATATGCCCCTAGTATGACTTATCCACAAAACCCCGCAAGTGGGTCATTAAGCTTCGATCAACAACCGGCTTTATCTCTGGAAGCTTCAAGGAGAGTTATAGGTACAGAGGGAGCTAGAACAACTTTATCTTCAATCCAACAACAAGCCTCCGAAGCAATAGGGGAATCTCAGCAAAAATAGCTAAAAAGGTGTAAAATATATGCTATGAATATCCGCCGGAAAATTCTGGGAAGCATGGGTTTATTTGAAGAAGAGGAAGATTACGAAAGGGAAACCTCTGTTGTTTCCTCTGAAAAAGGTAAATTTTCTTCAGGTTCTATTGAATTTAAGAAAAAAGAAGTAGAGACAAAGAGAAAAGTTATATTTTTCCAGAATCTAAAAGAGGACGCTAAAGCAGCGCAGGAAGCAAAAGAAAAATTGCTTTTTGAAGAAGAAATGGATGATATTGTCACAAATTTACCGACAGAACAAAAAAACAGATTACTGCACTACCAGGCCAGCTACAAAGACAGAAGTATCTATCAACGAGCCGCGCTCAGAAGAAAACTTATTGAAGATAAGAAAAAAACTGAAGATAAAGAAAAAGCTGCTTCCATACCTTCACCTGCTAAAAAACCTTCCGCTCTTGAGGGAGCTTTTGAGGGTGGAAGCGGAACTCAGGGTAGCGGCCAGGCCAATCTTTCAGCCCAAGCTGTAGGATAAGTATGCTAAAATATCCGGATGGGCGGTTAGCTCAGCTGGTAGAGCGCGTTCTTGACGTGAATGAGGTCACAGGTTCGATCCCTGTACCGCCCACAAAACCTGCTTATGATAAGATAAGTAAATGACGCCTCAAATAGAAAAACACTTGAAAGCTAACATGAACATGAGAAAAAGAAATATCATGCTTGCCAATTTTTTGGGCGGACTTGCCTGGGGATTAGGTACGGTAATCGGAGCAACAATCATTGCTGCACTGTTAATTTCTATCTTAAGATTTTTTAATTTTATCCCGGGACTTGACCAAATAATTAACCAGTTTCCAAAAAAATAATGAAGGACCATAAACAAATTGGACAGGAGTTAGAACTATTTTTTAGTAGTGACATGGCCCCGGGTGCCCCGTTTTGGCTTCCTAATGGTATGGTTATTTTTCAAGAACTAGAAAAATATATCCGCAAACTTACACTTGATGCAGGCTACCTGGAAACCTCAACCCCTATTATGGTTAAATCTGAGCTTTTCAAACAATCCGGACACTTTGAAAAATTCGGTGAACATAATATGTACAACCTAGAGCTTAGTGACGAAGCAGACGATTCAAAGCCTGAAAGCTATACCTTAAAACCAATGAATTGTCCGGAATCAACAATTCTTTATAGATTCAGGCCGCGCAGCTACCGTGAACTACCTCTTAGGCTGGCTGAAATCGGCCGTTTACACCGCAGGGAAAAATCAGGGGAAGTTAATGGTTTGCTTCGTGTCCGTCAGATCACCATGGATGATGCTCATATTTATGCAACCGAAGAGCAGATATTTAATGAGGTATCCAGCATTTTGGATATGATGATAGGGTTTTATAAAAGTTTTGGGTTTGAGTACGAATTCAGGCTGGCCACCAGGCCGGAAACCCGGGCCGGATCGGATGAAAATTGGGACAAAGCAGAACTGGCTCTTGAGAAAGTTTTAAAGGAAAAAGAAATTAAAACAGGAGACAAAAAGGGTGAGGGAGCCTTCTACGGACCAAAGATTGATGTTCATATTAAAGATGCGTTAGGGCGGGACTGGCAACTGGCAACTGTTCAATTGGATTTCCACCAGCCGGAAGCGTTCAAGCTGGAATATATGGATGAAAACAACAGCAAAAAACGGCCGGTGATGATCCACAGGGCTATTTTTGGATCTTTTGAAAGGTTTATTGCTATCTTAACAGAGCACTTCCAGGGAGCTTTTCCAATCTGGCTCTCTCCAGTACAGATACAAATTATACCCATTGCCGATCGGCATCAAAAGTATGCACAAATTGTACTCGAACAACTAAAGTCTGCAAATATAAGAGCTGAGATGGACACAAGAGCCGAAAAAATGCAATCTAAAATTAGAGATGCCCAAATTCAAAAAATTCCCTACATGATTATTGTTGGGGACAGGGAAGAAACGGAAAATAAAGTCGCAGTTAGAAACAGAACGGCTAATATGGAAACTATGAGCATTTCTGATTTCTTGACCAAAATAAATTTGGAGATTGAATCTAAAGCCTAATTTATGTTAATATCACAAACAAGCAATATGAAGGAGGCTCGTTAACTGGCCAAATTTTACCGACTTAATGAGCATATCCAGGCTACGAAGCTTCGGGTAATAGATTCCAGAGGTGAAGGCTTGGGAATACTAACCCGCACTGAGGCGCTGGAAAAAGCAAAAGAACTGGGGCAGGATTTAATAGAAATAGCTCCGAACGCCGAACCGCCGGTTGCAAAAATAACTGATTTTCAAAAATTCAGATATGAAGAGAACAAGAAGGAACGGGCATCGAGAAAAGGGGCATCGGGGGGAGAACTAAAAGAATTATGGCTTTCTCCAAGAATTGCCGAGCATGATCTTAATGTCAGGTTGAAACGGACGGAGGAATTTTTGAAAGACGGGAATAAGGTTAAATTGACTGTCAAATTTAAGGGCAGAGAGATGGCTCATCAGGAAATTGGCTATCGGGTATTGCAGGATGCCATAAATTTACTGGGGGATAAAGCTAGCGTTGAAAAGGAGCCGAAAATGGAAGGCAGAAAACTTTCCATGATCGTAGGAAAAGGAAAGGGAGGAGTTAAAAATGCCGAAACAGAAAACAAACAAGTCAGTTCTTAAAAGAGTAAAAATTACCTCAACGGGTAAGCTTCTACGTAGGCATCAGTTAGGTTCAGGCCATTTGAAAAGACATAAAAGCAAAGGGGCGCTGAACCGGCAAAAGAAAACCAGCATATTCTTTAAAGGAGAGGGCAGACATCTAAGAAAAATCATAGGACTATAACATGGCAAGAGTTAAAAGAGGTGTTACATCACATAGAAGACATAAAAAGGTATTAGAACTTACCAAAGGCCACAGGGGTGGCAGGAGTAAGAATATTAGGGAGGCAAAATCTTCACTGCTCCATGCGGGTGAATATGCTTTTGCCGGACGGAAACTTAGGAAACGCGACATGAGAAGGCTCTGGATAACACAAATGGGCATTGCCTTAAAAAATGAAGGCTTGTCTTATTCCAAAGTCATAGGTCAACTTAAGCTCAAAAATATCAATCTGGACCGTAAAATTCTGGCTGAGCTTGCCGTTAATCATCCCGAAGATTTCAAAAAAATTCTCTCCGAATTGTGCTAGAATTTAGTTTGTGGAAGAAAAAATTTCGCAAATCCAGAAAGAATACTTAGAAAAAATTGGTAAGGCTCAGAATTTAAAGGAGCTGGATGTAATTTTTTTGGAGCTTTTTGGCAAGAACGGCATAATAAATGCCCTTTCCGCAGAATTTCCTAAACTACCAAAAGAGGAACTTCCTGAAATCGGCCCTCTATTCAACAAAATCAAAAAAGAATTAGAAACAGCGATTGAAAAAAAGAGAGAAGCTATCAGGGAAGTAGGATACAAAAAACTTGAAACAGAAAAGCTTGTGCTGCAAGGGGACGCCTTACAGCTCAAAAAAAGACAAGGGCATTTTCATCCGGTAACTCAGTTTGAAAAAGAAACTATAGATCTTTTTGAAAAATTGGGTTTTATACAATTTGAAGCTCCCCATATTGACACCGATGAAAATAATTTCGGTCTGCTGAATATTCCCGAAGGACACCCTGCCCGGGATCTCTGGGATACGCTTTATATAGATTCAAAATTATTACTGAGGACTCATACTTCCAACGGCCAAGTCAGAGCCATGAGAAAATATGGCGTCCCCTTAAGGATTATGATTATTGACCGCTGTTTCAGATATGAAAATCTGGATGCCAGACATGAGCACACCTTTGAACAATTTGAGCTGGTTTACATAGACAAAGGTGTCAGCATGGCCAATTTACAATATCTTTCAGAATATTTCTTCAAGGCTCTTTTGGGTCAGGATATACAGGCCCGACTCAGACCAAAGTACTTTCCATTTGTTGAACCGGGCGCAGGGGTGGATTCAGAATGCATTTTTTGTAAGGGTAAGGGCTGTAAAGTTTGTGGCGGTATAGGCTGGCTGGAGTTGGCCGGAGCAGGTATGATCCACCCAACTGTACTTAAAAACGGTGGCATTGATCCAAATATTTATTCAGGCATAGCCTGGGGCTTCGGACCATTAAGAATGGCTATGCTTAAATACGGAGTAGAGGATATTAGAAAATTCTTAAGCGGGGATCTAAAATTTTTAACAAAATGAAAATAAGCAAAAATTGGTTGGAAGAATTGGTTGATTTAAATACAGAAGAACTAATCCGGTTGTTACCCTTGCGGACTATTGCCTTAAAAGAAGTCACGGAAGATTATATTGAACTTGATATGAAAGGTTATAACAGGGCAGATTTACTGTCTTTGCGCGGAGTTGCTTTTGAAACTGCTGCTATAACAGGCTCCAAAGTAAAATTCAAAGATAAAGAATCAAGTTTTCCGGAATTAGATAAAGTTGATGTTGAAATTACGGATGAAAATTTATGTCCTGTTTATTGCGTTGCAAAGATCGAAAACCTTAAAGTTGGAGACTCAGACGCTACATGGGTAAAAAAGTTGAACGATTCCGGAATAAGATCAGTTAATAACATAGCTGATGTCACAAATCTGACCATGCTGGAATACGGACAACCTTTGCATGCTTTTGATGCAAACACCCTAAAGAGTGAAAAAATTATTGTTAGAAGCGCAAAAACAGATGAAGAAATTGTAACTTTGGATAACAAAAAAAGAAAATTGAAACCTGCTGACCTATTAATTGCCGATCCGGAAAAAGCTTTGGGTATAGCAGGGGTAATGGGTGGAAAAAATAGTGAAGTAAGCGGGTCTACAACCTCAATTTTATTGGAAGCAGCTATCTTTGATCCAATAAATTTAAGAAATACTGTAACCAGGTTAGGATTACAATCCGAAGCCGGTAAAAGATTCCAACATGGATTAACCAAAAAAAGATTGCTTCAGGCTTTTGATGCAGCTATTAAAATGTATGAGAATTTAGGAGGCAAAGTTACTGCCATAACTTTAACAGGAAATTTAAAAGATAAAGAAAAAACTATTAAATTATCACGGGAGAAAGTAAATTCCTTAATTGGCATAGATATCCCTTCCGAAGAAGTAAAATCCTCACTACAAAAACTTGGATTCGCAGTAAAAGATTGGGAAGTAACAGTTCCTTACTTTCGACTGGATGTAAATATTGAGGAAGATGTGATAGAGGAAATAGCCAGAATGCATGGTTATGAAAAGATTCCGGCTAAACCTCTTGGAAACAATGTACCAACTGCTATCCAAAACCCCATTTTTGACCTCATAGAGAAGCTTAAACAAGCTCTTGTAGACTTAGGTTTAACTGAAGTACAAACTTATTCCTACTATTCTACAAAAGTAATTAAAAATTTCAAATTGGAAATTAAAAATTTAGTTCGTATCGCTAATCCCATGTCTGCTGAGACAGAATATTTGCGGAAACATCTTTGGCCGAATCTACTGGAGGTAACTGCCAAAAACATAAGACAGGGATACAAAGATATTGCAATATTTGAAATAGGAAAGGTGTACTATCCAAAAGAAGAATATCACCTTTCAATTGCTCTGTTAAACGGCACAGATAACCCAATCCAGGAACTCAACCGGATTTGCCAATCCGCCCACCTGGAGGGTGGATTTGTAGCTACACCTGGGGAATACTTCCATCCAACAAGGCGCACTAATGGCATGGCCGAAATTCATCCGCGGTTTGTGAATAAATTTGGAATAGAACAAAGAGTGGCTGTTTTAGAAATAGGCCTGAATAAATTGCTCTAATTACTAATTGATCTAATTGATCTAAATAATGTCTAATGACTAGTTTAAAAATTGGAACATTGGGATTTCCTTAGAAATTAGAGTACTTAGAAATTAGAAATTTTACAATGCAACAGTAACTCCGATTGAGGAGGAAAATGTCCCGCCGTTATTATCTTCCAAAGTAACTGTAATAGTATGGGAACCTTTATCACCCGCAGGAAATTCCACATGCAGGGCAAATGGTTCTGAAGTTTGAGTTGATTTAACGCCTCCATCTATCATCCAGGTTACTTTTTTCACTCCCGCCGGAGAATTTGTCTTTGCCAAAACATCAAAAACTCTCGGCACATTAGCACCATTTCCGACATTAATAATTTCAATTATTCCGCCCGTTCCGGCAGAAAACCCGGGAATCCCGGAACAGCCTCTGGTGGCTCCGACCAAACGTCCGTCGGCAGCCGTCAGTACCCACTCATCTATGCCTTTTTGCCATTTATTTGCACCTGTCGGATCATTTTCCGAGAGCACCACCACATCTTTTTCCTCACTATCCTCACCGTCATTAGCCAACCTGTGAAGATTACTTTTGCAAACCTTCTGCCGCTGGTAAGCGCCTGATTCTCCTTTAGGTTCTGTCCCTGCAATAAAATATTCCCTTCTGGTTGGAGAGCCGGCGTGAGGTTTGCCGGTCATTAAACCATCTGTTTCTGCCTGATATATGTTATCCGGCTTCAAAAACGGTTCATTTGATTTTCCTTCCAAAGCCACTTTCATAATTTTATTCCAAATAGGGGAAGCTCCTGTTACACCTGAGGCAACCACCGGACTCATCATCTCGTTATTATTGTTGCCGACCCAAACTCCTGCTACAACAGATGGTGTATATCCTACTACCCAATTATCCCGTTTTTGATCCGTGGTTCCTGTTTTAACTGCCACTGTTTTTCCGGGTATATTTAGAACGGAATTTGAGCCAAAAGCAGCAGTTCTGGCCCCATTATCTGAAAGAATATCGGAAATAATAAAAGCAATACCCGAATCAAGCACTTTTTTGCCTTCCGATTCATGAAATTCAAACAATGTTTTACCTTTACTGTCGGACACTTTTAAGATTGACACAAGATCAAGTTGTTTGCCCTGGTTGGCAAACACGCCGTAAGCAGCAACCAAGTCTAATAATCTGACTTCACGTCCTCCCAAAACCAGACTTAAACCAACTGAGTTCACATTTTCTTCCGATGGTTCCCAGGTAGTCAAACCCATCTGATAACCTAATTCCATTACGTCTTTTACTCCGGTCAGAGCTAAATTTTTGACAGCCGGGATATTATAAGAATTGGCCAGGGCATACCGCATCTGCACCACCCCGTGATATTGGCCGTCATAATTTACCGGAATATAAGAAGGTTTGTCACCTCCGGGAAATTCGGTTTTTACATCCAGATAAGTCTGTATGGCTGTATAGCCTTTTTCTAAGGCTTTGGCATAAGCAATTGGTTTAGTGGCAGAACCGGGCTGTCTGAGCCTAACGGATACATTAACATTAGGCTCAAAGGCACAAGAAACACCTTCCGAGCAGCCCTCCGGCAAAGAATCACCAAAATAATCCTTACTACCTACCATAGCCAAAATCTGGCCTGTTTTGGGATCTAAAACCACTGCCGCTCCGTTTCCAACCTTGGCAGATGTCAACTTATCAATCTCCTGTTTAAGTATTTCCTCAACCTTCTTCTGCAGATCATAGTCCAATGTGGTAGTGACGCGCAGTCCGCCTCCTTCTACCATCCTATCTCCAAATTGTTCAATTAATTTTTGTTTGACATAAAGGACAAAATGAGGAGCCTTAAAACCCTGTTCATTCCGACCTGTTCTATAAGTAAATTGTTCTTTGCTTGCCTTTTCCGCCTGTTCTTTTGAAATATATCCGTCTTCAACCATTCTTTTTAAGACCTCTTTTTGTCTGACTCTGGCCAGCTCAGGATTGGTTCCATAAGGTGAGTAAACCGAAGGACGCTGTGGCAAACCGGCCAGCAGCGACGCTTCAGCCAAATTTAGATCTTTAGCTGACTTACCAAAATACAAATTAGCAGCTGCCTCTATTCCATAAGCTGTTCCTCCGTAAGGAATTTCATTTAAATACATCTCCAAAATTTCATCCTTGGAATAAGCTCGTTCTACTTGTATTGCCAGAATAAATTCTTTCAGCTTCCGGGTTAAAGTCCGCTCACCGGACAGCAGGGCATTTTTAACCAGTTGCTGTGTTAAAGTTGATCCGCCTTCAACGCGGCGGTAAATCACCAGTTCAAAAACAGATCTGATAATACCGTTAATGGAAAAGCCGCTATGTTTATAAAAATCCTTATCTTCTATGGAAAGGGTTGCTTCCTTCACATAATCGGGAATCTCGGAAAGTTTAACAGGAGTTCTGTTTTGATCCTGATAAATATCATAGAGCAGTTCCCCTTTTTTATCATAAATCTTGGTGGCTTGAGCTATTTCCCGGTTAGAGAGATCAGACGGGTTGGGAATCTGGGTGGCAAAATAAATTACAGTACCAAAAAGTAACAGCAAAAAACCTACCACAATTACGAGCATTCCGGTAGATAATTTTGATAAGAATTTAAATTTCCAGATTTTTTTACTTTCTTTTCTGGCTGTCCACGATCCTGAGCTCATACTTTCGATTATAACAGAAATTGGGTATAATATAACTCAACCGGAGGTGGCAGAGTGGCCAATTGCAACAGACTGTAAATCTGTCGGGTTTTCCCTGCGAAGGTTCGAATCCTTCCCTCCGGACCATGAAGTAGATCAAAGATCACTTCATGGCCGTGAAGTTAACTTGTTATACTTCACGGCAGTAAATGTTTCTTTTTTAGACTTAAGTTTAGTTTATGGCTAAATTACAACACTGTACCTATGTTCTTTTAAGCCTCAAGGATAACAAATTTTACATAGGTTCCACTTCAAATCTTAAGAATAGATTAACTTACCATTTTAATGGACAATCTAAAGCCACTGCTCCTAGAAGACCATTTAAATTAATCTTTTGTGAATATTTCATTTCCAAATCAGACTCTTTAAGAAGGGAAAAATATTTTAAAACTACAGCAGGGAAGAAGGGATTAAAATTAATTATAAGAGAGAGTTTAAAATTAACTCAAGAACCATGAAAATTGAGTGTATTATCCTTCCCCCCAGACATTACTACTATAGGTTGAATTTTAATCCTCTTTATGCTAATATCTCTTTCTATGGAAATACTACCCGGTCTTCGTAGAATTATATTAACACCAAGAGCTATAAAAAGGGAACGAGAACTAAGTACAGAATATGCTACTAAAGTTAAACCATCCGGATGGCAAACAACTGATCCGTTAAATCACGATCCGGGTAATTTTAGATATATTGTGCATGTCACAACAAAAAAAGCAATAGACAATACTATTTGGTTGCGCACTGCGGAACGTGGTAAATCGGGAGAACAATATACAGATAGAGGATGGCAAGAAACTTTAGCTGATTTCCTTTCGCAAAATTCAATCTCCTGTACTTTAGTGGACGAATTACATAGAGGCACATATAAACCAGATGTAATACCTCATGGCTTTATTCTTGAGGTACCTGAAGAAAATATAGTAGCAATCGATCCAACTGATTTAGGTGCACATAATCATGTTCAGAACAGACAAGAAAGAGAGCAACAAATTTTTTTTCAGCATGGAGTGGAGATCAAACGCAATACACCCTCTGCCCAAGCTTTTCTTGAAAGCTGCAGAAGAGATTTTCGCAACGAATTGTTAATTGATGGTATTGGACCAGAAGGAAAACAAATCCGTATTGCAGGAGTATTTTTGCTTACTGATCCCATTTTAGGAAGCCCTTTACCTGAGCTTTATTCCAGATTAAGCTGGAGTCCAAGAGCAATGTATCATCGGTTATTTTCACCTGGTTATTGGGCAGAAGAAAATTATGAAATTAATAGATTGAAGAGACAGTACAAAACAATCAAGGATTTAGCTCAGCTTTTACAGATTCCCATAATTCGTATTCCTGCACCTTTGTAAATTAATGCTTACCTTTTAATAAATTTATAAACAAAGATGCCTATATATTTCTAGTTCCTCAAATGATAGTCTTGGAATAATGGTTCGACTAACGTTTACCAGGTGGACACTTTATCTCTTATATTCCAAAAACTTATTCGATCTTTTGACCAGTTTGGCTGTATAGACAATTTCCCTGATTTCTCCATCATCGCCCTCTATTTCATTTGACCCTGACAACCTCTGATACTCACGGAGATAATCCGATAAACCCGTCTTTAACTCTTTCTGTTCTGATTTCAAACTTGTAAGCTTGGCCGCTAATTCCGCTGCATCAGACCTTTTCATGATCTCTTTTTTGGTATTGGATTTTATTCTTGAAGCTTCTTTGGCAAGTTTATCATGCTCCTTATAAGTTTCATCATTCACAAAAATATCATCCAACATATCTTTTCGTTCAGCGATTTGCACCTGCAATTCATCAATTTGGGTAAGATGAGTCTTAATCATCTCCTCTATTTTAGGAAGTAAGGCACCATCATTGTTATCCATGTGAGCAACTATCATATCGGATAACGATTCCAAAAATCAATAAACCTATAGTTTGACTTATCTATCAATCTTTTGTATAATCTCCTTTATATGATAAATATAGAATTTTCTGACATTCGTACAAAAGGTAGAACACTTGCAGCTCTTACTGCAAAGGCCACAGGAGAAATCATGCATATTGGACAGTTGATGGATCCGCAAAGAAGACGAGACCTTTGGCAAAAGGGTTTAGGCCAATTAAAACCACTTATGAGGCCTATTGAAAAAAATACAGATACGATTGCCCAAGAAATTCTTGATTGGTTGAGATGTGCCAGTGAGTTAAATGGTCTCACCTTAGCTATCTCTACTGATATACAAATAGCAGGCCTTGTTTTACCAAAAAGTGCTAAATTATTTTATTCCCCTTACTATAACAAGGCTGTCTCTGCTAAACATGTTAATCCGGATATTCAAATCCCCTCAACAACAAGTCATTATTTCCGTGAAAATGGTATCGATCTTCCTTCTGAAGGTTACAGGAGTTCAGAAGGGGTAAATGCTCCTTTCCAGGTTAGATGGCCTACTCATGGGTACAGCATGGAGGATTTTTAGTAGATAATAACCAAGGAAAAGTATTTATCTTGGATTATAAACGCTTCATTGCAGAGAGAAATAAAAACCTGCGCTCAGGAGAATACGCTATAGAAGCAAACTGGTACATGGATTCAGAACATCAAGAAGAAGTATGTGCACGGAAAAATCTACAAGAAACACGGCCTTATAATTGTTTAGGTATATTCGAGCAACCTGACGGACATAAAAGATACTTTGTAGTCACTGCAACTTGGGCTAATCATCTGAATATACGTGAAAGATTAGGATACGAAAGAGACGTAGAGCACCGTAACCTCACTATACGACATGTTGCAGCTATGGCTAATATCTTAGCCAATATGTATGGTGCAAAAAGATGGGCTATGGGAGGTTTAGAGTTTAATAGCGGTGATGTATGTTTTAAGAAGGAAAGGCAATTGTGCAGTTACTTTGCTGGCTACTTTCAAAACTCATCGGATTAAAGCCCAATTGATATAAGTGAGCTAGGCATACTGCTTCATGAAGACGAATATACCTATAATTTCTATAACTGCCATCAGCAAATTTAGGCTGTCTACAGATGGACTGGTGTAGCCAAATGCCAACCAAAAAGTAATATTTAAAAATAATCCGCCTACTAAACCGGTAATTAAGATCCAGCGGGCCCATTTATTTGTATTATTCCTTAACAAAATCAATGACCCAAAAATAATGGCTGCCGCACTTAAAAATTCCCCCCAAAGAACTAAAGTCCCAAAAAACCGGGAATTGGGGATAGCAACATTATTTAAAAATTGTTTAAACCAGGGGTGAGGATTTTTATCAACTATTTTGCCTAGAGTCCCGTCCAATCCTGAAACAAAAGTACCTGATGTAAATTTACCGTAACTGCTTTTTGCCCAAAGCAAGCCTATGGATAAAAGTATTAGTAAAAATGGTTTCATCATTTTGTCCATTTTGTTTGTGGTGTTTTAACTCTACCAAATTTCTGGCCCAAGCGCAAAACAAATGAGAGTAGCGTATAGTAAAATTTCCCATGATAGTGTTTTGAAGCTTCTATCAGATGTTCATTGGCTTTTTCCCTGCCAATCCTTTTAGTCGAACCCCCGTGAAAGTGTAAAAACTTGGCAGACGGCACAAAATAAACCGGAATATTAAATTGTTTTAACCTCCTGCAATATTCTATATCTTCAAAAAAAATAAAAGTCCCTTCATCCAAAAGCCCCACTTTACTTAATATCTTCTTAGGAATCATAAAACATGCCATCACTAAACCCTCTACTCGAATAACAGTACACCTGGAAGGCGGGCTTTGACTCCTTCCAGGTGGATTGCCGGGTTGAAACATAAAATATGAACCCGTTTTCTTTAAAAAATATTCTCTAAAAGCGCCGGTTATACTGGGAAGATGATATGCGCTGTCTTGCTCTGATCCGTCAGGAAAAATTAATTTACCCCCCAAGACCGCTTCTCCCTTAAACTCATCTTCTGTTTTAATTAGTTCAGAAATACTCTTTGGCAAAACTTCTATATCTGAATTAAGCATTAAATAATACTGGCCCAGGGAATATTTTATTGTCTTGTTGTAACCTTTGGAAAAACCCTCATTTTCGTTATTTGCCAAATATTTAACATTAAATTTAGAAATCCACTCTTTGCAGGGATCAAGAGAGCCATTATCCAAAACAATTATTTCAATGTCAGGAGAATTGGGAATACTTTCCAAAAGTTTCCTGGTTAAATCCGCTGTATTGTAATTGACTATCCCTATTGAAAGCTTAATCGGATATTCTATCCCACCCTCCAGGTGGAATAGCTTGGCACCTCCTCTTATTCCAAGATAAAAATCCAACACACCTCTTCTTTGAGCCGGACGGCCGAAGATAAACAGTTTCAATGCTTCTCTTAAAAGAGCAACCCTGGTGCGGAATTTGCCATACTTCATTCCAAAAAATAACCTGTTTCTGGTATGATAATAATCAGTTATTTTTGAGCCAATCCCCGTGCTCCTTGAGACCTTATGATAAATAGAAACACTGCCATCATAATAAATCCTAAATCCGGCATCCAGGGCCCGCTTTGCCAGATCACTGTCTTCAAAATAAAGAAAAAACCTCTCATCAAATCCACCTGTTTTCTCAAACACTTCTTTTCTGATTAAAACACAGGCTCCTGAAAAAATCTCTGTTTCTTCCACCCAATCATATTGGCCAATATCAATTTCATCTATGCCGCGATGAACTGACTGGATATTATCCCAATCAAATTTCCCTCCCGCATACCAGATCACTTTTCCCAAATCCTCTTTTTTATAATCCTTACGGAATTCAAAACCCGGAGCAAAATAAATCTTAGGGGAAACAAAACCTTTTTTCGGATCAGACTGAATAGTTCTTAAAAGTTCAGCAAGTAAATTATCATCTTTAATTACACAATCATTATTTATGAGTAAAAAGTAATCGGCGCCCCAGATTTTGGCATAATCTATCCCTTTGTTGAAACCTCCGGAAAATCCTGAATTGTTTCCGGTTTGCAAAATATCAACCTCAGGAAATGCCTGATGTATAACAGAGACACTTCCGTCCACTGACCCATTGTCTACAACAATAGTTCGTAGTTCATAGTTCATAGTTCGTAGCGAAGACAAAGACTCAAGGAGCTCAAGCGTATCTTTTTTTCCGTTATAATTTAGCGTAATTATTGCAATTTTCATACTACTTTCATACCTTCCATATATACTCCGGCTCTTTTAGCCTTTCCTAAAACCGAAAAAGCTATCACCCTAAACATTAAGCCAATAATCAAAAATAATTTCATGGGCAAATATACACCCCGGTAATGTTTTAAAAGATAATACCTTATACCTTTTAGCTCATTTAAAAAACTGTCACTTAAATCAAAATTAGTGGATGCTCCGTGTAAGTGAACTACTTCAACCTGCGGCACATACCAGATTCTATAACCTCTATTTTTAATTCTCCTGCACCATTCAACTTCTTCCATATGCATAAATATTTTCTCGTCAAATCCGCCGGTCCGCTCAAAAACTTCTCGTTTTAACATAAAAAAAGCTCCCATAATCCAACCAACAGGGTGGGCTTTTGAAAAGTAGGATTTATTTTTGGGATGAAACCCCCTAAAGCCGAAAATCCAGGAAATTATATTCAAAGGATTTGGTAAATTACCTGCGCTAAGTTGCAGGCTGCCACTGGCATAATTTAATCTGGCTCCCAGCACATCACAATTTAAATTAACCCTAAAATAGGCAATGGCTTTGTATAAACTTTCCTCCTCTAAATAAACATCGGAGTTTAACAAAAGAATAAATGGAGTTTTAGCCTGCTTCATAACAATATTATTGCCTTTGGAAAAACCGGTATTCTCTTTTGAAGCAATTAGTTTAACCCAGGGAAAATCAGATTTAATCATTTGGGCCGAACCATCAGAGGATCCATTGTCTAAAACAATGACTTTAATTTTGTTCTTAAACCTAGACTGACAGCAGACAACTGACAACTGAAGTTTACTCAAACAACGGGCTGTAATTTCTCTGGTATTAAAACTTAAAATAATTACTGTTAAATCTAAGTTACTCATGCTTTAAGTTTTCTATAATGCTCCAGAACTTTGATCCCCAGCAATACGAAATCACGGAGTAAAGGAGGGTATTTTTTGTAATAATGTTTTTTGTAGAAAATTCTCATGGCGGAAATTCCATGTGTAATAGTTTCCGGCTTAGCTTTTTCAGCAGACGAACCTTTATAGTGAATTATTTTCACCTCCGGATAATAGAAAATTTTCCAACCTTTTTCCTTTAAAGAAAAACAAAACTCTATATCTTCACCATTCCAGAAATAATCGCTGTTCCACCAGTTAATTTGATCTCCGGCAATTTTGCGGACCATTAAAAAAGCGCCGCTGATACAGTCAATTTCATGTGGTTTATTTATATCAAGATATGTTGCGGTGTAGCCAGCGAATAAGGATGAGCTCGGGAATAATTTCGCAAGACCGGTAAAATACATCAAAGAGTTCCAGGGAGTAGGGAAGCCGCGGTGGCAGGAATAATCCAACCTTCCGTCTGGTAATTCTACTTTGCAGGTAATAGCACCTAAGTCAGGATTAGACAGCAAGACTTCCAAAGTTTTTTGAATGGCATTTCCAACGATGATAGTATCCGGATTCAAAAACAGAACGATGGACGCCTTCGCTAATTGCACTCCTGCATTATTTCCTCCGGCAAATCCTAAATTCTCTTTATTTATCACTAACTCCAGCTTCCCACTCGTCAAGTGGGAACGTAAAGCTTCTGTTGATCCATCTGTGGATGCATTATCAACAACTATAATTTGCCATTTATCTGCATTAGTTTTGTTTTTGAAAATAGATTCAAGACAATTTAACAACAGCTCTTTAACATTATAGTTAAGAATTATTATGGAAAGTTCCGGATTTTCAGTGTTAGCCATTTTATCTTACTCTGTGGCGGCGTTTGACCCTAAGCTGTGCCAGGGATTTTTCCAGCGCTGCAAAAGTCTCTGCATATTCTTCATCTGAGAGAGTTTGGGTTAAGGCCGCTTCAGCCCGTTTTTTAGCATCTTCCACAGCTCTTTCGTCTATATCGCCGGCATAAGTTGCCAGGTCTGTCATTACAGTCAGGATGTTATCTGTAATCTGCAGGAATCCGTCTCCAATAGCCATAGTTTCTGCTTTTCCGTCTTTTTTAATAACCAGTTCACCCGGTTCCAGTTTAGCCATTAAATTGGCATGATGGGGAAGTATGCCAATCTCTCCCTGTTCTGTTGAAACATTAACCTGTGAAACTTCTTCATCAAATATTAACTTTTCAGGGGTAACAATTTTTAAATGCAACTCTGCCATAAAATATATTATACTATAACTTTATGAATGACCACACTTGTGAAGCAGTTATAGTTACCTGTATTGATTTCAGATTCCAGGAATATATAAATAATTGGATAAAAGAAAATTTTCCTCCTGGAACTTTTGACAGAGTGGCCATTGCCGGAGGAGTGTTTGATTTTGATTATATTTTAAAACAAGTGGAAATTTCCCGTCGTTTGCACCACATTAAAAAAGTTATCTTAATAAATCACGAAGACTGCGGGGCATACGGGGAAGCGGGCACACCGGAAAAGCATGCGGAAGATTTAAAAAATGCCGCTTCAAAAATCAAAACCCAATATCCCGATTTAGAAGTAGCAACATACTATTTACACTCTGACGGCACCTTTAAAAATATCCCCTGATCCCCAAAACCTCCGATTACACCCCAAGGGTGTAATCGTAAGTCAAAAGCGCAAACTCCAAAAATTTGACTTTTAAAGATTAAGCGCAACGGTGATTATATTCTCCCGACCTAATTCTTAGGTTCTATTTAACTTCCTTTTTAAGGATAGGTTTAAGGTTATTTCCTGATGAATACTTGCCTATGGTGTCATAACTGAAAGAAGCCTTGGGATCCAAAAGAAAAAAACAGGCCCTGGCAAATCTCATTCCGGGGTAAAGCAAAAAAGTGTTCGGGCCGGAATTTTTTATTTCTAAAGCCATCTTCATCGGAGCCTGGCCCGTATCTATTAAAATGGCAGTTTGGGTAATGGAAATGCCCAGCCTGGCAAAAGTGCTTCTTCCGTCTAAAATCATGCCTATTCTTTCAGAAATCCCAATCTGTTCAAAGGTTTGCCCTATGACAAACATATTTGGTTTAAAGGGAAAAGGAGACTCATCGCTTAATTTAACTTCCCGGTATTTTGGCAGAATGTTTTTTTTAACATCCACCACGGTTTTACTGTCCGGTATTAAAATTGTTTCCCCAAGGTGCAAAGTAACTGCCGCGGCCCTTAACATCTCCTTGCTCCAGGGGTCAATGATAATATCCCTGCTTTTTAGAAACTTTTTGATAGATACATCTGAAAGCATAATTATTATTTCACTTCTTCAATTGTCCCAACCATGTAGAAGACTTGTTCCGGTTTGCTGTCATGTTTACCGTCTAAAATCTCCTTAAACCCTTTGATTGTATCTTTGATGGAAACATATTTACCCTTTCTTCCTGTGAAAGCTTCACCGACATAAAACGGCTGGGTTAAAAATCTTTGGATCTTTCTGGCCCTGGCCACTGTCTGCTTATCCTCATCGGAGAGCTCCTCAATTCCCAAGATAGCAATAATATCCTGCAGATCCTTATATCTTTGCAAAACTTTTTGCACTTCTGCTGCCACTTCGTAGTGCTCCGCTCCGACAACATCCGGAGCCAAGGCTCTTGAATTGGATAAAAGAGGATCAACCGCCGGGTATAAACCCTGTTCGGTCAAAGCCCGCTCCAGGGCAATTGTAGAATCAAGGTGGGCAAAAGTGGTAGCCGGAGCCGGATCCGTATAATCATCTGCCGGCACATAAACCGCCTGAACTGAAGTAATCGAGCCTTTTTTGGTGGAAGTAATCCGCTCCTGCAAAGCTCCCATTTCCGTAGCCAGAGTCGGCTGGTAACCTACGGCTGACGGAATCCGCCCTAAAAGGGCTGATACCTCAGAGCCTGCCTGCGAAAATCTGAAGATATTATCAATAAAAAGCAGCACATCTTTATTTTCCTCATCACGGAAATACTCGGCCATAGTCAAAGCTGAAAGAGCCACTCTCTGACGGGCTCCGGGTGGCTCGTTCATTTGTCCGAATACCATGGCTGTTTTATCTATAACTCCGGATGAAATCATCTCGTGATACAGATCATTTCCTTCTCTGGTTCTTTCACCAACTCCGGCAAATACGGAATATCCGCCGTGCTCGGCTGCAATATTCCTGATTAACTCCTGAATTAAAACAGTTTTTCCAACTCCGGCTCCGCCAAACAAACCTACTTTTCCTCCCTTAACAAAAGGCGCCAGCAGATCAATCACTTTGATGCCTGTTTCAAAAACCTCCGATTCTGTGGACTGTTCTGAAAATGAGGGAGAAGATCTATGAATCGGCAAAGTTTTTTTAAGGCTAACATCACCTTTTTTATCAATCGGTTCGCCCAAAACATTAAACAGTCTGCCTAAAACTTCCTTACCAACAGGAACGGAAATAGGGGCACCTGTATCCAGCACTTCCGTTCCTCTTTTTAACCCGTCAGTGGTACCCATAGCAACTGCGCGGATAATACCTTCACCAAGATGCTGCTGCACCTCAAGAACCAGTTTTTCTTCGCCTTGTTCAATTTCCAGAGCATTGTAAATAGTCGGCACCTTAGCCGAATCAAATTCAACATCTACTACTGCCCCGATAATTTGTACTACTTTTCCTTTATTATTCATAAAATTAATTCATTGCTAACGCTGCTGTTGTAATCTCTAAAAGTTCATTTGTAATAGCACTCTGACGGGTTTGATTATAAGTAAGTTTTAGGTCATCCACAAGTTCCATAGCATTATCTGTGGCATTTTGCATGGCCATCATCCTGCTTGAGTGTTCGGAAGCTTTAGTTTCAAGGAGTGCCTGATAAATTTTAATCTGAATATGATGGACCAGCACATAATCCAGCATTTTATCCGCATCCGGCTCAAATAAAAATTGACCGCTTTTTTCACCTTCCAGGTGTGCCGCAGGCGCAACACCACCTGGAAGGTGTATTGCTCCCAAATCTACAGGCAATAGTTTAACTTTAGCAGGTTCCTGGCGCAAAGTAGAGATAAAACCGGGATAAACCAGATAGGCTTCTCCTATTTCTTTTTTCAAATATGAATCCATCAGTAATTTGGAAAGCAAAACAGCTTGTCTAAAAATCACGGTATCCGAATTTTCAAAATCTGCTTGTAAATTTTTGCCGGATTTGGCCACAAAATTCCTGCCTTTTCTGCCAACCGTATAAAAAACTACGTTCCCACTCGTCAAGTGGGAAGCTGTTATTAATCTGAATAAATTAGTGTTTAAAGCTCCGCAGAGGCTTTTATCAGTGGTCAGCAATACAACACCGATATTTGTCGAGCCGTTTCCGGCAAGCAGGGGATGAGCTTCAGTCTGTATTAAAGGCAGTAACCTTTCCAACGCGGAATTTAAATTAAAACTATACGGGCGGCCGTTAATTGCCTGATTCTGCGCCCTTCTCATTTTAGTTGCAGCCACCATCTGCATGGCTTTGGTGATTTGAGCCGTACTTTTAACTGATTTTATTCTTCTTCGCAGTTCTCTAGTGTTTGCCATAGATTTTTACAAATTCTTTAGTTATTTTTTCCAGACCTTTAACCATACTTTCATCAAGTTCTTTTTTATCGGTAATGTCATTCATTAATTTTTTCTCACGGAGCTTCAGGTGTGCGATATATTTTTCTTCAAACTCTCTTGCCTTTTCAACCTCTATCTCATCTAAATATCCATTTGTCACAGCCCACAGAACCGCAACTTGTTCTGCAAGTGCAACAGGTTTAAAAGGAGACTGTTTTAGAACTTCCGTTATTCTTCTGCCCCTTTCAATCTGAAGTTTAGTAGCCGGATCCAGGTCCGAGGAAAACTGGGCAAAAGCCTGTAAAGCCCTAAACTGAGCCAAATCTAATCTCAGCTTTCCGGCCACAGATTTCATGGCTTTGGTTTGAGCTGCGCCACCAACACGGGAGACCGATAAACCAACATTAACAGCCGGCCTCATGCCGGCAAAGAACAAATCCGATTCCAGATAAATTTGTCCGTCAGTAATGGAAATAACATTTGTAGGAATATATGCTGAAACATCACCTGCTTGAGTCTCGATAATTGGTAGGGCAGTGAGCGATCCACCGCCATAGTCCTTATTAAGTTTGGAAGCCCGCTCGAGCAGCCTGGAATGAAGATAGAAAACATCACCCGGATATGCCTCCCTGCCGGACGGACGGCGCAGCAGTAGTGACATTTGTCTGTAAGCCCAGGCATGTTTTGACAAATCGTCATAAATAATTAAGGCATCCTGACCTTTATCCCTGAAATATTCGCCCATGGCGCAGCCGGAGTAAGGAGCAAGATACTGCATGGTTGCCGAATCGGAAGCTGAGGCGGAAACAACAATGGTGTGTTCCATTGCTCCAAGTTCTTCCAGTTTAGCTACCAGTTGGGCAACTTTGGATGTTTTTTGGCCGATTGCTACATAAATACAAATAACATCTTTTTGATTAATAATTGTGTCAATTGCAATGGTGGTTTTTCCGGTATTCCGGTCTCCGATAATTAACTCCCGCTGACCCCGTCCGATCGGAATCATAGAATCAATTGCCTTAATGCCGGTCTGCAAAGGGGTATTAACACTTTGCCGGGTAATAACTCCGGGAGCAATTTTTTCAACGGGGTAGCGCTCTTTCGTCTTAATTGGTCCTTTGCCATCAATCGGGCTGCCTAAGGCATCAACCACCCGGCCAACTAAGGCTTCGCCGACAGGCACCTGCAGCACCTGACCGGTGGTTTTAACCTGATGTCCCTGCTTAACTTTGGTAAAATCTCCGAATATAATGGCTCCGACATTATATTGTTCCAAATTTAGCGCCAAACCATAGACATCTTTTCCGAAATCAATCAGTTCCGAATATTGGACATCTGACAAACCTTCAATTCTGGCCACACCGTCGCCAATTTCGGTAACAGTACCAACGTTTTGTCTCTGAGCTTTTAACTTCAGACCCTTAATATCGTTTTCAATTTGATCGATAATGTTTGCCATAATAGTAAATTTCTAAATACTAATTTCTAATTGAACTAAAAAATGTATAATGTCTTAATTTAGAAATTAGAATAATTAGATCAATTAGGTTAATTAACCTCTTATTGCCTCCTTAATTTGCTGGATTTTGCCCATTATTGATTCATCCCAAATTTCATCACCTATTTTTAACTTAAATCCTCCCAGAATTTCCGGATTAATATTGATTAATACTTTATTAATTTGTACTTTCTTTTCAACGATTTTCTTCATCCTGCTGACAATAGCGGAAGAAAGCGGAATAGCAGTTTCAATATACATGGTGTGCTCCCGCTCTTTTCTTTTTAGTCCTTTCAAATACTCCGCCATAGCAAAAATTGCGTTGGACTGGGGAAGACTTTTCAGAATCATAATTGCCCTTATCACTTCTTTTTCAATGATTCTTCCACCTACGAAACTGGCTTCTATAAGTTTTCTGATCATTTTAAGCAATTCCTTGTTTTTTTTCATGATAAATTTCTAACCTCTTTTTCTATCAATACTTTTTGTTCTTTTTTATTTATGATCTTACCTGTAACTTTTTCCAACCCCACTGCCACAATATCCGCCATTTTATTCATCACTTCCTGCTGCATTCTCAAAGCATCAACCCGTCCTGCTGCCTCTGCCTTTTTGATTATGTCCCGGGCCATCTGCAATCCTTTTTCTTTTGTTTCCTCAAGATGCAATGCTCTTTCTTTGTTGGCTTCATCCATCATTTCTCGAATCTCCTTTGATGTTTTAACCATCAATGTGTCTATTTTTTCGTTTGTTTCTGCTAGTCTTTTTTCTATCTCTTCTGCATTTTTTAGGCTATCCTCAATTTTTTGTTTGCGCTCGCCTAATACTTTGAGAATAGGTTTATATAAAAACTTCTTCAAAATAAAAAGCAGTACTAAAAAATTAACTACCTGGGCAAGAAGTAGTACCGGGTTTATCCCAAATTGGTTTAAGATTTCCATTACTTTGTAAACGCTATGACCAAAGCATAAATAGCAATAGCTTCAGCAAAAGCCATACCCAAAAGCATTGCCGGTAAAATCTTTGATTGCGCATCAGGATTACGGCCGATTGCCTCTACGGCTTTCATGCCAATTAAACCAATGCCCAAGCCTGGCCCCAGCGCGCCTAAACCAATTGCCAATGCTGACGGAAGATGTTCCATTTTTTTACTCCTTTCTCGTCCAGAGGACGATCAACCTATGGTTGATTTAATGTTCTGCCGCATGTTTTTCTGAAAGCAACACCATAAATACAAGTGTCAGCATCATAAAAACAGCCGCCTGTACAAATCCTACAATAATTTCCAAAAAATAAAAAGGGAGGGGTACTAAAAAGGCAAAGATTCCCGAAATCGTTGCCAGTACTACCTCACCTGCAAATATGTTACCAAAAAGCCGGAAAGATAGCGAGACCACTTTTGTAAATTCACCAACCAATTCCAAAATTCCCACAAATAAAAATATCGGGTTTAGGGTAAACCATTTTTTCAAATAACCCAGGATACCCAAGTACCTTAATGCAAAGGCATGAGTCAGGAAAGCGGAAGTTAAAGCCAGCGCCAAAGTCATATTTAAATCAGAATTCATTGAACGGAGTAAAACTTCACCTTTATAAGTAATTGTTCCAAAGCCAGGGAAGAGACCCAATAAATTACCAAATAAAATAAAGAAGAAAAATGTGGCAACAATAGGAAAAAAGACTTTGGTCTTTTTGTCTCCGGCCAGATCCGAAACTGTGGTATAGACAAAATCAATAATTATTTCAAATAAGTTCTGCAGGCCGCCGGGCACAAGTTTTATTTTCCGGGTTGCCAGAATGCTGACCGCTGTTAAAACAGCAATAGTTATCCAGCTGACCAGAAGGGTATTGGTTATAGGGAAATTATAAAAATATCCCAAAATTTCAGGCGGTAAAACAATTCCACTTTCCATATCTTAATTGTGCTTGAATTCCAAACATTTTACAAGAAGCTCTTATTTAGCTTCCCACTCTAGCTTCCCACTCGTCAAGTGGGAACGCGTTTTAATCTTCGGCATCAATTAGCATATTAAATAAAACAGGCGCATCAATTTCTGTTTCTTCCACAAAAGATTGATAGGTTAAATTAGAATTAGTTCTAGAAAAAAAGGAACTAATAAAATCAATGTCACAAAAGGAATGTGGTTCACCAGATAAATAATAAGAATAAGACGAATACGGATAAACTTTACGTTCCCACTCGTCAAGTGGGAAGCTGTTTCTGTGAATATATTTTGATAGATGAAGAAGATACTCTTCGGTTTCAATGAGTTTCGCCTTAAAAACTCCCTGAAACAAAGAACCAACCCTTTTATGTTTTGTATTAAAATATCTTGTATAACTGTCTGACAACTTCCTCATAAATTCCGATGTGCCACCATCAGCTAATTGTTGAACTAATAAATGAAAATGATTCGGCATCAAACAATAGCAAAATATCCGAACTAATTCTATTTGGTTTTCTATTTTCTTGAGTTTTATTTCGCCTCTTCTGAAATCGGAGAGCTTCATTGGCACAGGTGATTTATGGTAAAAATCCAAAGTTTCCAGAAATCTTAAATGATCACGCCTGTCCATGAAGGTTTTTCTTTTTTCAACACCGCGGTTATAAATATGATAAAAACTGCCATTAGCAAATGGGGGATTAACCATAATTCCATTGTCTACATTTACGTTCCCACTCGTCAAGTGGGAACGTAGTTTAAATCAGTTGAAAACGCAGGTTAAATGAGTGTATAATCAATTTATGCGTTATCCGTGGGTATGCCTTTCTATTTTCGGAGTATGGCTGGCTACTCTTATTGTAATGAGTTTTAAGCTGGTTATCGATCCCACAATACTTTATATTTATGCTACTGTTACGGTTTTAATGCTTTTCTTCCTGGGATTTGCGCGAAATTAGATTCTCAAGATATGTTCCGATTTTTCTACATTGTCGGACTGCTCATTAAATACTCTCTTATCTATATTCTGTTTAAAATTGGCCTAATGACAAAATCCGGCCCTAAGATTTTGCGGAATTTTTTTGAGGAAGCAGGAGGAAGTTTTATCAAATTTGGTCAATTATTAGCTCTACGGGTAGACGCGTTGCCAAAAGAATATGCTTTGGAAATGATAAATCTTTTTGACAATGTAAAACCTTTCCCCTATGAAAACGTTAAAAATACTTTTTTGGAGGAATTGGGAGCAACGCCGGAGAAAATTTTTAAAGTTTTTGAAAAAAGTCCTTTTGCTTCCGCTTCTTTCGGCCAGGTCCATGCGGCAAAACTGGAAAATGGCCATACAGTTGCAGTAAAAGTTTTAAGGCCGGGCATTGAGGAAGCGGTGCTGGCGGATTTTTTCATAATTGAAATTCTGGCTTTCTTCGCCGACTTGTTTTTCAAGATAGAAGCCCTGCCGTGGGGAGAATTTGTAAAAGAATTTAAAAGGTGGACAAAAAACGAGCTTGATTATCAAATAGAGGCGGAAAATATGGAAAAGATGTATATAAATATCTCGGTTAATGAGCTAATAGTTGTGCCAAGAGTCCACCGTCACCTCTCCACAAAAAAAATTCTGGTAATGGATTACATTGAGGGCATCCCTTTAAGCAGGGTGCTCATGGGTCTTAAAGACGGAAGGCTCACTCCGGAGAAACTTGAAAAAATGGGTATAGATATAAAAGAAATTCCCCATATTTACACCCAGGAGTTTCTCCGTGAATTCCTGATGGATGATATATATCACGCAGACCCTCACCCGGGAAACATTTTAATTTTGAAAAATGGAAAAATAGCCCTGCTTGATTTCGGGATCATAGGTAATTCCATTAAGTATAATAAGGCTGAATTTATAAAATTTTTTGAAAGCGGCACAAGAACCGATTACAATTATCTAAATTTGAAAGAGCCAATTTATCATTTTGCTAATTTTGCAGGGGAAGAGTTAAGAACAATTATAGGCAGTTCCCTTCCCGCAACTGCTTCGGAAAAACAACTGGAGCAAATCATGCACCTTTTGGCAAACCATTTTTCAGAAACGATTGGGAGGCGGATGGCAACGGAAACAGAAGAATTAAAAACAATGAAAAAAGACTACACTGTATTTTTCCTTGGGATTATTAAAGCGGCTCAAAAATATAAAGTCAAACTGCCAAAAGAGGCCGTTGCATTTATCCGCGCCCTAAGCGTCATCGGGTTTTTATCAAAAGAGCTAAATTATGAGTTTAGGTTCGGCGATGAAGCTAAATTCTTTATTAAAACTCACCCGCCGGAAACCCTGCTTGACAGAGACGATATTGCGCCCCCATTTAAAAGAATCAGCAGGGAAAAAGCAATTGAAAAGCTGAACGATTGGCTTTCTTATCTGATTGAAATTGATCCGGGGTTGTATCAGCTTGTCAAAGAAAAATTTAAAGAATATAATGCAATAGAGAGCTAAACTTAATGGATAAGTTTTTAAACTTTTACAGCAAATATCCGTGGGTTGCCATAATTATTGTTTTTCAGTGGCTGGCAACTGCATTTATTATACTTTTCTCTACGGAAGCGGATATCCTAAAAGTAATGGGGACTGCTTTTTTATCAACTGTAATCTTTGCCTATATCGGCTTCAAAGCCCCTAAAGCTTAAATTTAAACCAGACTTTACTTAAGATAAAAAGCAGGATAACGCCTATTAAAACAAAAGGGGAATACTTAAATAAAGCATCCACCAATTCAATGCCGATACTGTAGGCTAGAACACCCCAAAATATGCCCCAAATGCTTTGAGCCAAAACAGCCAGGATAAAAAAATCCTTAAAAGGTATTTTCAAAACTCCTGCTGCTGTTGAAAGAAAAGAAGCGCTGCCCGGAGAAAAAAAGCCAATTAGAATAGTCCTCATTTTGTGTTTCATAAGCCCTTCTCCGATAATTTTTATCTTTTGTTCAAGTCCGAATTTGGATAATAACCGAACCCAACCTAATTTTCCTATAAAGTAATCAAGAGTGTAGCCTAAAATCAAACCAAAAATTCCAATACTAATTACTAAAGGCAATTCAATTACACCTGTTTTTGAAACTGCCGCTCCCAATAAAATTACTGTAGAACCCGGAACATAAAAACCAACCAGAAGCATTGATTCAAATAAAGCGGCAATAAATATTAAAAAATACCCATATGTCATATAGAAATTTTTTAGCTGTTCAAAGAAAATGGGCGGGTCAGGTATTTTCCCCCGAACAAAAAACAAAATACCAAGATACAAACCAAACAATATAAACGGAGCCAAATTTGAGAGTATTTTAAACATGATCAATTTTACAATTTAATCCAGTTTTTCCCTTTGGGTCCGGAGGAAAGAGAACCACTGTTCAAAAAAGGCAAAGATGCCTTTGAACGGAGTTTCTATTATAAAATCAAACATAAAAAGCAGGATATTTATTTGGGAAATACCCAGAGTTATTCTTCTGCCTACCTGAATTACCGGCATAAAGAAAAAGTCAAAAATCAAGGATCCTAAATTATCTTTTTTATCTTTTAAAATATACATATGAGCCGTCCTGTTGATCCGGAAACTAACAAAGGAAACAATTGCCAAAAAGAACATAAATATAGTCTGGGAGAGCGGGTTAACATGCAGTTTGCTTAAAACAAACACTATTGCTCCAAAGCTTAAAACAAATGTCGCCAACCAAAGGATAACAAAAACAAGCCAAAGCAACGGGCTGGCATTGCCGGCTTTTTTCTTTAAAATTAATGGTTTATCCAAAAAGGGCGGTTCATCATATAAAACAGTATTTATTTTTTTTGAAATTCTGACGGAATTTTCACGGCTTGGACTCTTAATTAAAAACCCAACAATAATCATAAGCAGTGGGGGAGTCATTGTATTTATAGCTATTGAGGACCAAAGTATCCGGCCATAAATCATCCTCTCAAATGTACCTTCCACAAACAAAGCAAAAACCGCTTTTGTAAAAAAGATAAAAATAACGCTCCGGATAATAGCTCTTTTAACTTTTCCGGCAATGGCGCTGTAACGCAAATTACACGCTGACAAAATTTCCGAATTCAGCAGCTCTTCATTTGATGTAATAGAAAAGACTTTGCCTTTATGTTTCCTTAAAACATCATCTAAAATCAAAAAGGGGATGGACTGATTCTTAACATAGGAATAAATCCTATCTTTAAGGGGATAATTAAAATGATATTCTATCCGTTCTAAAGCAGCAGGAAAATGCTCCGCAATTTTATCCACATTATGAATAGTCAGTTTTTCAAAATACTGCTTAAACAGATGATAGCGCAGGAAAGCTATATCATCATTGGCGTAGGCCCGCCGGACGGCAACAAAAACCTGAATATTTTTAGTTTCTTCACTGTCATCTGTAATCATTACCAAATCTTTAAAAATTCCAAAGATAAAATTACTCATGATATCCTTGGGATCATTAGGTTTTAAAATGTGCTCTATTTCAGATGATAGAAGATGTAAGATCCATTCACTGGCTTTTCCTCTATTGATACGGTGTTTTTTATTAATTTCATTTTCCAACCTCAAATGCAGATCTATTTCGCTTACAACTTGAGTTACTTGAGATTCAACAATTGTAGAATCAGGAAAATAACGGGCCCAAACAAGCTCCCTGATTAAAGGAGCTGCAATTGATTGTCCGCTTCCTCCAAAAGCTAATCTTCTTTTTAAAATTCTTTCAATTGTTGAACGGAGTATTACTTCGTCTTCCCGGTAATCCATTGCTGTACGGAATTTTTCATACCAGGTGGCAATTTCAGCTACCAATGGATTAACAGAGACTGTTTTTTCGTGATTAGGAGCAGTCGCCTGGTCATAGGCAGCAATAAGCTTATGTGATAATTTATTTAGTGTCGGCATTTGATATACTATAATAGATATTAACATATTTTATGACTAGCAGCGAAAAATTTGATCTGATTACCAAAAATTTAGAAGAAGTGCTAACACCGGAAGAATTAAGAGCTCTAATTGAATCCAATACTCCGCT
>JAUSHE010000006.1 GCA_030648435.1 Candidatus Daviesbacteria bacterium
TGAGTAGGCTGAGATACATCGGTAACACTTCTAAGTTAGAATAATTAACTTAAGGAGGTGATTAAAACCGATGAAACCAAAACCCTTTCATCCTTGGTCATATGAATACAATAAAGCATATGAGAAAGGCAGAACAAATAAATGGGATTATTTGAGATTTTGGGCTAAAGATCATGGTATTTCTAAAGATGCACAACTAAGGCTGGAGTGGATTATCTTCTACCATACAGTAGCCAAGAAAAATGCCAAATATAGTGCTACCTACTTTGGTATATCCAGAAAAACTTTTCATAAATGGTTAGGGAGGTTTGATGAAGGGAATCTGATAAGCCTGGAGGAACAATCCAGGATACCTAAAAAGGTTCGAGGTTGGATGGTAACTGAACGGGAAGAAAATAGGATCAAAGATTTAAGGGAAAAGAACATGGAATTTGGTAAGAAAAAGATTAAAAGAATTTACTTCCGGGATTATGGTGAGGATATTTCTACCTGGAAGATTGAAAGGGTTATTAGAAAACATAAACTATATCCTGATCCGGTTAAACATAAGTATTTAATTGAGAAAAGAAGAAATTCTAAGCCTAAAATAAGAATTCATGAAATCCGGGATCAAATCAAACAAATTAAAGAGTTTGGTTTTCTATGGCATATTGATGCCATTATCATCTGGTGGTATGGGACTAGAAGAATAATATTTACAGCCCTGGAAGGGATTACCAAAATTGCTTTTGCCAGAGTATACACAACCAATACTTCAGGATATGCTGAGGATTTTTTAAAGAGATTAATATACCTTGTTGAAGGTAAAGTTAATATCATGCACCAGGATAATGGTTCTGAGTTCAAAGGAGCATTTGAAAGAGCTTGTGAGACTCTGGGAATACTCCAGATATACTCAAGACCATATACTCCTAAAGATAATCCTGCCTTAGAAAGGTTTAATTCAACCATTCAGTATGAGTGGCTTAAATATTCTGAGGTGGGGTTAGATGATATCCTGGAGGCCAATATAGACTTAACCACCTGGCTTGTTAAGTATAATTCATATAGGCCCCATGAAACCCTTGATAATTTAACACCTCTGGAGTATGCTCAACAAAACTTCTTCCAAGTGTTACCTATGTGGTCTGCCCGTACACTTCCAAGATGAAATCTGGTATTACTTGTATGTACTGTTGTTCTCTCTGTGCTGAATGCTAGATCAAATCCTGACTGTTGCACAAACTCCAGTTGACCTGAATATCTTCCTTCGGGATAAGCAAGCATTCTCACAGTCCTAGCAATTCCCGCCCTGGTATAGATTATATCGAGTCTATCTTCACCTGTTGCTATTTCTGAATTTCGCTGTCCCTCCGGAAGAGTATTTAATCTGGCATGGTCAACTGTATGGTTCGCCAATATATGGCGCTCCTGAAGAATTGTTATACCTTGTCCTAATGTTAAATAACTATGCCGGCCATCATTATACGTGGGGGAACTTTCAGGAACTTCTTCAATTGGAACTTGTGGTTCATCAAATTTGGTCATAATAAAAAAGGTAACAGGAATAAACCAACCGGTTTCCTTTTCAATTTCTGACGTTGCCCTAAGTACAGCTCCATATTGTGATGCTAATCCGTCATCGCAGGTAACCATAAAAGTTTTGAGACCCTCTGGTATTTTAGTTAATCCATTAAGCACGTTTACTACAGTTTCAGGTGAAACAGGTTGTTCATCATTAATTAATCTTGTTAAAAGATTCTGCTTAAGGGTACGATAATCAAGCTCATGATATATCAAAAATGAGGAGTTAAGAACAGGAACTTCATCTTCATGTAAAAGGGTATTTGTTGCAGCTTCTACAGTTTTAACCAAAGGTATGTCAAGAATTTTACTTACAGCCAATCCTAGTCCGGCTTTTAATAAACTTCTGCGTACACTAAATTCCGGATTATGAGTGTTCACTATAAAACTTAATATATCACATATTAGGTTAAATAAGACCTTTTTTCTTTAGGGTTTCTAAATCTTTTTGAATTACTTTTAGCTCTTTTGACATATGGAGAATAACTTTGTGGGCTTCTTCATCCTCTGATGATTCTTCCTGAATATCTTCAATATCCTCTTCAACCTCTTCCAAAGATTCTGTTGCCCTGTTAACTGTCATTTGAATAAAAATAGAAAGATAAATTGCCTCAAGTGATACGGCAGTTGTTAGCATTAAAAGAATATAGTCTGTTGTTACTCCAAAAAATCTTAAGGAAAAAATTCCAATAAAAAGCAGGGTATGGATAATTAAAGAGATAGGCGTACCTATCCTATCAGTAAGCGCTATGGCAGCCTGCTCCAAAAAAGCAAACCTATGGTGGTTATTACCATTGCCGTTTCCATTTCCATTTGAATGTCCGTTTCTTGCAAGTACCATCATAGGGCCTCCTTAAGTGTTGAGTCTTTCCCAACAAAAAATCTCCTAGCACCGTCTGTTTGGTTTTTTAGAGATTAAGTCAATTGTTTCACTATAAATTTGGTACGTCAACCCCCCAAAATAATGTATAATAGCTTTTACGCTGATGTGGTGGAATGGCATACACGCTCGCCTTAAGAGCGAGTGCCCAAAAGGCATGAGGGTTCGACTCCCTCCATCAGCACTTTTAGGAATTTTCGGGGTGTAGTTCATCGGTAGAACGCTCGCTTTGGGAGCGAGAAGCAGCAGGTCCAATTCCTGTCACCCCGACCGAGTGAAACGAGGAAGTGGAGACAGGATCAGGGAGCGAAGCGAGCTATTCCTGTCACCCCGACCTGAAGGGATTTTTCAGTTTCTGAGCCTGAATGGCTCTTTGCGGGTGGGGTCGCAAAGAGCTCTGCCCGCCTAGCCGCGAGGCTGGCAAAGCCCTGTTTATACTGGACTTCAAGCTGCTGATTAGTTAAAAAGGAGTTTGAGCCGACAGTTTTTAAGAACTTGCTCACAAGTTCGCAAGACCTTGCGACGCAAGCGTCTTAAAGCGAGTTCGGATTTTTTTATAAAGCTCGACATTATTTTTGAGCTTCTTTCAAAAGTTTATTAACCTCTTTATCAAAATCGGAAATATAATTTTTACCCTGCACCTTTTTGTATTCAACAAACTCCCTACCCGCCTTTTCCTGTGCTTCTTCCATACTTATTTTCCCAGCATCTTTCAATATACCTTTACCCATAAGCCTAAGATACTCATCAAGTTTTTTAATCCATTCTTTCATTGTCATTGTTTTCTCGCTTACCGCTTGAATTTCGGCAAAAGAAAGATAGGCATCAACAATACGGTTAAGCATTTGCAGCTCTTTCTCATAAAGATAATTTTTTGCGATATAGATATCTCTTTTAATCGGATGGTAACCTGGAAAGTTTGTCAGACCAACATTCTTTTTATTTTTATCAACCCGCTCTGCGATAATTTCGGCAGCAGTTTTTCCGGTTACCGAGTAGTGCATCTTGTTTTGCACGGTTTTGAAAAAAAGATCAGTCTCTTTAGCATCCTTGCGATAGTCAAGAGAAGTCGCATAAATATCCGTTACTTTTTGATACAACATCCGTTCACTACTGCGGATATCACGAATTCTCTGTAATAACTCTTCAAAGTATCGGGATTTGTGCCCTCCCTGCTTAAGGCGGACATCATCCATGGTAAATCCCTTAATTATATATTCCTTAAGGTGCTCCGTTGCCCAAATGCGAAATTGTGTGCCACGCAATGACTTGACCCGATACCCAACGGAGATAATTACATCAAGACTATACAAAACGACCGGTTTGTCTGAAATTGCAATATGCAAATTTTGCATATTACTTTTTTCACTAAGTTCTCCCTCACTAAATATGTTTTTAATGTGTTTTGAAATTACCGATTGATCTCTCTCAAATAATTCTGACATTTGTGCTTGAGTCAACCATACGTTTTCATCTTCAAAATGTACTTCTACCTTTGCCTTACCATCATCTGATTTATAAATAATTATTTGATTTTTGGGTAATTGCTTTTTCATGGTTTTATTGCGAAGCAAGAAGTTTACTTCATTTCAATTTCTTTCTGTATTTAGTTTTTGGAATAGCATTAGTTACATCTATCACTTTAATCCCAAAATGTTCAAACATTTCTGTTAGTATATCTCTTTTTTCTGGTTGGGGATTCATAACTTTTGTCTGAGTCTTTTTCAACTTTGTCATTAATTTACATTATCCCAAATATTACCCGAAGTCAATATGGAAGAATTATTGCTGGAAATGTCAGAAAAGAACTAGAGAAGAAAAGCGGGAAAAAAGTCTCAACAAAACAAAATTATCTGATCAAAACACAAAGCCAAAAATCTTTAAAAAAGTAAATCAAATTCAATTTGCAATAGAACCATTTTTCTGAAATAATACAAGTATTAAGTATATAGAAACGGATAAAACTCATCAAGCTAGTTTTCTAATTATTGCTGGAAGCTCACTAATTATTCTTATAGCGGGTATAGGAGTATATTTACTCGGATCTGGAACAAAGAATAATCAAGGTCTTTCGGAAAGAACCAAAATTGCTCAAGACAGATTTCACAGTCCCACAGTCAATGGAGAGAAAATTGAACCAAAAGCCTATCTCAGCCTTCCTTTTAGCAAAAAGGATGCAGGTAATATAAAAATTAACGAGGGATGGCTTTATTCCTACGATGAGTACCAAATCCATGGTATGGAAGTACATACAGCAGTTGACTTCCATGCTCCTTACGGCACGCCGGTGTATGCTCCAGCTGATGGGTATGCAATGTCCTCATATCACAATCTTTTTATCCAAGACAGAAACAAGAAAATTATTACTTATAAAGGAAAAGAAATAAAGTATGGTCTGGGATTATTTGTACGTATGTATATCCCGCTAACACATCGGTTTCTTGATCTTGCGCATCTTTCGGAAATTGATAACGCAATCCCCTTTAGTGAAACGGAATTTGACGAGGAAGAGAAGATTTGGAAACCAACCAATGAAAAAATTGCGATCAATGAGATTCCCTCAAATCCGCAATGGGTGAGTATAACGAAAGGACAATTCCTAGGAAGAGTTGGTACTTCAGGTCTATCCTGGGGTTATGAAGATTTTACAGACAAACCACAAAGAAAAGTTACATATGATTCTAAAAT
>JAUSHE010000012.1 GCA_030648435.1 Candidatus Daviesbacteria bacterium
GCTTCTTTGGCTATTGGAGCAGCAACGGATGATCCTTCACCTCCACCTTCTATTAAAACTGTTAAAACAATTTTGGGATCATCTGCCGGAGCAAAAGAAGTATACCAGGCATGAGTTTTACCCTTAGGATCACCATACTCTGCAGTTCCTGTTTTGCCCGCCGTAGGAATAGGAAAAGTAAAAAACGGCCAAGCCGTGCCTGCACCTTTGGTGACTAGTTTCATACCTGTTTTTATTTTTTCCACCATGTCTTTTGACAGCAAATTAGAGATTAAAATTTTAGGCTGATCATTTAAAAGTAAATTCGGTTTAAAAAGTATTCCGTCTCCGGCAATAAAAGAGGTAATCCCCAAAACCTGCAAAGGGGTTGCTAAAACAAAACCCTGGCCAATGGCCATATGCAGGGTATCTCCCGGATACCAGGGCTCTCCATAATTTTTTTGTTTCCATTTATCGGTAGGAACAAGTCCAGTTTGCTCCCCTGGTAAATCAATTCCTAATTTTGCCCCAAGGCCTAATTTCTTTGACCAATCTGCCAAAGCTTTTTCTCCAATAATTTGCGCTGCTTTATAAAAATAAGTATCATTTGAGCGTTCAATGGCTTTTGAGAGGTTTACAAATCCTTCGGTCTTACCGTATTGGTTAAAATACCAGTTGGAAAATTGATACGGTCCCAAATTCATCACCCCGGTATCCTCGAAGGTTGTTTCCGGGCTAATTTTACCGGAGGCAAGTGCAGCCAGGGCAGAGACAATCTTAAAAGTTGATCCGGGCGGGTAAGTACCACCTATAACTCTATTTAAAATTGGGAAGTCTTTCCGTGAGAAAATTTCATTGATTGCCTCTTCATTTTCGTTTTTCGAAAACATATTCGGATCAAAAGAAGGTAAAGATACTAAAGCCAAAATCTTACCATTGCCGGGATCAACTGCCACCGCACCACCACAACAGCTACCAGACCGGACAAGAGCTTCTTTTATTGTCTGAAAAAGCTTCTCCTGAAACAGCGCATCAACAGATAAATAAAGATTATTTCCTGCTTTGGGAGGTTCATACCGCAGCACCCGGATTTTGAGTCCTTTTGAATCAACTTCAATGATTTCTCCCCCATCTACTCCCCGCAGGGTTTTTTCATATTGCGCTTCCAGTCCCGATTGACCGATCCGGTCGCCTGCCAGATAATTTTTGAACTCTACTTTCTTTAATTGATCCTCCGAGATCTCTCCCATAAACCCCACTATATGAGCAAACTGTTCACCCAGAGGATAATTTCTCACATTATCAACTTCCAAACTGAGAAAACGGGGATCATTTTTTACTTCCCACTCCATAGCCTGTTCACGGGAAACCAATCTGATTTTATGTCCCGCCGCGGCGGGATCATTTAAACGGAAAGCCGGAGAATTGGCTGCTAAAATTTTACCGTTTCTATCATAAATTACCCCCCGCGGAGCATGAATTATTTTTACCTGGATACGGTTACCATCCGCAAGTTCCCTATTCTGCTTGCCTTCTACGATCTGTAGATGAAACAGGCGCAAAAAAATTATAAAAAAAAGTACCACTGAAAATCCGGCAAAGATAATAATTCTCCATGGACTTCTTTGAATAAAATATTCTCTCAGAGGATGAAAATTAGGAAGTAAAACATCAACCCATTCGGGTGAATTTTTATTCTGGAAATGTCCACTTCTGCTTGTAACTTTAGCAACTTCCTCAATAAAACCAGGACCTAGGGATTTTTTTCTTTTTTGCATTTTAGAACTTTAGTCTAATCTCTTTTTGAACAATAAATCTTTCTTCCCACAGTCTAATTGCATAAAAAATTGGCAGAGATAAAAAAGAACTGATCAGGATTTTAGATAAGTCCCAAGAGGCAAGTTGATCTAAAGACAGAAGCATAAAACTGATAGGTACAATCAAAAGCGGATTGGCAGCCAGTCTTAACTTGGACAAAGCCTGCACAATTGTTACTGCCAAAAGATAGATAAAACTGCCTATTCCTAAATTGATTAAATTTAGATTGGCAATAAAAATTCCGAACACAAAAGCCAAGTATAAATTGGCCCGGTCTGCCCTAAGATATGCCCTACAGATTAAAATTATCAAACCTAAATTAACAGGCAAAACCGTAGTCTGTAAAAATGAGGCAATAATCAAAATAATTATTAGTGTTTTCATTTATCAATCAGTAATCACAAAAACTAAATCCAAATCACCAATATTAAATACAGGAATTACTTTGGCTTGCTTAAAAACTTCATTCTCCCGCTCTAAAACTTGCGTCACGCTGCCCAATATCAATCCTCTGGGTAAAAATTCCTCCAGTCCTTCCGAATAAACCAAATCTCCGACGCTCACTTTTTCTTCGTGAAGTATTTTATCTAATATCATTTCAGTGCCGAACTGCCCGCCCAAAATCCCTTTTGCTTTTCCTTCCTGATTATGGGAAAAAGCAGATACCTTTGAATCAGGATCAGTTAATAGTTCAATGTTCGCGCTCTCGTTAGTCACAACTTTAACTTTACCCAAGTAATTGTCTTCAAAAACTGCTGCCTGACCAACCTTAATACCGGACGATGAGCCTTTATCAATTTTTAAATATCTACTAAGTCCGATTGGTCTTGCCGGCAGCAAATTATAAGTTTTAGGATCAAGATGTTTCTCCTGAGACAGTAGACTTTCTGCTTCTGCCAGTTTTTTTCGTAACTGAGCGTTTTCCGAAAACAGTTTTGCCGTCTGTTCTTTTAGCGCTTTATTCTCCTGCGCCGCAAAACGAGCCGCAAAGATAAAATGAAATTGTCTCCCGATTTTTTGATGGGTATTATAGATCCCAAAAGAAACGGGATTGGTAATATAAAAAATCATTTTCTTAGGAAAATTAAGGAGATTTGCAATATCCAGAAGGAATATTACCAAACTTAAGAAACTGAAAAAAAGAACTAATTTCGGATTGGGTATAGCCTTGCTCATTGCTTGGATCAATATACCACAGCTTGCCAGTACCCACAAACCTCTATATAATTACCATGATGTCAACCTTCTTAGATAAACTGAAAGCTAAATGGGAAGAAAATAAGTTTATCTGTATTGGCTTAGATAATGGTGAATTTGAATTTGATAAAAGTATTATCGATCAAACTCATGATTTGGTTTGCGCTTATAAACCCAATGCTGCCTTTTATAAAGAAGCGGAGTTGCAAAAAACCGTTGATTATATTAAATCAAATCACCCTGATATTCCAATTATTTTAGATGCTAAAAGAGGAGACATTGGAAATACCAATGAAGCATATGTTAAAGCCATTTTTGATGATTTGGGGGCGGACGCGGTCACGGTTCACCCATATTTGGGCAAGGAATCTTTAGGGCCATTTTTAAAAAGAGCTGATAAAGGAATTTTTGTACTGGTTAAAACTTCCAACCCGGGAGCAGGAGAATTTCAGGATTTAGAAGTAGGCGACAGATTACTTTATCAGGTAGTTGCTGAACATGTTAAAAACTGGGGCAGTAATTTAGGAGTAGTTGTCGGAGCCACATATCCTGAAGAACTAAAAAAAGTCAGGGAAATTGTCGGAGATATGCCGATTTTAGTGCCGGGAATTGGAGCCCAGGGGGGAAACTTGAAAGCTGTAATTAAAAACGGCCTAAACAGCCAAAAACAAGGCTTGATAATTTCTTCTTCCAGAGGCATTATTTTTGCAGAAAATCCACGAGAAGCTACACAAAATTTACATTTACAGATTCAGGAGGTTTTGAAAAATGTCTAACTTATCAAAATCCCAGGAAGAACTGGCAGACCTGCTTTTAAATACCAAAATCGAAGCCAAAGTTATAAGAAGGAAACAAAAAGAAGACGGATCATATTACCTTGAAGAATCACAAAGGCCAACCAGTCCGATTGATTTTGCCAAAGATCCGGGAGAATTTGCCTTAAAAGTTCACGAAGTCAACATAGAAGCCCCTCTTTCGCCGATTTATGTAAATTTGCGGAATTTACCGGATAATGTTTTAACTAAAATTGCCCGGGTTTTATCGGAAATACCTTTGGAAACCACCCAGGAATTTTGTACAGGAGTACCGCAAGCGGCGCTTATTATTGCTAAAAAGTTTGCCGAAGTTTCCGGAATACCTTTCATGGATGTTTTTGACAAAATAGGCCAAAATACCCACAGAAAAATTGTTATCAAGGAAGGGATTCATCCTAAGCCCGATACAAAACTTTTGGTAATTGATGATGTAGTAGCCCATGGCAAATCCAAACTGGAAGCACTGGAGACAGCCAAAACAGTGGGGTTTTATGTCAACATGTTGGTTTTAATTGATAGGGAGCAAGGAGGGGTACAGCAGGTGGAGGCAGAGGGTTGCAGGGTTTATGCGGCAATGAAGCTGACTGATATCCTGGATTATTATATGGATAAGCAGATGATTACCAGAGAACAATACAAAAAGACAATTGAATATCTTGCTAAAGCAAAGTTTTAAAACGGAAGACTACTCAGTAACATCTTACATTCAACAAGATCGGAAACCATATAGTTTGGTTCTTGGTACCCGTTTTCGGGCTTCTCAATCGTAAATTTGCCTTGCTTAACCCAGATAGTAGTTGCGCCCAGTTTTTTGCCAATTTCTAGCTCTGATCTAACTCTATCTCCAATTACTAAAGTGTTCTTAGGAACTTTATTGATGAATTTTTTGAATACTTGAGGATCTTTTTCACCTTCAGTAAACACTATTTCCTTAAAATATTTTTTCACCCCCAAGAGCTCCACTTCCTGTTGCATATCCGCCCTCCCCTTACCAATTAAAACTATGGGGATATTTTTGCTTTTTATCAAATCCAAAATCTCCACCGCCCCGTTAATTAAAACTTTCCGGTCCGGATCATATAATGTTCTTTTCCAATCAAAAATTACTGTATCAAACATAGTTAGGCAACTGCCGTATTGATGCTTCCGGTAGATGCATGAATATAATTTGTCTTTTCACAACCAGTAGCTTTAATCGCTACCAATTGTCCATAATTATTTTCTACCATTGAAAAATAAGGAGTAATCCTGATCCTCGCAGCCATCTCAGTTAACATAGCACCATCTCCTTCATCAATCATCCTGCGTTCCTCTGGTTTCCTGAATTCCTGGATTACATATAAAGAGGAATTGTCTTCTGTCGCGTTACGCAGGAGTTCTTGCGCCTTGACGGCAGATTTCTCCTGAAGAAAACTTACTCCTTCTGCCCAAGAACTACCGCTTCCGAAACCTGATTTTTTCAGGACAAAATTACGCTTTGATTTAGAAAGCGAAGCCAATCCCTCAATTGACTCAACTCCATCCGGTAAACCAAGCAGGAAAAACCGCTCTTGTCCCACAATCCAGGTCGGAGGTATCACTTTTCTCAAATGCTCAACTGAGGAAACCCCTAATTGCGCTACAAAAAATGCTTCCCACCTTTTGTCCCAAATTAGGGCTAGTAGCGCCTTCTCTTCCATGTGAGGTGTAAATGATGGTATAACTTCTGGGGTTTGCCTACCGGCACAGAGTTGCACGATATTATCAACAGCCGGATCATCTAAACACTCGTGCTGGTAAAACGCTCTGTATAGAGCTGGAGAAGTTGTATCCAAAATAGAGCCAGCTTGCTCAATGTTCCATTTCCTGTCATTGCCGGAAAGTACTTTATCTGCCAAAAACTGTAATTGTCCGGCATAAGAAGCAGTATGTTGGCTATAAACTATGTTCCCTTTCGCAGGAGTATGTTCTCTCAGAAATTTTGTTAACATATCGTCCGGTATTAAAGTTTCAAAACCGGCAAACCTGTATGCCCTATTTAATAATTCTGCCAAAGCCAATCCGAAGGGAGACGTCTCAATCTCACAAACAGAGAACCCTCCTTGAGTAATAATTACATCTGGCCTAACAAAAAGGTAATGCGCCAATCTTTCTGTCTTAAGTAAATCAGGTTTTCCTCTATCAAGCAATTCCTTTAAATCACCGTCTGTCCTATACAACTCATCTGCCGCATCTACAAATTCCACAATATCCCTCCCTATCCTTAATAATTCTTGAGTCTCTTGAAGCGATAGATTCAGAGGAAAAGGAGATACTCGGAAAGGGATCTTCTGTCCTGTCTGATATTCTTCTCTTCGTATCTTATACCACTCATAACCATCTCCAAAAACCTCTAATATCTTCCTCATGCTTCTTTCTGTTCTAGGTTGACGGCTCGACCTTTCAGATAAAACGCCTTTTTCCAAAACAAAAAGATCGTTCTTATTTTGCGTAATAAACATTGTCAGCTCGGGAAAACGTACGGCAGAATCTTCCAGTTTACCAACCTCCCTTAGAACCTCTGCGATCTGTTGACTGTGAGTCAACACTATCGCTAATTTGTTACCATTTTTTCTGTAAGCATATTCAACTAAAACTCCCATTGTATTGATAATTGCTTCTGACTGACTCATGCCGCTTTTTGGCCTTTTGCATAATTTATCCACCATCTGAGGATTCCATGGCATCATACCTGAAGGCAAATCAGCCAATAGGTCTTCTTCGGTCACAGGAGGTTGATCGATTTCATCTTTATAGGTAATACAGTTTAACCCTTCTAGGGTAGGTACGGCAGAACTAGAAATGACTGTAGAAATTATATACGCTGCTTCTTTCGCCCTTAAGTTTTCAGAAGAAAAAATCCGAGTCCTTTTACCTGTCAAAGCTTGGACATATCGCAAAGCTAAAGCTGTAACAAATACATCAACCAAGCCTTTATTTGTCAGTAAATCCTGCTTGTTAAATGGATCCTTCATCATCCGTATCTTCTGTAGAGCAGGGTTTGTTAAAGAAGATATCCACTCGGGAGGACTTTGTTCACCGTGCCGCATAAAAATAACCCTGTTTCCTGTACCTGAAATGATATCGGTAAGTTGCACCACCTTCTCTTCACTGATAGGACTAAAGCCGCTCCTGTCGTTTCCAACTCCAATTGCTTTACTAAGCATACTTGAAAGTTCTTGTGCCAAGGAAACAACTTGCCCTGGTTGCATTGCGCCTATTTCACTAAGTTGTTGGGCATGATTCAAACTAAACTCTGTCCAGCCCTTAAAGACCCTAGGTAAGCGGGGATCATATAGATCGGCTATAGGAGGCAAATCAATAATAGAACCTGATACATGTACATCCTGTTCTTTGCCCATTGTAGGAAAAAAATAATATATGCCTAATTAAAACAGCTGTCAATAGGTCAAAAAAATGAATAGATTAAACCCTTTTCTTAATCCCTTTCGCTAAATAAGGATCCCACATGGCTCCGGTGGCACTCATTATAATCTATCCCGCCCGGCTATGAAAGCGGGTAGATATTAATATTCGGGATTTGTTCAAAATGCTTCTTATTAAGAGTCAGGACTGTAGCATTTATCGATAAGGCCGAAGCTGCAATAATATAATCCGGAACTTCTAAAGTTCGTTTAACATCCCTATATAATTCACCCGCCATCTTTGCTATAGCTTCATCAAGGTCAATCTGACGAAATTGTTTCAACAGATCTATTACATCAAATCTTTTTGCTAAACTTTTTGTACTACTGCCAGAAAATAATTCAAAAATAACAATGGTAGGCAAAAGCAATTCTGTATCGTTGTCAATCTCTTTTACAAACGTTTCCCATTTTTTACCGCCCCTGAGATAATCAATCAATATACTGGTATCAACCACAACTTTCATTTTTTAAACTTTAATCCCTTATCCCATCTACCTAAGAAATCAGCTGCCCCTTTTCTTCTCAAAGGATTATCCTCAGGGTCATAATCCTTCCAAATCCCATGCACCTTTTTAGAAGCCTTTAACAAAGCGACCTTATCCAATGTGTATTTTTTGGGAGAAAGCAGGGCTACTTCTTTGGAATCTCTTTCAATGATTACCTGGGTTCCCAATGCCACTTGGTTAAGAAGCTCAAAGAAATTATTTCTGGCAGATGTAGCCGAAACTCTAATAGTACTCATGTTAATATATTATCACCTAATGTACACCTTGTCAATAGTGAAATGGGTTATTTAAGGTAATTTTTGTTTAATTGCGGAGCAACAAGCTTGTCTTATTTCCTGAGCCAAATATGGATTCCACATGGCTCCGGTGGCGCTCATCACAGCATCTGCTCCGGCATCCCGGTATTCAAAATAATCTTCCTGCTTAGTCACTCCCCCAACGCCAATTATTTTTATTGCCTGTTGCCTACTGCCTACCGCCTTTCTCAGTCTTTTAACCATTTCAAGTCCTGCCCATTTGATGGAAGCTCCGCAAACCCCGGACTTTAACCTATTTTTTCCCGGTAAAGCCTGGTTCCCATCTTTATCTACCACTTCTGCGGCAATAGTATTGATAGCGGAAATTGCCTGAGCATACTTTTCCGCAATATCAACCAGCTTTTTAATATCCTCACCATTTTGGTAGTAACCTACCTTTAATATCAGCGGAGAATCTCCGATTTCCTGCCTGATTGCCTTTGTCACCTTTTCCGTCATTTCCAGGTTATAACAAACCAAACCTTCATTGCCGATATTCGGGCAGGATAAATTAGCTTCAAAAACTTTTGCCCCTGTTTCTTTCGCAAGTTTTGCAGCCAAAGCGTAGTCCGCCACAAACTCATCTGCTGTTTGATTTTCTTTGACTGTTCCCATAAAGGACAAAACCAAAACTTGACCCTTGCCGGCCGAGTCGATTGCCGCTTTAACATCCTCCTGCCAGACTTTTGGGTCTTTAGAAGGCACTCCAAAGGAGTTGGTAATAGATAAAGGCTCCGAGTAATTATTATCCGCAATAAGTTTAGTTTGAGCCTTTTCAACGGTCAAATCCCCTTCGAGTTTTACAGCCAAAATATTGGGATACGGGTGGCAGGGAAAGACATCACTTCTGACTGTTTTATAAACACAAATATCAAAGCCTTTTTCAAAAGCTGCCTTACAAAACTTGGAATTTAAAAGCGGTCCGGCCGGAATTCCAAAGGGAGTATAAATTTTTTGGCCTAGAAAGTCGCATTGCGGTTCCCCTGCTTGTTCGCAAACTCCTGTTTCGCTAAATGACCCATATGGTCCTTGGTCATAATTTTCTTCATAACTTTTTGTAGGATCATAGAAAGGCGCCTTTAACATTTTCACCTATGATTTTACCACAAAATTTGGTAGAATATACACATGAGAAAACTTCCTGTCTTTTTAAAACAGTATTTTTGGGATGTGGATTTTAATAAATTGGAACGGACATCCAAAACTTTTATCTTAAAACGTATATTAGACAGAGGTGATGATAAGGCTTTAAAATGGTTACTAAAACACTATACAAAAGATGATATCCAAAAACTACTTCTAACAACCAGGGATTTATCCGCAAAAACTGCTAACTTTTGGGCAGATTTATTAAATATTGATAAAAGAAAGGTTGTATGTTTACAAAAGCCTTACTCCCGGATACAATTCGGGCTCTCAAGTTAGTATCTAAAATAAGTGTTGTTAAACAAAGCTATCTGGCAGGAGGAACTGCTTTAGCCTTACATTTGGGGCACAGATTTTC
>JAUSHE010000017.1 GCA_030648435.1 Candidatus Daviesbacteria bacterium
TTTTGTTTAGAGGCAATAATTACATCAACTGAGGAAATTTATGTGATTGAGATTTCGGCAAGAATTGTTGCCGGAACTAATTGTTTTATCAACGGTTCACCTTACACGTATCTTTTATATGATGAGCCAATGTCAACAGGAAGAAGAATTGCAAGAGAAATTAAGAACGCGATAAAATCAAATAAACTGAAAGAGGTATTGGATTAATGAAAAATTATACCATTGCAGTGCTGGGTTCTCACTCTGCACTGGATGTTTGCCGCGGGGCAAAGGATTTAGGGTTTAAAACTTTAGTAATTGTACAAAAAGGCAGGGATAAAACCTATTCAAAATACTACAAAAGTGACGGCGATTTGGGAATAGTTGATGAAGTAATTGAACTGGAAAAATTCTCTGATATTTTAAAATCTGAAATTCAAAAAGAATTAATTAAAAGAAACTGCATATTTATTCCCCACCGGTCTTTTGAAGTCTATATTAATGATTACAATGCCATTGAGAAAAAATTTAAAGTCCCGATGTTTGGGAATAAGTTTTTATTGAAAGCAGAAGAGCGGGGAATTAAACCCAATCAATATGATTTATTAAATAAAGCCAATATAAGATATCCAGGACAATTCAGCGACCCCAAGAAAATAGACAGACTTTGTATTGTGAAAGTTTTAGAAAAGACGAGAGGTTTTGAGCGGGCCTTTTTCTTTGCCGAGTCTTTTGAAGAGTATAAAGTTGGAGTTGCTCATGGATTAGGGTTGGGTAAATTTACCGAAGCACAAATAAAAGAAGCAGTAATTGAGGAATTTATCGTGGGAGTGCAGGTTAACTTTAATTTCTTTTATTCACCTGTCAGCAAACGGCTTGAGTTAATCGGAACAGATACCAGAAGGCAAACTAATATAGAGGGTTTAACTAAATTGCCGTCTAATTATGAAGAGGAACTAATTAAAAAAGTTGGAATTAAATATGAAGAGGCAGGACATATTGCAGTGACGGTTTTGGAGTCCCTTTTGGAAGATGCATTTGTAATGGGAGAACGGTTTGTGGAAGCTTCCCAGGAATTATTTAAACCCGGGGTAATAGGTCCGTTTGGTTTGCAAACTATGATTACTGCAGGCCCGCCCAAAAAAGAAATTATTGTTTTTGATGTGTCGCCCAGAATGCCCGGAAGCCCCGGAATATTTGCGACACCGTACAGCGGGTATTTATACGGACAAAATATAAGTATGGGAAAAAGGGTAGCAATGGAAATTAAAGAAGCGATTGAAAAGGGAGAACTGGAAAAGGTTTTAACATGAAAAAATATGCGCTTTTAAGTGTATTCGATAAAACAGGGATAACTGATTTTGCAAAGGTTTTAGATGGTCTAGGATATGAAATTATTTCTACAGGCGGTACACTGGATGTATTAAAAAAAGAAGGCATAGATGCTGTGCCGATTGATGAAATAACAGGTAACCCCAGAGATTGCTTTGACGGCAGGATGAAAACCGTGAGTTTTCAAATTGAGTCAGGAATTTTATTTGACCGCAAAAACCCAAGTCATGTAAAACAAGCAGAAAAATTAAAATTGCCGCAAATAGATGTAGTGGCTTGCAACTTATATCCTTTTGAAGAGAAACCCGGTATTGAAACAATAGATGTCGGGGGTCCAACCATGATCAGGGCAGCTGCAAAAAATTATCAAAATGTTTTAGTGTTTGTAGACCCAAAAGATTATGAAAAAATTTTAGAATCTGATAAGTTAAGACAGCAGTTAGCCGCCAAAGCTTTTTATCATCTGTCTTTCTATGATTCTCAAATTGGTAGTTTCTTTTCTGAGGAGAAATTCCCTAAAGAATTAACAATACCTCTTAGAAAAACTAATGTTCTCCGTTACGGAGAAAATCCACACCAGGAAGGCGCGTTATACTTAATGCCAAAAACTAACTCCCCCTTAGCAAAATTAAAACATCTCTGGGGAAGAGAACTTTCTGGTACAAACATTGGTGATATACATACGGGGTTGGAAACTGTCCGGCAATTTAAGGAACCTGCTGCTTGTGTTATTAAACATTTAAGCCCTTGTGGAATTGCGGTGGGGTCTGATGTAGGGGAAGCTCTGGACAGGGCAATTAAAGCTGATCCGGTTTCAGCATTTGGCGGTGTTGTAGTTTTAAATAAACCAATGGATCTTGGAACAGCAAAAATCATCGCCACATTCAAAAATGAAAGAGCAGGTAATGTTGATATAGTGGCTGTTCCGGAAATTTCTGATGATGCTTTGGAGTTATTAAAAAAAGTTAGGAAAAGCATGGGAGTTTATACATTCGGTGAAATTCCTCAAAAAAGATCTGAAAACTTTGATTTAAAATATTTCGGCGGCGGTGTACTTTTGCAGGATGTGGATGAGGCGGAGGAAAGCTTTAAAGACTGGACTACTGTTACCAGGAAAAAACCAACAGCTAAACAACTGGAGCAAATGAAGTTTGGTTTTAAAGCAGTCAAAGCGGTCAGGTCTAATGCGGTGATAGTCATTGATAAAGATATTCCGATGACCCGCGGCATTGGTTCCGGACAAACTTCAAGAATCGGGGCGACTAAAATTGCTTTGGAGCAGGCGCAGGATTTTGTAAAAGATGGTATTCTAATAAGTGACAGCTTTTTTCCGTTTGATGACAGCGTGAAACTGGCAGCAAAATACGGGATTGGAGCAATACTCGAGCAGGGAGGTTCTGTGAACGACAAGGCATCGGTGACGGCGGCAGACGAGGCAGGTATTCCGATGGTATTTACCGGAAGGAGAGCATTTAGACACTAATGAGCAAAGATTTTACAAGCTATACATCACCTTTTTCCTGGAGATATGGATCAGAGGAAATGAGGAAGATATTCTCTGAAGAAAATAAATATAAATTATGGAGAAAGATTTGGGTTGCTCTCGCAAGAGCGCAGTCAAAAGAGGGCTTGGTCTCAAAAGAAGAGCTGGAAGATTTGGAAAAACATCAGGCCAATTTGGATATAGAACGGATTTGGGAAATTGAAAAAGACACCCGCCATGATGTGGTGGCAGCAATTAAAGAATTTGCCGAAAAAGCCAAAATAGGCGGAGGGAAAATTCACCTTGGCGCTACCAGTATGGATATTTCTGATAATGCTGAAACTATCAGAATGATGGAAGCATTGGGGTTGATAGAGAATGAGTTAAAAAAACTTCTTAAAAGTTTTGGAGAAAAAATTGAAAAATATGCAGATTTCATTTGTATGGGATATACGCATTTACAGCCGGCAGAGCCAACAACTTTAGGTTACAGGTTTGCATTTTATGCCCAAGATCTATTGATGGATTTTTCAGCTTTAGAATTTCTTAAAAAGAATTTGAAAAGTAAAGGATTTAAAGGTGCGGTTGGAACTGCAGCAAGCTATGTAAAATTACTGGATGAAAAAAGAGCAGAAGAAATGGAAGCCGGGATACTGAAGGAATTAGGGGTGGAAGCATTTGAGATTACTAATCAAACAGCTCCCAGGAAAATAGAGATATGGGTGGGAAATCTGCTTTCATCTATTGCCCAGTCTTTAAATAAATTTGCTTTTGATTTAAGGATTATGCAATCGCCAGGGTTTGGAGAGTGGCAGGAGCCGTTTGGTAAATCCCAAGTTGGTTCATCTGCCATGCCTTTTAAGAAAAATCCCATTAAGGCTGAGCAGATCTGTTCTCTCTCAAGAATGGTCGTAAATTCATCAAAAACTTTGTGGGATAATGCTGCCAATCAGCTCTTGGAGCGCACTTTGGATGATTCGGCAAACAGGAGAATAGTTATTCCGGAAATGTTTTTAAGCATTGATGAGATGTTAACTTCTGCCTTGAACATTTTAACCGGGCTTACGATCAACGATAAACGAATAACGAATAACTTGTTAACATATTGGCCTTTTTCGGCAAGCGAGGGGATTATTATTGAATCCGTAAAAAAGGGCGCAGACAGGCAACAAATGCACGAAGTGTTACGAAAAATTTCCATGAAAGCCTGGGAATCTATCCAGGCAGGCAATACTAATCCAATGAAAGATTTACTGGAAGAAAATTCTGTTATTCGTCTACACCTGAAACCGGTAAAAATTACAGAAATTCTTGACGCCAAAAGCCATATTGGAAATGCAAGTAAAAAAGCTTTAGAATTGGCTGATAAAATTAAGAAAGTATGAAACAAGTAATGATAATTACCGGTTCTGATTCTGATTTGCCTGTCATGAAAGAGGCGGCAGCTGTATTGGAAGAATTTGGGGTTGAATATGAGATGACGATTTCTTCAGCTCACAGGTCTCCAGACAGAACAGAAGAATTGGTTAAAGATGCCAACTTTAGCGGAGTTAAAGTAATTATTGCCGGAGCCGGTATGGCGGCGCATTTAGCAGGTGTTATTGCTTCCCGTTTTACGCTGCCGGTTATAGGAGTGCCCCTTCAAAGCGGAGTTTTAGGCGGTGTAGACGCACTGCTTTCTACCATGCAGATGCCCCCTGGTATTCCTGTTGCCACAGTTGCTATCAATGGAGCTAAAAACGCCGGAATTTTGGCTGTGCAAATTTTGGCAACTTCGGATAAAGAATTAGAGAATAAATTAATCGCATATAAAAAGAAATTAGCAGAATCTGTAGAAGAAAAAGCCTTAAAAATATAATGACAAACGTTATTAAAACTGTCAATATCCAAGGCTTCGGTAAAAAACATTCAGGTAAGGTCCGCGACAGCTTTATTTGGGATAACAAGCGAATTATTGTGACAACTGATCGGCAATCTGCTTTTGACAGGGTCCTAGGTTTTATTCCGTTTAAAGGGCAAGTCTTAACTAAACTTTCAGAGTTTTGGTTTAATAAAACTAAAGATATTATCCAGAACCATTTGCTTTCAGTCCCTGACCCAAATGTAATGGTTGTGAAGGACTGCAAAGTTATTCCCATTGAAATGGTAATTAGGGGTTATATAACAGGAGTAACTGATACTTCAATCTGGGGATCTTATGAAAAAGGGGAGAGAACAATTTATGGTATTAAATTTCCTGAAGGATTAAAAAAGAATCAAAAATTACCAAAACCGGTTATAACTCCTACAACAAAAGCAGAAGCCGGGCATGACGAGAGGTTGACTGAACAAGAAATCATTAAAAGAAAGATTGCTTCTCCGGAAATTTGGAAGCAAATGAAAAAAGCTGCACTGGCCATTTTTGAAAGAGGGCAAAAAATATGTGATAAAGCCGGGATTATTTTGGTTGATACAAAATATGAGTTTGGTTTGGATGACAATGGGAAACTAATGCTGATTGATGAAATACATACTCCTGATTCTTCGAGATACTGGATAAAAAAAACCTACAAAAAAAGACTCTCCTCTGGAGAGGAGCCGGAAAGTTACGATAAAGAGCCCCTCCGGATTTGGTTTAAGGAACAAGGTTTTTCCGGGAAGGGGAGAATTCCAAAAATGCCGCCGGAATTTATTGCCAAAATGAGCAATCTTTATATGAGTATATATGAAAAAGTCACAGGTCAAAAATTTATTCCCGATATTACAAAAGATGTTAACAAAAGAATTAAAAATAATCTTGAGTCCGTGATATAATTAACTAACATGCCAAGTAGTAATGGTTTTGTACTTTTAACAGGAACTGCAAATTTAAAGCTTGCTCAAGGTGTTGCCAAATTTTTGGGACAAGAAGTGGATGAAACTGTTACAATTTTTTCTGATGGTGAAAAAAGAGTTATCATCCCTGAAAACCTTCGCAAAAGAGATGTTTTTATTATCCAGTCAACTTGTCCTCCTTCAGTAGATGAAAATATCATGGAGCTTCTTTTGATTATAGACGCGGCTAAAAGATCGTCTGCTTCGGAAGTTTCTGCTGTAATTCCGTATTTTGGTTATTCCAGACAAGATAGAAAAGACCGGCCAAGAGTGCCAATTAGCGCTTCTATTATTTCACGGCTCATCGAATATGCCGGAGCCGACCGTATAGTTACAGTTGATATCCACAGCGAGCAGGAACCGGGATTTGTGGAAATCCCCTGGGATAATTTATATGCCAGCTATTCCTTTCTTCCGGAATTAAAAAAACATTTTGGGAAAGATTTAATTGTTGCGTCCCCCGATAAAGGCGGAGTGTTAAAAGCCGCATTTTATGCGGATTTACTGGAAGCCGAAGGAGTGGCAATAGTTTTTAAGGAAAGGGATACCAATAAAATGAATGAGAGCAAAGCATTGGATATGATAGGCCATGTGGAAGGTAAGGATGTATTAATTGTTGATGACATGATTGATACGGCAGGGACAATTTGTGAAGCCGCAAAATTAATTAAAGAAAAAGGAGCAAAAAGCGTATCTGTTGCTGCAACTCATGGACTTTTTTCCGGTCCTGCAGTTGAGAGACTTAAAGAAGCGGATCTAGATAGAATTTTTATTACAGATTCAGTCCCGCTTAAAAAAGAGATTACAGATGATCCCAAGGTTATTGTAATTTCTGTGGCGCAACTTTTGGCAGAGGCAATAAATTGTATTTATAATGGAGATTCAATCTCAGAAAAATTAATCCCTAAAACTCACAAAGAAGAAAGAAACTGAAAGTCCTGAGCGAAGTCGAAGGATTAACGGAGATCTAAAGTTTTACCCTCAAAGATAATATTTTTTTGCTTAATAATAACTTTTCTTTCTCCCTTTTCAATATATCCTGCATCTAATCCTTCAAAATCATTTTGTTTTATTATCGCTAATGCTTTTTCCAAATGTTGCTTAGATAAAAAGATAGCATAGTCTTGTCCCATATTGTAGGTTTCATACATTTCTTCGTCAGATAAATTTGCGTGTTCCTGAATAAATGAAAATAGTTCCGGGGTAGGATAAATTTTTTCTATTATGTAAACAAAATCTTGAGAGGCGCGCATAATTTTGCGAAGCCCGTGACCTGTGATATTAGAAATGTAATGTATATCTATTTCTTGATCAAGTAAATCCTGAACTAATTTGGCATAAATATTAGTTTTGGTTAGCAGTGCTTCACCATACATTGTGCCGCTAGGTAGTTTTGTTGCATAACCATCTTGTATTTTTTCAGTAATTGCTCTGGCTAATGAAACGCCATTTGCATTTATACCACTGCTTTTCAAAAATAAAATCCTGTCTCCGCTTTGTAGTCTCTCTGCCCTTATCCACCTTGTATCGTTTTGTATGATTCCTATTGCTGATCCGGCCAGATCAATTGTTCCTGATGCAATAATTCCTTTAAGCGTCGGTGTTTCCCCGCCACCCCAAGCTACTCCGGATTCATCGCAGGCATTTTTCCAACCATTAATTAAGTCTTTCATGCGTTGTTCGTTTTGCAGCCAGCTATTATCCCCAATAGCCCAATATGCATGTAAAACAAATGGTTTTGCGCCTGATGAACTGAGGTCATTTATTATTGAGGCAACAGTGTCATGAGCGATAATATCGTAATAGGTTTTTCCGGTAATTGTTCCCGTAGCGTCGGCAATCAGATTTTTTGTTCCCAATCCTTCGATGACAGAAGCCATATAAATATTTCCTTGTTTCCAAACATATGCTGATTCGCCTCTGGATTCGCTTAATTCCTTAAAGCCGTTTGGGAGATTTACTGCGGTAGAGGAAGCTGCAGTTTGGGCTAATTTTTTAATTGGATCCTTAGTATCATAATCATCTCCGACTTGGGCATACGTGATCTTTGACTTCATCATCCTGTTAATATACCATAATTATATAATCTTATGCGCTTTTTTTTGACCATAATCTTAAGTCTTTTTTTTCTTCCTACTCCTGTTCAGGCTGCAGCTTTACGGGTGCCGATTTTAACTTATCACTACATTGCCAATAATCCTAATCCAAAAGATATTCAAAGGGATGCTTTGTCTGTTTCCCCTGATAAATTTGAGGCGCAGATGTCATATCTATCCCAAAACGGCTACACGCCAATTACCCTGGATACTTTATACGGCATCTATAATAAACAAACGTCTGTTCCTGCAAAACCCGTGGTGCTAACATTTGATGACGGATACATTGATTTTTATACGAATGTCTTTCCGGTTTTGCGGAGGTTTAACTTTCATGCGGTTTCCTTTATCCCGACCGGTTTAATAGGAGGAGGTTATTACATGAATTGGAGCCAGATAAAAGAAATCGCTTCTTCCGGTCTGGTTACTTTTGAAGGGCATACGGTAAATCATGTCAATTTGCCTTCCTTGAGTTATACAGCTGCGCTCAAACAATTGGTTGACTCAAAAAATATTATTCAGGCAAATACCGGTTATCCTGTTAATTTTGTGGCATATCCATATGGATCAAGTAATGGTACAGTTCAAGCGGCTGCCCGGCAGGCAGGTTATGCCGGGGGTTTGGGAATATGGTATGGGAAGCCTGGAGGGCCAAGTATGAATATGCCAAGGATTAAAGTAAGTGGCTTTTGGAGTATTAAAGATTTTGCCTCCAGGCTTTAAGATTGTTAATATTAGAAAGCTATGACAGAAATTAGTGGGGTTGAACTAAATGAAAAAATCTTACGTCCGGTATTTAAATTTGGCTTTACTGATTGTATTAGCCATATTGATTTTAATTTTTCTTTATATCTTTAAATTATCCGATTTTAATAAACCAATTCCCGATGCGATTACATTACCTAAGGAAGTACAAGAATCGATTGCAAATTTGAAGCCCCAGAAAGTTTTAAATGTGCCGATACTTTTGTATCACTATGTGGAGTATGTCAAAGACGAAGGGGATACTATCAGAAAATCCTTGAATATTACCCCTTATATGTTTGAGCAGGAAATTAAAACCTTAGAAGATGACGGTTATACTTTTGTTACTATGTCTGATTTAGCTGATGCATTAGATGATAAAAATAATCTGCCTTCCAAGCCGGTTATTTTGACTTTTGATGACGGCTACAGGGATTTTTATACTGATGTTTTTCCAATTTTAAAAAAATATCAAGTTAAGGCAGTTGCATATATTGTGCCAAATTTCTTAAATAAGCCAAATAATATGGATACATGGATGTTAAAAGAAATTGCCAAAAGCGGTTTAGTTGAAATAGGAGCACATACTATGAATCATGCTTATTTATCCGATCTGCCGCTTGAAAGAGTTAAGTATGAGGTGGAGGAGAGTAAAAAATATCTTGAAAAAAATCTGGGAATTCCTGTAACTACTTTTGCTTATCCAAATGGTACTTTTGATAATCAGATAATTGATGTTGTGAAAAAAGCAGGTTTTAAAACTGCCGTGACTACCATAAATGGTATTTTTGCTCAGGATATAAACAGATTTTTTCTATACAGAATTAGACCCGGTGCGCGTACCGGCCAGTCATTGCTTAATTTATTGGATAATCCCGATGCAATTAAATATTAAACGTTGTTCTCATGCAGCAGTTTAGTCTACAATATTATTTATATGTCCTTACCGGAAAAACCATTTACTAAACTTTTTGAGGAACTGAAAATTGAGGATGTGCCTGAGGCAGGTGGGAAAAACGCATCCTTGGGCGAGATGATCCAGACTCTTCCTGATATAGAAATTCCAAGCGGATTTGTGGTGACAGCAACTGCTTATAAATATTTTCTTTCAAAAACAGGTTTGGATGATTATATAAAAAAAGAACTGAAAGGCTTGAATACAAAAAGTTTGGAAGATTTGCAAAGATGCGGGGATAATATCAGAGAAAAAATAAAAAGTACCGAATTTCCGGAGGCGCTTGAAGCGTCTATCAGGGAAGCGTTTAAAGCAGCTGAAAAAAGATACGGCAAAGGCTCCGATTTTGCAGTCCGTTCTTCCGCCACAGCCGAGGATCTGCCGGGAGCTTCATTTGCAGGTGAACACGAAACGTTTCTAAACGTCAGGGGCGGGGAAGATATTTTAATGGCTGTTAAAAAGGCAATGGCCTCTCTTTTTACCGACAGGGCGATTTCTTACAGAGTAGATAAAGGTTTTGATCATTTAAAAATCTATTTATCCGTTGGTGTGCAAAAGATGGTCCGTTCGGATTTAGGTTGTTCAGGGGTAATGTTTACACTTGATACGGAAAGTGGTTTTCCGGATGTAGTTTTAATAAACGGGGCATGGGGTTTGGGAGAAATGATAGTGCAGGGCGAGGTTATACCGGATGAATTTTTGGTTTTCAAAAAAACCTCTGCCATTATTGAGAAAAAAATAGGCTCTAAAATAAAAAAAATGATCTACGGGCAGGATAATCCCACCAAGATAGTTGAAACCAATGATAAAGAAAAACAGTCTCTTGTGCTTTCCGATGAAGAAGTTTTAAAACTTGCAGATTGGGGGATGAAAATTGAAAAACATTATTCGGACAAAAATCAAAAATGGACACCCATGGATATTGAATGGGCTAAAGACGGAACAAATGGGAAAATGTATATCATACAAGCCAGACCCGAGACAGTTCATGCTGTCAGAGATTATTCCAAGATAAAAGAATATGTGAGGGATCAGGCAGGGGTTCAAATTGTAAGCGGAGCCTCCATTGGTAATAAAATAGCAACCGGTAAGGCTAGAGTTATTTTGAGTCCTTCGGATATAAAATTGTTCAAGGCCGATGAGGTTTTAGTGACCAGAATGACTGATCCGGATTGGGAGCCGATTATGAAGATCGCTTCAGCAATTGTTACTGATGAAGGGGGGCGGACTTCCCATGCAGCGATTGTATCAAGAGAGCTGGGCATTCCGGCAATTGTCGGATGCAAAGATGCCACCGCCAAAATTAAAAACGGAGAATTGGTAACCATAGATTGCTCGGGAGCAGAGGGGGTTGTTTACAAAGGCAAGTTGGATTTTAAGATTGTGGAACATGATGTTAAAAAAATTCCTCAAACTGAAACGCATATCATGATGAATATCGCGACTCCCCAAACTGCTTTTGAAAAATCTTTTTTGCCGAATAAAGGGGTAGGTTTAGCCAGGGAAGAATTTATCATTGCTTCGGAAATAGGAATTCATCCGATGGCTTTAATAAATTATAAAAAACTGCCTAAAGCTGTTAAAGAGGTAGTTGATAAAAAAACATTAGGGTATCAGGACAAAAGGCAGTTTTATATAGATAAATTGGCGTATGGGATAGCCAGGATTTCTACGGCATTTTATCCAAATCCCGTGATTGTCCGTTTTTCGGATTTTAAAACTAATGAATACAGGTCGCTCCTGGGAGGTTATTTATTTGAACCGCAAGAGGAAAATCCAATGATCGGCTGGAGAGGCGCCTCAAGATATTACGCTGCTGATTTTATGCCGGCTTTCATTTTAGAAATAGAAGCAATAAAAAAGGTCATCGGGGAAATGGGTCTGAGCAATACCGCTGTAATGATACCGTTTTGCAGGACTCCCGAAGAAGGGAAAAAAGTTGTTAAGATAATGAAAGATAACGGCCTGAAAAATATTAAAACTTATGTAATGTGTGAAATTCCGGCAAATGTAATTTTAGCAGATCAATTTTTAGATGTTTTTGACGGCATGAGTATTGGATCAAATGATCTGACACAACTGACTTTAGGAATTGACAGAGATGGTAATGACAAAATAAAAGGTATTGCCAATGAAAATGATCCGGCTGTAAAGGAATTAATTTCGCAAGTGATTAAAAAATGCAAAGCCAGGGGAAAATATATCGGCATTTGCGGGCAAGCCCCGTCCGATTATCCCGAGTTTGTTAAGTTTTTGGTAAAAGAGGGGATTGACAGTATCTCCCTAAGTCCCGATACTGTTATTCAAACCACCCTGGCTGTCCACAAATTGGAACAAAATCAGTAATTTCTGATAAACTAAAGTAATGAAAGTACAGCAAATTAGTGTAAAGATAATCAATGATTCACGCGGTGAAAAGACACTGGAAGCGGATCTGACTCTGGATGGGCAGGAAGTAACTACCAGTGTACCGTCGGGAAAGAGTAAAGGCAGTAATGAAGCATTTGTTTTAGAGCCGGAACTGGCTATCAGGAAACTTGATGAGATAGAACCTAAACTATTGCAGGATTTTGAATCTCTTGAGCAATTTGACCAGTTTTTAATTCAGTTAGACGGGACATCCAACAAACAAAACCTGGGAGGCAATTTAATTTTAGGTTTGAGTACTGCATTTACAAAAGCCTGGGCTAAACTGCAAAACCTGGAGCTGTTTCAACTGATTGCGCAAATTTCAAAACAGGAAATTAAATTGCCGCTTTGTTTTTTTAATTTAATTAACGGGGGTCTTCACGTCGATTCGATCCTGAGCGAAGCCGAAGGACCAAAACCTCATTTACCTTTTCAGGAATATTTATTTATACCCCAAACAGTCTCCCCAAAACAAAATTTGGATTTAGCGCTGGCAGCCATTAATATTCTTAAAGAAAAAATCCAAAATGAATATAGTCAGGTAAATTATGGTGACGAGGGCGGTTTTACAGTTCCGTCTGATGACCCTCTAAAAGGTTTGCAACTTCTGCAAAACTTTGAGGGCAAACTGGGTCTGGATGTTGCCGCATCGGCCATGTCACAAAAGCCATCTATAGAACAGATCCAAAAAATTGCTGAAGATTTTAATATTTTATCTATTGAAGATCCTTTTGATGAAGAGGATTGGGAAAGTTTTGCCAAACTGACAACCAAAATCGGCAGCAGGATTTGGATTGTGGGGGATGATTTATTAACAACAAATGTTTTAAGAATTAAAACAGCTCATGATCTTGGTGCTGTCAATGCTGTTTTAATTAAACCAAATCAGATCGGCACAATAACGGAAACCATTCAGGCAGCGCTGCTGGCCAAAAGTTATGGTTGGAAAATAATTGTCAGTCATAGATCAGGTGAAACAATGGACAGTTTTATTGCAGATCTGGCAGTGGGACTCGGTGCTGACGGATTAAAATCCGGCTGCCCGCTGCAGAAAGAAAGATTAGTTAAATACGAGAGGTTAGTAGAAATAGAAAGAACATGGTAAAACTAGTTTTAGTAAGACATGGGCAGTCACGATGGAACGCAACCGGGGCCTGGACTGGTTTAACAGACATTAGTCTTGATGAGAAAGGAATGGATTTGGCAAGAAAGGATGGGGAAGTACTAAAAAATATTTCTTTCCAAATAGCTTTTACTTCAGAATTAAGACGGGCTCAGCAATCACTTGATGAGATTAAAAACGTGCTGGGTAATATTCCTACCATTGAAGACGCTGCAATTAATGAAAGAGATTACGGAGATTTAACGGGTAAAAATAAATTAGAAGTAGAAAAAAAGTACGGTGAGGAGCAGTATTTAAAATGGAGAAGAAGCTGGGATTATCCTGTTCCAAACGGTGAAACACTAAAAGATGTTTACAATCGGGTAGTGCCTTTTTATCAGAATAGTATTTTGCCTGAGGTAAAAAAGGGCAAGAATGTTTTAGTAGTTGCTCATGGGAATTCTTTGCGTGCTTTAATTAAATATTTAGAAAATATTCCGGATGAAGAAATTCCAAATCTGGAACTGGCTACGGGAGAGATTTATATTTATGAAATGAGTAAAGCAGGTGTAATAATAAGCAAAGAAGTAAAAACTGTGAGGATTTGATTATAGATAAACATTTTCGTAGTGGTTCAAACTTAGAAGTTCGTTAGTTTCCGATAGGATAATTGCTACCACATCAATGCGGCAGGGGAGGGTTTTTCCGTTCAGATAAACTTCAGCCATTTTTTTTATCTTTCCTAATTTATAGGCATTAATCATTTCCTCCGGCAAGCCAAAATCAACTCCTTTCTTAGCTTTTACTTCCACAAAAACCAGAATCCCCTTGTCATTTGCTATAATATCAATTTCCCCAAATTTATTGCTGAAATTTTGTTCCAGAATTTCATAACCTTTTTTCTTTAGAGCTTCAACTGCCAGATTTTCCGCCAAAAATCCTACTTTGCGGTTATCCTGTTTCATATAATCTGCCTGTATTGTAAGGCTTCGGCCATGTGCAGAGGGAGGATTTTTTCGTTAGACTCCAGGTCGGCAATTGTGCGGGCCACTTTGATTAAACGGAAATAACTGCGGGCGGAAAAATCAAACCGGTCAGCAGCCACCTTTAACAAATTTTCCGCCTCAGCTGTTAGAAAACAGTGTTTTTTGACATCGGCATTTCTCATCTGGGAGTTGGTATAAAGACCGATTTTTCCATTTTTGAAACGTGTGCTTTGAACCTTTCTGGCTTTTAGCACCTGCTCTTTGGCTTTTTTTGAAGTTAGTCTGTCTGCGGGATGTTCTTGAGTCAGGGATAGTTTTTCCGTCTCAACAGCTGCCACAGCTACGAATAAATCAATCCGGTCCAAAATCGGGCCGGAGATGCGAAGGCGGTATTTGGCAATCTGTTTATCGGAGCATTTACATTCCCGTCTCGGGTGTCCCAGATAGCCACATGGACAGGGGTTGATTGCGGCAATCAGGGTAAAGCTGGCCGGGTATCTGATATGCCCTGCGACGCGGACAATTTCCACAGTGCCATCCTCCATTGGCTGTCTTAAACCTTCCAGCACAGTTCTTGGAAATTCAGGCATTTCATCCAAAAATAATACCCCGAGATGCGCCAGGCTGACTTCACCCGGTAAAGGGTTGCTGCCCCCGCCGATCATCCCGGCTGTGGAGGTGCCATGATGAGGGGATCGGAACGGACGTTTGTAAACTAACGGCTGGCCGGGCCTGAGCAATCCTGAGACAGAGTAGATGCGGGTTACTTCCAGAGCTTCGGAATTGCTTAAGGGAGGCAAGATTCCGGGCAATGCCTTGGACAGCATTGTTTTGCCGGTGCCCGGCGGACCCCACATCAACAAGTTATGGCCTCCGGCAGCTGCAATAATTAAAGCTCTTTTGGCCTGCTCCTGTCCCGCAATCTCCACCAGGTCAAATTCCGGCAATGCAAGTTCATCAATATCCTTAAGAGGTTTTTCAGTTAAAGGAGTAATTTCCCGGCCCAGGAAATGGCTGGCTAGCTGGGTAAGTGTCTTGACGGGTATAATTTTGATACCGGTAACTACAGATGCTTCAGAAGCGCTTTCTGCCGGGACAAAAATTACAGATCCGGTACCACACTTTTTTGCAAAAAGTCCAAGCAGTAAAATACCCCGGGTTGGCCTCAAAGTTCCGTCAAGGGATAATTCGCCATAGAAAAAAGATTTTGTTAAATCAACTTCGCCCTCACCTGGAAGGTGGGCTTTGACTCCTTCCAGGTGGACTGGAATCTGTCCGCTGGCCAAAAGCACTCCAATGGCAATCGGTAAATCATAGGCTGCCCCGTCTTTTGGTAAGTCGGCAGGAGCAAGATTAACCGTGATTTTTTTCGGCGGGAAATCCAGCTTGGAATTAATGATTGCTGTTTTGACGCGTTCCCGCGCTTCCTCAATAGCCTTACTGGCTAAACCAACAATAGTAAAACCGGGAAATCCGGCGGATGCCACATCCACCTCCACATCTACAGGTACTGTTTCTAAACCAATATTAGCAATAGAACGGATTTTAATTAACATCGGCTATATAATATTTCCCTCCTTTTTCTAATATCTGGCCGGACAGCAGTAAAAGAGAAAGATTGGCTCCGGTCTCCGATACGGGATTTTTCAGCTTACGGGCGATTTCATCGGCAGTTAAAGCCTCATTCTGAAGAATTTCTAAAATAGGATCATCTGTTTCGTATTCACCTGGAAGGTGGTCAGTACCGAGCCACATTTGGGCTTTCCCGGAAGCTATCAGCTGGTTTGTTCCTTTAGATGTACGGCTCGTAACAGGCCCGGGTACTGCCCAAAGTTTCCGCTTTAGTTTTGCGGCAATAGCGGCTGTAATCAGCGATCCGCTCTTCTGGGCAGCTTCAACAATAAAAACCTCCGAAGATAAAGCAGCCACGATCCTGTTTCGGGCCGGAAATGTCCAGTGCGCCGCTTTTAAAGTTTTCCACTCGGACAACAGGATGCCTCCAGAGGCGATAATTTTTTTAGCCAACGCAAGATCCGATCCGAAAAGAGGCGTATCTATGCCCCAACCTAAAACAGCAATAGTTTTACCTCTGTTTTCAACACAAACCTCGTGAACATGCTGGTCTACTCCGTACATAAAGCCCGAAATAACTGTTTTGCCCTGCATGATCAGTGAGGGAATAATTTTTTCAACAACGCGTGCTCCATAATCAGTCATCTTCCGGCTGCCGACAACTGCCGAACAATTTTTGATGATATCAGGATTCCATTTACCCGCAAAATATAGTTCTTTGGGAGGAGTAGATAAATCATGAAGGCTTTTGAGTTCGGGAATGCTTTGCCAATTTTTCAGCTTATGATACTGCACTAGCTAATAGTAGCATAAATTATTTTTAATTCTTTACTATCCAGTTCCTTTTTGTTTCTGCCAATAAGTCCAATTTCATAATCTTCTTTTTTCAAAAACCACCCAATCTTGAAGTTTTGGTTCAGTAACTTTTTTGAAAATATTAATTAATTTTTCAGAATTTTGGTGCATTTGAGTCTTTGTAGTAAAAATCACACAAATCATAGTCTGGAATAGTGGTGCCCGTTTTAACTTCTGCTTTTCTTAAGGATCTCATTTTTGTATCCCCACAAGTTTCTTCTTTTCCGGTGGGGCAGACAGTGGTGGAATAACCATAAATTTTATCTTTAACGTTATATCTTAAATAATAATCCCCATTTTCCAGTGGAAACTCATAAATATTGCCTTCACCAGATTCACTACCGCCGTAATCCAGGATAAATACTTTTCCGTCTGAGAGCCTTTTTGCCTCAATTGTACCTTCCGGTATAACTTCAGAAGGGTAGCAAATTTTACCTGAAACTGTACCTGTTGGTATTTGAAATTCAGACCGGACCTCGCCACTTTTGATGCTGACTCTATACCAGTTAAATGTGGCGGTGTGCCCATTCTTAACTTCATAAACATGGACGTTATATTCACCTTCAAGCTCATTATCTACCTCAACTTTGCCATTCGGGACATTTTTAAGGTATTTCTGTACTTCTGGTAATTTTTTAACATTTTCTACAGCTAAGCCACGACTAATTTTGGTAGATAAGATTTCAGTAGGAATATTTTCTGGAATTCCGTTTTGCAATACATAATAACCTGCCACTGCCAAAAATATAAATATCACAACAATAATTTTCATTTTTTATGTATATTTTTTCAGTAAATTTTTATCTTTATTGATAAGGATCAGTCCCACGACGTTTTCAATTAAAACTATAAAAGCTGTACCGATACTTGTAAAACTAGTATCCTGAATGCCTGTCGTTTGTCCAAGTCTAATCATGCTATAGAAAAAGACAACAGTATTTATAAAATTCAAAATCACAACTAAAGTATAAAATTTCCGGTTTAAAATTAATAAAACTATCTGGGCGGCAGTAATTACTAAAAAGATTCCTAAATTTAAACCACTCAAAAATCCCAAAAAAATCTGGGCAGATAGCATCAAAATAAACAAATACCTTAAATTCCGTTTGATGTCCTTACCCTGTTTTGAAGCTAACCTCAAAACAAAAGGGGAGATAATCAAAACAGCAACCAGAATTATTACGTAGGTAAAATTCATTACTTTTTCTTACCCAATATTTTCTCGGTAATTATTGCCCCCGGAGTCTTACCCAGGAATTTTTTTGAGCCTACAAAGTAAGCAACAATAAATACTAAATACAGAATAAGTCCCATATTGTAAAGCTTTAAGTTTAATTTAATTCCATCCTCAAAACTAATACCTTGGCCGCTACTGATTTGTGAAGCAATTATAGCTGTGACAATAATACCCAATATAAAATTTAAAACCCATGTAATTACAGTTCCCAATTTAAAATCACCTCCTTAATTTAAGAATAGACATATATCACTTGACTTGTCAAATATTAAGAGCTACATTTATAGTAATGCCCAAATTAAATCAAAAAGGGATCTTCCCGATAATTTTGATTATTATCCTGACTGTTGTCGTTGCCGGAGTTGCCGGAGTCGTTTATCAATCCAGGAAAGAAATTAAAATCAGAAGTGATAAAACTACTGAAGTAACAGAGTTGAAGGGTACGCCTTCGCCGGAACCTAAAAATGCAGAGATCGAATTGGCTAATAGTGGCAGATTGGCGGATAAACCATTTGAGCAAAAGACTGATAATGGTGTTACATCTTCGCCTAATTTTTCTATTACGCCTCCGGCAGGTTGGAGTAGTGTTCCTACGACAGGTAATTATGTTGCTGAATTTCTTTCTTCTGCTAAAGATAAGATTGAAGAAGAATTAGCCTGGATTTCAGTCCAGCCAAGTATTTCTGTGAACTTCACAAAAGCAGATTATCAAAATCTTGATGAAGCCATGGAGAATAGTCTTAAAAATAAAACAAACCCCAATCATAAAATCAATTCAAAGCAAAAAATTAAAGTTAACGGGGAGGATGCTTATGTTTTGGAATCTAATATGGATATCCGTGAGGTGGCAAAGGATATAATGGAGTCGCAAGTCCGGGAGGAATTGGCTAAGGCTGCTAAGGAGGGAAATGTTGTTTCTCAGAAAGAATTTCAACAAGATATGAGTAAAGTGCTTGAGAAAGCAAATTTAAAGATTTTAAGTTATGTCTTTTATAAAGATGGTTACTTTGTCACGGTTGCCGGTAAGGCCCTTGAATCTTTTTGGGACAAGCGCGGCCCGCAAATTAAAAGTTCCATGGATACTTTCAAATTTGAGTAATTTGGTTACTTGACAAGAAATAAGTTTTATTCAAATAATAGATTAATGAAATCTTCTGCCCAAAGAGGGATCGTTAGTCCGCTTATGATCGGCGGAGTGGTGGTAATAGGAATAATTGTCTTTTTAGTCGCTTCCGGTACTTTTAAATTCTCAGGGTCTACCAAGAACAACTCTCAAGCTCCACAAGCTACCTCTAAACCAACAGAAGCGCCAAAACCTGCAGTTAAATTATCTGCAGAACCGTTTACAGATGCTAAATTAGGGTTTTCCATAAGTTACCCTGAAGGCTGGAAACCCAATAGCGCCACCACCAATGCCACATTTTATAAACCGTCCGATACCAAAGGTGAAGGTAAAGCCGATGCGTTAATTACTATTTTTTCAGCCGCTATTGGCGAGTATAAAGATACAAAGCTTGCAACAATTGCTGACTTGCATAAGGTTCAGCTTAAGAAACAATTTAGTGATTTAAGTATTATCAAAGAAGGGGAGATAAAAGTAGGAGACCAGGATGCTTACGAGATGGAGTTTACGGGGGTAATGGGTGGTGAAAATATGCGCGGCAGATACATGGTTTTGACATCCTCAACTAATCTTTATGCTGTCTTGGGTGGAGCTAATGCAGGACTTTGGAATGACTTAAAAGACACAATAAATGCTTCTATCCAAACCTTCAAGAAACAATAGTTTGATGTTTAAGCCTGCCCGTTTTGTAAATAATAAGTTAATAATTCTGACTACTGTAGGGGTAATTGCGTTTATTGGTCTGGTTTCTTTTAATTTTCTTAATAAACCTAAAGATACCATTACTGGAGTTCCAAATGAGGTAAATAAGTTTTTATAACCGAAGGATATTAGTTTTTTAAAAGATCAGATATTTTGGATTCACTAAGATCTACATACAAAGCCTCCTAGTTTATCCTTATAACCTTTTGTTGACTCTTTATCAAGAGGGGTGTACAGTAAAAAGGAGAAGCATGAAGATAGCATTTTCCAAAAAGGTTGGATGGATTTTAATTACTTTGCTTGTTTTTTGGGATGCCCTTTTAACTTATCTAGGTGGCTCAGAAAGTAATCCTTTGTGGAAGCCTATTGTTCAAACCTATGGCATTAATGTTTTATGGGTTTTGATACCGGTGACCCTGGGGATTTTTTATTTGGCTACAAAAATACTTGGTTGGTTAATTAAGACAATAGATAAAATTTCCGAAGGTGAAGAAATAGTTTTGACTGGTTTGGTGCTAGTTTTTACTACCTATGATTTATATATCACGTTTTTCCTGCGCTCTTTTGGTTGGTTGGGTTCTGGTAGCCATTATCGGATTATTGCTTTGCTGATGGTTCCGGTGATTGGATATATTATTTTTACAGAGATTGTCCGCCGTAAAAACAAGTGAAAATTATTAAACTGTTCGTTTTGGCTTTATTGGTAGGTTTAAGTCTACACAGTGTGGCTTTTGCCGAGATTAAACAGCCAGGATTTAA
>JAUSHE010000024.1 GCA_030648435.1 Candidatus Daviesbacteria bacterium
AAATAACTATATTAGCCTCATTTTTGGCAAAAATCGCCGCCAGTTTGATTGCTTTCAAGAATTCCTCTTTTTCTACCATAGCTCTGGCAACAATTTTTTGGGGGATAATCTTACCCCAAGCCGGGAACTGGCCTTCAATCAGTCTCGACGAAACCTGGGTGGTACCTAAAGTAAACACAATCTGATTCTGGTTCTCGCTGGTGGCAATTCCTACTTCTTCCAAATCTTGTTCTGCTATCAACCTCAACACCTCTTCAAAGGTCTTTCTCGGTATCAGGCTCTTAAATTGGACACTAGCTTTGGGTAATTCCAGCCGGCGGTGAGCAAGTCTAAAACCATCGGTTGCCACAAAATCCAGTTTATCACCGGAGATATCTGTTAAGATACCAGTTAAAACCGGCCTGCCTTCGTCGACAGCTGAGGCAAACAGAATCTGGGCAGAAGTTAAAAATGCTTCTTTAGGCAGACTAATGCCGGAGGAAGAAGATAGGGGAATAGCCGGGAATTCTGCCGCGGCAATACCATTAATTGTTGCTTTAAATTTGCCTGATTCTACCGTTAAAATTTCTTCTTTCAGCTCCAAGCCGATTTTGTTTGGCCCCAAGCCGGAGATAAGTTCAACCAAAGTTTTGGCAGGAACCGTAATTTCTCCCGGAACTTCTACTTCTACATTCAAATACTCAATAACGCCTATTTCCAGGTTAGTGGCGGCGATCTTAAGTTTCGACCCTTCGGCCGAGAGTAAAATATTATCCAGTACAGGGAGAGTTGATCTGATCCCGACTGATCTGGCAACTGATTGCAATAAAGGCAGCAAATCTTGTTGTAAACAAAAAAATTTCATAAGACGAAAATTATTCTCCTTTCTTACTAGACACAAACCGCTGAATTTCTTCCTCAGTAACTTTAATTAAACGGAAATTAACCCGTCCGGCGGTAATTAGGTTTTTAATGTGTTTTTCCTCATCTGTCAAGAGGTGACTCACGCCGGACTTCACTTCTATAAAATCAATACGCATGTTATTTTTGATACCGATGAAATCAATTGGCCAGCCAAGGGGAATAATCCGGTCGTAATCATAACGCAGTTCGGCATAAATCAAAAGCTCTGCCATTTTTCCTTTTTGAGGGTTAATTGAGCCCTGGATAGTTTGCAATACTCGCGCAGGTAAATCCTGAACTCCTTTGTATAAATCTATTAAATCTGTTGGAATATCTGTTGGTTTTCTGCCATGTAACCTACCGATTAAATAAGCTACCAGTAAAAGTAAAATAAATACTCCAGTAAACGTCCAGTTGAAGTTGTCCACAAGTATGTTCGATTATACTATATTAGTTAATAAACAGTAGTAGTATTAGTATACTCTGTGGATATGTGGGGAAGTAAGTTTACCGATCTTGAGTTTCGCTAAATATTTGTGTTGACAGGAGGTTTATTCTTGGTGGATAAGTTGTGGATAATTAAACTTTTTTGTGAATAACAATACTTTGTCATCCTGAGGAGTCCTCGGCGAAGGATCTCTAGAAAGCTGTCAGCTTTTGTTTTATCTCAATTAACATCCGCTGTACTTCCCGGTCCTGGTTAATAAGTTTTTTAATCTTGTCCCTTCCGTGCATTACTGTGGTGTGGTCCCTTTTGCCCAAAATAAACCCAATTCTCTCCACGGTTAAATTCAGATGTTCACTTAGAATAAACATGGCAATATGTCTTGGTAAGACTAACTCTTTTTGCCTTTTCGCTCCGATCAACTCTTTTTGATTTAAATTGAAGTATCCGCAGATAGTTGCTAAAACTTGTTCCGGTCCGACTTTAAAACCATTTTTGGGAGTAGTTTGTAAGTATTGACTGATGTTTTCGGTAGTTGGGGGTAAGTTTTGGGTTTGGAGGAGTTGTAGTATCCGGACAAGTTGTCCCTCCAGCTCTCTAATATTGGTTTCAAAAGAAGCTGCCAGCATCTTCAATGTTTCTTCCGTCAGGACTACTTTTTGCTCCAGGCATTTTGACCGCAGGATAGCGACCCTGGTATCAAAGTCAGGCGGTTGGATGTCAATCATTAGCCCACCCGCAAACCGGGACTTGAGTCTGTCTTCCAGTTTGGCTATTTCGTGGGGAGACCTGTCAGATGTAAGAACTATCTGGCAGTTTTTACTCATCAATTCATTAAATGTGTGGAAAAATTCTTCCTGTGTTCCCTCTCTGCCTGAAAAAAATTGAATATCGTCTATAAGTAGAATATCCGGCGAGCGGTATTTGGTTCTAAGTTGAGTCATTTTATGGTTTTGGATTGCTTCAACATAATCATTCATAAATTTTTCTGAAGGAGAATAAATGATTTTTGCGTGTGGCTTTTTATTAAGAAGGGCATTGCCGATTCCCAGCATTAGATGGGTTTTTCCCACCCCGGTGCCGCCGTAGATGAATAAAGGGTTATACGAAGTACCTGGGTTTTGAATTATTGCCTGGGCCGCAGCATAAGCCACATTATTTGATGGTCCGACCACGAAGTTTTCCAAAGTATATTTAGGATTAAGGATGGTGGTGACTGTTTGGATTGGTTGGAAGAAATCCTCTTCCTCCGGTTCTCCGTTTGGCGCTTCGGTTTCTTTAACAATAAATTCTATCTGGATTTTCTTGCCGGTCAGTTTTTCAAAGTTATTCTCAATTAATAACAAGTATTTTTGGTTTAACGTTTCTTTGATAAAAGCATGAGGGGTGGAAAGAATCGCTTTTCCGTCAGCAAAGCTTTTTAAAGATGTTTTTAAAAACCAGGCTTTGTAGTTAGCTGGGCCAACTTGGGGTTTTATAATTTCTAAAAATTTATGCCAAAGACGTAAATTGTCCATGTGAATAAGTTATCCACAATTTAATCTATCGGGTTGAGTACTTACAATATAGAGAAACTATTAAGAACTAGATCAGTTATGGTATACTCTTCGATATGCCGAAGCGGACATATCAACCCAAAAAATTAAAAAGAGTTAGAAAACACGGATTTCGGGCCAGGACTGCAACTGCCGGTGGAAGAAAAGTGTTAAAAAGAAGAAGAGCGCAAGGAAGGGTTAGACTGACAGTCTAATGCTTCCAAAACACCAGCGCTTGAATTTAAAAAAAGATTTCAAATGGGTAGCAGCTGGAAAAAAACTGGAATCAAGATATTTAAAACTATTTGTCAAACCCGGAGACAATGAAATGCCCCGTGTGGGGATTGCTGTTTCATCGCAAACTTTTAAGAAGGCAACAGAACGTAATCGTGCCCGAAGGCTTACTTCTTCAGCTTTTGAAACTCTTTATGCAAAATTGCCAAATAATATTAATATAGTGGCTCTTCCCAAAGCAGGGGTAACTGGTGTAAAATCAGGTCTGGTGCTTTTGGATTTGGAGACAGTTTTAAAAAATGCAAAGATTATTAATTAGTTTAATAAATTTTTATCAGACTTTTCTGTCTTTTGACAAAGGAGTCTTGGCTGTTTTTGCACCGGGTGGCGCCTGCAAACAGGAAATCAGTTGTTCGGAGTATGCTAAACGCGTGATCGGAGAATTCGGGGTGTTCAGGGGAAGCAGGCTTGGCCTAAAAAGAATCTGGAGCTGCAGATGAGTGGAATAATTGCTATTTTTGATACTTTATTTTTCGGCCCCGTTGTTAATTTGTTGGTGCTGATTTTCTCCGGACTGCAGGCAATTCATATACCGGGAGCTTTAGGTTTTTCCATTGTGATTTTGACTGTTGCAATAAGAATACTGGTTTGGCCTTTTATGGCTGCACAGATTAAAGCCACCAAAAAAATGGCAGAGTTAAAGCCTCATCTTGATGAATTAAAGGTCAAGCACAAGGGGGATAAGCAGGCTATGGCGCAAGCGCAAATGGCGCTTTACAAAGAACATGGCGTTAATCCGGCGGGCGGTTGTTTGCCGGCTGTAATTCAGATTCCGGTTTTTATTGCCCTTTATCAGTCAATCATTAATATTTTACCCGGAGCAGGTGGACACATTGATAAAATAAACTCACTCCTGTACTTCCCACAATTGAAACTAGCCGCTAATTTAGATCCCAATTTTTTCGGCCTTAATTTAGGTATTAAGCCATCGGATTTTGGTAAGTATGGAGTTTTACTATTACTGATTCCCCTGGTAACTGCGCTGTTAACTTTTGTTCAGTCAAAAATGGCTTTGCCGAAACCGGTCAAAAAATACCCGTCCGATTCCCCTAAAGAAACTAAAGAAAAAGCGGGCATGGAAGAAAGTATGGGGCAGGTACAGTCCCAAATGGTATATATGATGCCGGTAATGATTGGTTATTTTGCTTTCTCTTTTCCGGTAGGGCTCGCAATTTATTGGAATACATATACAATATTGGGGATTTTGCAGCAGCATAGAGTAGCCGGCTGGGGCGGAATGGCTGATTTAATAAATAAAATTAAAAATGGAAAATCAACTAAGTGAAATATTAGACAATTTATTAGGCATGCTACTTCTTGAGGGAAGTTATGAGATTGAAGAACAAGATGAGAGTTTTACAGTCTCGATTGAAACCAAAGATGCAGGAAGATTAATTGGATCCAGAGGTGAATCTCTGGACGGTTTGCAACTTTTAGTTAATCAAATGGTGTTTAGAAAAATGGAAACAGCCGAAGGTCAAAAGAGAATCGTCATTGATGTTGAGGGGTGGAGAAAACAAAAAGAGGAAGAGTTGGCAAGCAGTGCCAAAAGCTGGGGCGCACAAGTGCTGGAGAGTAAAAGCGAATTAGAGCTTGAACCGATGTCTCCATGGCAGAGAAGAATTGTTCATATGGTAATTTCCGAGATGCCGGGGCTCTCGAGTGAAAGTGCAGGAGAAGGTAGGGACAGGCATATTGTCATTAAGATTAAAACAGATGCCGAAGTTAAGAAAGATTGAAGACACTTTTCTTTTTTTAACCCTGCTTTTTTTACCAACCCAATTAGGCCGCCATTTCTGGCCTGATTTTTCTTATATTTATTCTCTAAAAATTGATTATTTATCACCCACTATATATTTTTGGGACATGCTAGTAACAGGACTGCTTGCGGTGTGGCTTCTCCAAAAGCCTAAAATAAATAAACTGGCTTTAAATCTTCTTTTATTTTTTTTGTTTACTCAGGTTGTATCGTTATTTGGAGCGGCTAATATTGGAGCGGGTTTGGTGCGTTTGGAGCAATATACGATTGCCGGATTGTTTGGATTATATCTTGCGTCACTTCAGGATAAAAAAGCTATTTACCTGCCGCTATTGCTGGGGGTTATTGGAGAATCTTTGATTGCTGTTTTACAATTTTTGAAAGGTTCAACCCTTGGACTTTGGGTATTGGGTGAAAGAACCTTTGGCATTACGACTCCCGGGATTGCTAAGTTTGATTTTTTTGGGATGCAGTTTTTAAGGCCTTATGGCACTTTTCCTCATCCTAATGTTTTAGCAGGATATTTACTGATAGTAAGCGTTTTAGTAATCAGAAAGCCTTTTGTTTTAATGCTGACATCTTTGGCAATTTTGCTTACTATGTCGCGGACTGTGATTCTCTCCGGTTTTTTACTGCTTTTGTTTTTCAGGAAGAAGTGGCTAATTTTGTTAATTATTTTGGTTGCTCCTATTTTATTTGTCAGGTTTTTTAGTATTTTGAATTTTGATAATTTGGCGCTAGTACGGAGGGAGGAATTGATTAGTAGTGCATGGCAGATTTTTTTGAAAGAACCTTTTTTTGGTGTTGGATTGAATAATTTTATTCCGGCTTTAGCAGATAGTCTTATCAGCGGCCCCAGCCGTTTTTTGCAGCCGGTTCATAATATTTTTCTTTTAGCGCTTTCAGAAACGGGATTGATAGGCCTCATCGGACTAATAAGTTTGATAATCTGGTCAATAATTAAAAGAGTAAACTTATTTCCTTGGCTGGTTATTATTTTTTTGGGAATGTTTGATCATTATTTTTTGGCCCTGCCCCAGGGCTACAGATTATTATTTTTGGTATGGGGTCTGTCTCTGTCCCGTGTTAAAATTATTCCGTGAGTCATTTCTCTAAAATTTTTAAACAAACGGGGTGGCAGATGGCGGGGAAGATTGTCACGTCTGTCTCTACTTTTATTATTCTCGGACTGGTGGCGAGAAATTATGGCACAAGCGGAACGGGAATTTTTACACTGGCACTAACCTACTTGGCCATATTTTATATGTTGGCGGATTTTGGCTTTAATGCTCATGTTTTAAAGAAGAGAGACATTGAGTGGAATAAATTACTGGGAGCAAGATTAATTTGGTCCGGGTTATTGGTAATTTTAGCAGTTGGACTACTGCCATTTTTGCCGTTTACTACCCCTCTTTTTTCAAGCGCTGTATTATTTGGAGCTTTGGCAATTTTTGGATCTTCTGTTTTTACAACCTGCAATTTAATATTTCAAAAGAAATTGCGGTATGACCTGTCGGTGTTGGCATCAAGCATTGGCACATTAGTGAGTTTGGCAGTTTTTTATTTTCTGGTTTTACAAAAATTACCAGTCTCTTTTTTATTACTTGCTCATTTCTTTGGTTGGCTGGTAATAGCTTTATCAGCACTGTTTTTACTTCGTAGACTTATCTTAAAAATAATTCCGATATTCGATCTACGATATACGATTAACCTATTCAAGTCTTCCTGGCCCATTGCCGCCACACTTGCCTTAAATGTCATTTATTTCCGGGCTGATTCATTTATGATTGCTTATTTCAAAAATGCTGCTGATGTTGGAGTTTACAATATTGCCTACTCTATTTTTCAAACTGCGTTGGTTCTGCCAACATTTATTATGAATGCTTATTATCCTTTGATGCTTAAATCTCTGGAAAAAATTAAACTTATTGGTTCGGGACTCCTGGGTTTATCCCTGGCAGGTACTATTTTTACAATTATTTTTTCCCCTATTATGATTCGAATTTTAACCGGAGGGGGATTTGAAGGTTCTGTCCAAAGCCTGCAGATTTTATCCCTAGGGTTTCCTGCCTATTTTTTATCGGCACTACTGATGTGGGTTCTGATAACCAGGGGGCAGTACAAAAAAATGCTTATAATTTACACATCCGGGCTCGTTTTTAATTTTGTGCTTAATATAATTTATATACCGCAGTATTCCTATATTGCCGCATCCTGGACAACAGTTATTTCCGAGTACTTGATTTTAATCCTACAAATCCTTATCCTAAGATAAGTGAAACTTATTATTTATACAGACGGCGCTTCGCGCGGAAACCCCGGACATGCCAGTTATGGTTTTACTATTTCCGGCGAAAAAGGAAAATTACTTTATCAGGAAGGCAAATATATAGGTATAGCCACAAATAATGTGGCTGAATATATGGCCGTTTTAGAGGCCCTGAAATATGTTAAAAAAAATCTTAACAGGGAGTCCTTACAGATAGAGCTTTTTGCAGATTCAAGACTTGTGGTCGAGCAATTGTCCGGCAGATTCAAAGTGAAAAGCCCGCATTTAAAACCCTTAATCGGGCAGATACAGATATTAAAGATGCAACTTGGTGGTGCAATTTACAATCACGTGCCTAGAGAGAAAAATTCAGCGGCAGATAGATTAGCAAATTTAGCACTGGATTCCCACATTTAATCCCCGAGGCTTAAAATGACATAGAAAGTTGTGTTTTATCTATATTGATTTTGCGGGCAGTGGTGTTACGATTTACGCGTGGACGAATCAGACGAACCTATCATTAATAAAAATAGTATTTTGCTTTCGCGAAACAAGCCCGTTGCTTTGGTCGTGGGGGCTGCGGGATTTTTAGGCTCTCATTTAGTTGATCAGCTTCTCGATAAAGATATTCAGGTAATTGGAGTAGATAGCAAAAAAGAGAACTTAAGGGAAGCTGCCGGAAACCGCAATTTTCATCTAATTTTAGAATCTGCCAAAAATTTAAACTTTCAGCCGGAGCGGCTTGATTACCTGTTTCTTATCGACTCCGGTCAGGAAGATCTGGAGAAAATTCTTGCAATATTTAAGAAGACTAAATGCCGCTGCCTGCTTGTGTCGTCAATTGATCTTTATGATAAGGAAAACTTAAATGAAAGCTTAAAAAGAACGAAGCAAATGGAAGCAAAAATTGCAGGGTTTGCAGCTGATTTTAGCTTAAATGCCCGGGTTCTAAGACTGGGCTCTGTTTTTGGGCCCAGAATGAATTTTGACGGTCATGATCCGCTTATTAAACTGCTAAAGCAGTCCTTAACGGGCAAGCTGCAGCAGGATGTTTCCCTGGAGTTTTCCACAAGGGCTTTATTTGTGGAAGATGCTGTCGAGCTGATGATTAAAACAATTTTTGCCGGTTCAACATCACAGAAAATCTTTGACGGTGTCAGCCCGAAACCCCTCAAGGTGGCGGAAATTAAGCAAGTACTGCTGGATCCCGTTTGGTATGAAAGCCGGGATTTTGTTTTTTCTGAACTGCCGCCTTGGCAAACACCTAACTTAGAAAAAACTATTAAATTTTTAAACTGGCGTCCCAAAGTCAAGATGTTTTCAGCTTTAAGGCAGACGCTCAGGTTTTTCAAGGATAACGAAATAGAAATACCTGATAAAAAGGAGGAAGATGTTGAGTTACCTCAGGAAAAGAAAACAGAGTTGGAAGAGTTTAGAAAAGAGGATAGGAGAGCTCACGATCCTAAATTTAAGATACCTTTTTCAAAAATATATTTATCTATTTTAATTGCTTTGGTGACATATGCGCTGATTTGGCCCGTGCTGATTTTCGGGTGGGGAGTTTTTACCTTCAAATCTGGACTTGAGTCGGCAATGGTAAATTTACAAAAAGGAGAGTTTGAAAAAAGTTTGCAAAATATAGACAGAGCCAGCTCCGGTGTTCAGGCAGTAAAGTCTATAAGCGGGTTAGGCGTAAATCAGTTAGAAGTTATGCGGAAGCTAACTAATATATCTGATTTCTGGTTGGGTTCAGCAAAAAGTACTATTGTGGGGGCCCAGCAGCTTTTGCTGGGTATGAAGGCAGTGACAGGGGAGTTGTCTGCATCTCCCGCTGCTTATTTTAGCTCAGCTCAGGTGGAGTTAAGCTCAGCCGGTAATGCGTTCTCAAGGGCAGACGCACTTTTAGGGAGCAACGATTTTGAAAAGGGCATGCCGGGTGCGGTAGCAGGGGAGATCAATAAATTGGCAGGCAAGCTGTCTCTTTACCGGAATTTCATCGGTAGAGTTAGGTCTTTATCTGTGCTGCTACCAAATCTGGTTGCAGTGGACGGCAGCAAAAATTATCTTATTTTACTCCAGAACAATATGGAACTCCGGCCGGCCGGTGGTTTCATTGGCTCTTTTGCAAAAATTTCTTTTGAAGGGGGGAAATTAAAGAAATTAACAGTAAATGATATTTATGCAATTGATGGGGCTCTCCCGCTTCATGTCGAGCCTCCTAAAGAAATTAAAGAGGATTTAGGTCAGAAAAATTGGTATTTACGGGATTCAAATTGGGAAAGTGATTTTCCAACGAGCGCCCGGCAGGCGGAATGGTTTTATACCAAGGAAACAGGGGAGACTGTTGAGGGTGTGATAGCAATGGATGTGTCTGCTATGGAGAAGTTGCTGGAAGCGATTGGACCATTAAATCTGCCGGATTATAATGAAAAAATTACCTCAGAAAATCTTTTTGAAAAGGCAGTGTCGCATGCGGAAATGAGTTTTTTCCCCGGCTCTCAGGCGAAAAAAAGTTTTCTGACAGCTCTAGCAAATGAAGCTTTTAATAAGATCTTCTTTCTTCCGCAAAATAACTGGCCGGGAGTAATTACGGCTCTAAGTAAATCTCTGGATGAAAAACATATCAGTATTTATATAAATGACAATAAACTACTTTCTTATGCAGACTCGCTGGGATGGACGCATGCTTTTCCGAGAGCTTCCAAAAATAGTGAGAACCAGGATTTTCTAAGTTTGGTAGAGGCAAACCTGGGAGCCAACAAGGCCAATTATTATCTGGACAGAAGCTATAATTTAGAAACTGTGGTTGGTAAGGAGGGCGAAATTAAGCACAGGCTCAGGATAAGTTACATCAACAGAAGCCCTTCAGATACTTTTCCCGGGGGAAAGTATAAAAACAGAATGCGGATATATCTGCCTTTCGGAAGTAAAATAACAAGAGTACTTTGGGGAGAAACTAACAAAACCGGCGAAATCTCCGGTTTTGTGGATTATGGCAGGGCAGGCTATTCAATTCTACTGGAGCTTAATCCAAAAGAACAGAAGACTCTGGTGCTGGATTACACGGTGCCGGTCAGTCTGAAGTTTGAAAATGGGCAAGCCGGTTATAAGTTAAATGTGGTAAAACAGGCGGGGACCTTAAAGGATCCGTTTAATTGGACGATTACTTATCCGATTAACTATCAATTAATTTCAGACAAAACCAAAAAGATCGGCCCGCAAGAGCAAACTATTTCTACGGATTTATCGGTTGATAGAAGCTTTGAGGTAGAGTTTAAAAAGTGATACACTATTCTTCTGGTTCTGAATTTGTTAATTTTGTATCTCAAGATTAGACACGGATAAGCAGGCTCTTGCCCATTGAGCCCGAATATGATAAATTACCCTAGTAAAAAATATGGACAGATTAAGTTTACAAGCCGAAGAAAGAATAATCCTAGGTAAAAAAGTTAAGAATTTAAGAAAAGACGGAAAGTTACCCGGCCATGTGTTTGGCAAGGGTTTGGAAACAGAACATGTTTCAGTTGACGGCAAAACATTCCTTAAAACTTTCAAAGAAGCAGGGGAAACCGGCTTGATTGATCTAAAGATTGGTACAGAAAAAGTGCGGCCGGTTATGATTAAGGGAGTTCAATACAATCCTGTTTCCGGCCAACCCATTCACATTGATTTTTATCAGGTTAATATGTCAGAGAAGGTTAAAGTTCCGGTGCCTTTGGTGCTGATAGGAGATGAGCCGGAATCCGTCAAGCTGGGGGAGACGATTGTACTGCAAACCTTAAATGAAATTGAGGTAGAAGCTTTGCCCGCTGATCTGATTGAAAAAATTGAAGTTGATATTACACCTCTTAAAAATATTGATGACACTATTACTGTCGGACAATTGAATTTTGACAGAAGTAAGCTAACCGTCAGCGCTCCTGAGGAAGAAATCGTTGTTAAACTGGCTCCGGCTATTACCGAGGAGATGAAGAAGCAAATGGAAGAAGAAACAGCAGCCGCAGCTGCAGCAGTGGCTGAAGCAGTCCCGCCGGTTGAGGGCGCAGCGGCAGAAGGTGCAGAGGGCGAACAGCCTCAAGGTGAAGCCGCCTCCGCTGAAAGCTCCGGCGAGCCAAAGGAAGCTCCTAAAGAATAAAAGTTTGCGTCAATTCTGCGTTAATTTTGCGGTTATTCGTGCCTAAATCACTTTTTCAGGCCATTTACTTACCATTATAGACTCTTCTTTATGGGGTAGTTTTTGCCATAATTCCTCCGTAATAAAGGGCATAAAGGGATGCAATAGTTCTAAACAGGTTCGGAAAACATATTCCAAAACCGGCTGAGCTTCTGCTCTTCTATTTTTTGTACTTTCAATATATTTATCAGCAAATTCATGCCAAATAAATTCATATAAACTACCGCTGGCATCATGAAATCTGTAAGTATCCAGTGCTTTGGTAGCTGCCGCAGTTGTTTTATTCAGTTGATTTAGAATATCTTGATCGTCTTCGTGCTTACTTATTTCTGAGGCAGCGTCTTCCGGCTTAAAATCAATAATAAACCGGCCGATGTTCCAAAGCTTATTGGTAAAATTCCGCATGGCTTGCAGTTTTGAGTGAGACAGCGCCTGGTCGTGTCCAAAAGCATTGCCGTACATTAAGGCCATCCTTAAAGCATCTGCCCCGTATTGATTAGCAATCTCAATTGGGTCAACCACATTGCCCTTACTTTTACTCATTTTCTTGCCCAGGGGATCTAATATTTTGCCGTGTAGCAAAACATCTTTAAAAGGAATTTTGCCTGTTACAAAATTTCCTACCATAATCATTCTGATCACCCAAAAAGGCAGAATATCATAGCCTGTTTCCATAACAGAAGTAGGGTAAAACTTATCAAAATCTCCCGGTTGACCTGCCTGAAGCGTTGCGAAGGGCCATTGAGCAGAAGAAAACCAGGTATCAAAGACATCAGGATCCTGCTCCCAATCTGGTCCATCCGGGGCTTCTCCCTCGGTCACTTGCCACTGCCCTGTTTTTTTATTCTTCCAGGCCGGGATTTGCATACCCCAGACAATTTGCCGGGAGATATTCCAGTCTTTAAGTTTTTCCAGCCAATGGAAATAAGTGACTTCCCAGTTTTTTGGATAAATTTTAATTTCACCTTTTTTAACATTCTCGACAGCCTGCTTGGCAAGGGTAGCAACCTTGATAAACCATTGCTCCATTGGCAGCGGTTCAATTACTGTGCCGCACTTATAGCAAACTCCCACCCGGTTTTGGTAATTTTCATCTATTTTTTCGATCAAACCCTTTTCCAGCATTTCTTTAGCAATTGCAACCCTGGCTTCTTTAACCCGTAACCCGGCGAATTTACCGGCTTTTTCGTTTAATTTGCCGTCAAATCCAATTACCTGGCGGATTTCCAAATCGTGCCGCTCTCCTATTTCAAAATCCACCATGGCATGGGCAGGGGTAACTTTAATTACCCCGGTTCCAAACTCCGGGTCAACTGCCTTGTCTGCGATCACTTTAATTTTGGCAGGGCCTAAAACTGTTTCAATATCTAAAGTTTGGCCAATATATTTTTGGTAGCGGCTGTCTCCCGGATGAACTGCTACGGCTGTGTCGCCAAATTTAGTTTCCAGCCTGGTGGTAGCTAAAATCAGTGGTCCGTATTTGATGTAATAAAGCGGGGTGGTCCGGTCTTCATATAAAACTTCCAAATCAGAAAAAGAGGTGCCGTGCCTGGTGCAGTAATTGACCAGTCTTAAGCCCCGGTAAGCCAAACCCGCATCAAACATTTGTTTAAAAGTTTTATAGACAATTTTAACGATTTCAGGATCAAGGGTAAATTTTTGCCTGGACCAATCCAGGGAAAAGCCTAATTTGCGGAGTTGCCCCTCCATAGTGCCTTTATTGTTCTGGACAAAATCCCAAATCATCTGGTATAAAGTCTTCCTGTCAAAGTCAAAACGTGACTTACCCTCTTTTTCCAGTTGTTTTTCAAAAACCACTTGGGTTTCAAAGCCGGCATGATCTGAACCGGGCAGCCATAAGCTAGCTTCACCTTTCATGCGGTGATATCTGATTAAAATATCTTCTACCGTATACATGGCATGGCCAAAATGCAGGGCTCCATTGGCATTAGGCGGAGGAAGGATAATAGTGTAGGGTTTGCCGTCAGGATTTACTTCAGGCTTAAAAAAGCCTTTCTCTTCCCAAAATTTGTACCACTTTGCTTCAACTTTTGTCTGGTCATAAGTTTTATCCATGGAGTTAGTATATTGGCTTTAAGTTACGAGTGCAAGGTTTGGATCAGCTTGAAGAGACAAAGGATTTTTAAGGGCTTTTTGGAAAAAGGCTGCAGAGGCTATCATGGCTCCGTTATCTGTACAAAGTTCCGGTGGTGGTACAAAGAGTCTGATAGCTGAAGACTGACAGCTGACAGCTAATTCTGAAACCAGTTTCTGATTGGCGGCCACTCCGCCGGCGACTATTAAGTTTTTAACCTGATATTTTTCAACCGCTTGAATACTTTTTTTAACCAGAACATCAACAATAGCTTGTTGAATTGAAGCAGCAAGGTCAGCGACCTTACTTTTATCTGTTATATTAGCTACTGCTGTTTTTAAACCTGAAAAAGAGAAGTCAAAATCTTTGGAATTTATCATTGGTCTGGGTAATTTAAAAGCTTTTGGGTTACCCTCTTGTGCTAGTTTGGAAATAATAGGACCACCAGGGTAGGGCAGTCCCAGGAGCCTGGCGCATTTATCAAAGCATTCTCCTGCCGCATCATCCCGGGTTCCGCCCAGATATTTATATTTACCATGATCTGTAAACAGAACTAAATCCGTATGCCCACCGGAAACAAGCAGGCCAATACAAGGGAAGCTCGGTACACCTTCCAGGTGGGCTTTGACTCCTGGAAGGTGAGTGGGAGTAATCCAATTAGCATAAAAATGTCCAAGCAGGTGATTAACTGGGATTAGTGGTTTATTCCAGATTAATGCCAGGGTTTTGGCAGTTTCTACCCCCACTAAAAGTGAACCTATTAGTCCGGGTCCATAGGTGACTGCAATAGCGTCAATTTCCTGTTGCCTGTGGCCTGAAGCCTGTAAACTTTCTTCTATCACCGGAATGATTGATTTTATCTGTTCCCGTGCCGCCTGTTCAGGAATTATCCCTCCGTATTTAGCCTGCAGCAAGGCTGATGAAGCCACAATATTGGATAATATCGTTATTCGTTTATCGTTATTCGTCAAGATAGCGCAAGCTGTTTCATCGCAGGATGTTTCTATTCCCAGAATAATCATGCATCTATTTTAACAGAATAAAGAAGAGTTAACTTTAGATAGTTGACAATTTGCGAAACTATGCTAAAATATATAGCAGATATACAATTTGGCATATATCAAGGAGAAAGATATGCAAACAACGCAAGACAGAGTGCAAAAACTAGTAACATTTTCCCCAAAACTATATAACAGTGCCGTAGCCAGAGCCAATAGCCTGGGTATTCCCTTTGCTGAATATGTCAGACATACACTTGTTAAAGATGTTGAGGAAGGCAATAAAAACTTGCCAATGGTTGATGCCGAAACAGAGAAAAGAATTGGTCAAAGTCTCAAAGATCTTGAAGAGGGACGATACACAATCATCAGGAATAAAAAAGAACTAAGCGCTCACTTGGGTAGACTCTAAGAGTTGCTATGTTTACACTTGTTTTTACAAAGCATTTTGATGAAACATACGCTTTAAATACCAAAGAAAATAAAGAGATAGAAAAGAAAATCAGAAAAGCGTTACATTTCTTAGAACAAAATCCGTCTTATCCATCTCTTAAAACACATAAAGTTACAACAAAAAACTACGGAGAAAAATGGAGTAGCGGGGTAACAGGAGATATTCGTATTATTTGGGATTATGACAGCGAAGGTAGATCAATCATTCTTCTTTTGGATATTGGTGGCCATAGCGGAACTCACAAAGTATATAAATAACTATGATCCCTAAGCAAAAACATGAATTTATTAAAGACGCTTTGTGGGTTTCTTATACGGCTTTAAAAGATTTTTTGAAGTGTCCCCGAAGTTATTATTTAAAAAATATCTACAAAGACCCAAAGACCGGTTTTAGACTGCAGATTGCCTCGCCCTATTTAACTTTAGGGTCAACCGTACATGACAGCGTCAAATGGTATTTGGATATGCAGGGCCAGGTTACAAGCGGGCAGCTAATACAAAAATACCGTAATTTTTGGCTTAAATATAGGGGCAAAAAAGGCGGATTTAGCTCTTTGGAAGAAGAGGCAACTTTTGGCAAAAGGGGCCTGAAGATGCTGGATAATTTCTTAGATAATGCAAAAGTATTGGAGAAAACTGCGCCGCCGGTAACTTTTCCTAAGTATAATTTAGTGGAGGATGTGATATTAATCGGTAACTTTGATTTTGTGGGGGAGATGCCGGGGGGGACTTTGCATATTGTGGATTTTAAAACTGGGGCAAATGACGAAGAAGATACTCTGCAGCTTTATATTTATGCCATACTCGCAGAGGCAAACTTAAGTAAACCGGTATCCAAAGCCTCGTTTTGGTATTTAGATAGGGAAGATGCGCCGAGGGAGATTGTTTTGGATGCTTTAGAACCCAAGCTGGATTGGTTAAGAGAGAAGGCTTTGGAACTTAAAAAAGCCATTAAAGGAGGGAACTGGGTTTGTATTAAAGGGGATCAGCTTTGTCGGGACTGTAAGGATTACCAGGCTATCATTGATGGTAAAGGGCAGTTCCAGTTCTCTGATTACCGCTATAAAAAGGATATTTATTATCTATCTAAATCCGCTTAATTTCTGTCAAGTTCCTTCATGCCAGGAGGCTAAATACTTTTTTTGTTCCTCAGTTAAAGTATCTATGGAAATGCCCAAGGATTTAAGTTTTAACTGGGCAATCATATCATCTAACTCCTTTGGCACAGTATAAACACCTGGTTTTAGTTTGCCTTTATTTTTCACCAGAAACTCTGCTGCCAAAGCCTGGTTGGCAAAGGACATATCCATGACATCAGGCGGATGACCTTCTGCTGAGGCTAAGTTAATCAGCCTGCCTTCACCTAAAACAAAGATCTTTTTGTTATCCTCCAAAGTTATTTCTTCCAGATTATCCCGCAGGGTTCTTCTATTTTTGGCAATCTTGATTAGGCCTTCATAGTCAAATTCCACATTAAAGTGTCCTGTATTGGCTACAATCGCGCCATTTTTCATTTTTTGAAAATGAGCAACAGATATAACTGTTTTATTACCGGTGGCAGTACAGATTATATCGGCAATTTTGACTGCCTGGTCTATGGGCATAACATCAAACCCGTCCATGGTAGCTTCCAAAGCCTTGAGCGGGTTTACTTCTGTGACTATCACTAAAGATCCCATGCCCCTAGCCCGCTGAGCCAAGCCCCTGCCGCACCAGCCATATCCTACTACCACGAATTTTTTTCCTGCCAAAAGTACATTAGTAGCTCTGATTATTCCGTCAATGGTGGATTGGCCTGTGCCGTATCTATTGTCAAACATATGCTTGGTAGGCGAATCATTGACTGCCATCACCGGAATTTTGAGTGTCCCGTCTTTTAACATGGCCCGAAGCCGGATAACCCCTGTGGTTGTTTCCTCTGATGAGCCGATTACGTCTTTAAGCTGGGAGACTTTTTCTGTGTGGAGTAAAGTGACCAGGTCTGCCCCGTCATCCATGGTGATTTGCGGGTGAAAATCCATGACAGTGTTGAGGTGTTTATAATATGTATCTTTATCTTCGCCGCGGATAGCAAAAGTGGGGATCCCAAAATCTTCTATCAGGGAGGCAGCCACATCGTCCTGGGTGGAGAGAGGGTTAGAGGCACAAAGAGCCAAATTTGCTCCCCCTGCTTTTAAGGTAGTCATAAGATTGGCAGTTTCAGAGGTGACATGTAAACAAGCTCCGAGGGTAATTCCTTCAAGCGGTTTTTCTATGGCAAAACGTCTCTTAATTAGTTCCAAAACTTTCATTTGGGAACCTGCCCATTCAATTTTTAATTTGCCCTTAGGTGCCAAATTTTTATCCTTAATATCAGATTTCATACTTTTAGTTCTTCTCCAAAATTTTCCTTATATCTTTTACAAAAACCTTCAACAGTAAAAGTGTGACTAGTTGTACCATATTTTTCAACGGCGTAGCAAGCAGCAGCCGACCCCATTTGTCCGCATGTTTTTAGGTCTAAACTCTTTAAAAAGCCGGTCAAAAATCCGGCTCGATAAGCATCACCCGCACCCGTCGGGTCAACCGCTTGGATTACTTTTCCGGCATTAATTTGTAGATTTTGATCTTTAGTTTGTATCGTTGATCCCTTTTCTCCCAAAGTAGTGATTAAAATTCCAACATTTTCCAATAGTTTGTCACTTGTTTCTTGTATCTTGTCTCTTAATAGCGCTATCTCATAATCATTACCAATTAAAATATCTGCATCTTTTACCATATTTTTTAAATCATCAGAACTGAGTGAGGGTAGCTGCATGCCAGGGTCAAGCATATACTTAATGCTTTTATCCTGACATTGTTTGGTAAATTTAACCATGGCCTCAGGGTTATTGGGGGAGATAACTGCCAAATCAGTTTTAATATTATCCAGTGATAAAGAAGGAGCTTCATTCATGGCTCCCGGATGAAAAGCTGTGATCTGGTTATCAGCTTTATCAGTCATAATGTAAGCGGAAGAGGTAGAATCCTCAGAGATTTTGATTTGAGAGGTATCTACACCTGCTTGTTGTAAAAACTTCCCATATTCTGAAAAATCAGGGCCGGCAATCCCTAAAATTGCCACCGGATTTTTTAACAGGGCTAAATTATAGGCAATGTTGCCGGCAGTACCGCCTCTTTGTTTTTTTAAGGTATTTACCAAAAAAGAGAGGTTTATCTGGTGGATTTTATCCGGCATGATATGGTCTGCAAAAAGACCGGGAAAGTCCATAATATGATCAAAAGCCAAAGATCCTGTAACTGTTATCATTTTAAATCTAGTATATCGTATATGGTTTATCGTGTATCGTAAAGAGCGAATCAACCCTACTTATCATTTATCGGATTTCAAGAATTTTTTATATGATCGTATTTTACGAATTATTTTTTCAGCTTCTTCATAGAGTTGATTCCGGATAGTTTCATCTAAATAATTTAGCTCAAATGCTATCTGTGTTTCTGAAGTAGTTTCAAGAGCTGATTTAATTGCAATATCTAAATAATGCAGTTTATCATTAAGGCTACTAGCTCCCGAACCCTCTGCAATATTAGCTGAGACTGATACAGCAGCTCTACGTAGCTGATTAGTTAGTCCGTAAATTTCAGACTTTGGAAATTTATCAGTTACTTTATAAACAGTACGAGCGTATTCTATAGCGAGTTTCCAAATATCGAGTGATTCGTAAGCGAACATCAAATAATAGTATATCGTATATTGATTATCGTTTATCGGGTAATGAAAATGTAGCAATCCAATATTCGAAAAATGAAATGTTACGATGTGCGATTTACAATTTACGATATTCGATATACGAAGAACGAAGTATTACGATAAACGATTATTGTGTTCCTACCAGATATACTGCCTGCCAGGGTTTATAGGCAGATCTCCAGGTTTCATTGATTAAAGTTTCACCACCTCTGGTAACTGTTCTTCTAAATGAAACAGTTGCTCCCCAGGCTGCCCAGTCCACTTGTTTAACTGTACCTTTTGGTAAGGTTGGGTCATCTTGCCTAAGTTCCGGAGGCGGAGGAGTTTGATTGCTTACTACTGGCTTACTTAAAGATACAGTCCTGCCATCAGAGGTACCATAGAGATCAACATATAGAGTGATTCCTGAGGTATAGGCCTGGATTAAAATATGGGCTGAGGTATCATTTTTAAACTTAAAATCCACACTTGGGTAAAAAACAGTGGCATCCAGCCCCGGAGGAAAGCCCTGCTCATAATAACCTACCCTGTAGGCATGGGCGGTTCTCGCCACCACCGGCAGTCCGGCATTTAACACTGCCCTAAATAAAGTAGTGGAATCCTGGCAAACACCGCCTCCGTCATCTAAAACAGTCCTGCCTTCTTTAATCACATATGCTTGTTTATAACCGGTGGCTGCAGACACGTCACCGATGGTTTGATTAAAAGAGAATATCTCTCCCGGCGGGACCAGTACTCCGTTAATTCTTGAAGCAGTAAGCACTACGTTGTAAATTCTATTGGGGATCGAACCGGCAAAATTGGAAATACCCTGGCCCAGCAGCTCTTTGATTCCTAAGGAATTTACATCAGATGTTAATATTTTTGGTTTAATAATCTCAACCGGTAAAGGAATAGTTTTAGAAGAAGGATTAGTTAGTGTATCAGAGATAAGATCAATGGTTTTTTGGACGTCTAATTTCTGGCCATCCCGGGACGGTTTAAAAGCCGCCACTCTTTTAGTTTGAGGATTAAATTCAAATAAACCTTCCTGGACATCCTGATCTATTCCGGAGGCAATATTTTTTAAATAAGCTATAGTTTGGTCTTCATCCAGAAGTAAACCCTCTCCTTTAGTTAAATCAAGTAAAGTCAGTAGTTGTTTGGTATCCAAAACCCAGGTATTTTCACTAAAAGTCAATTTAATGGGTTCTTTAGTAATAGCTTCCAAAGCTGCTTTGGCACGCACTACAAAAGCAGTGGTTATTTTGGGTGGGGCAATTTTTAGAGATAACCAACGGTTATATTTGCCGGTTAAAAGATAGTCTGCAATTTGGCTTTTGACGGCCTCTTTATCAAGCATTAATCCGTCTACTCCCTCTTTGATCTGAATTCTGGCTGATCCGGTACTTTCATCAAAAAAAAGCTGGGCATTTTCAGGTTGTCTGTTTACGGTAGAGGCTATTTTTTCCAGTTGCTTATCTAAAGATAGGCTCACCTTTGGGCGGATATTTGATTTGGAAAAAAAAGTGGAAAACCCTCTGTGGCTATTATCAAAATCTGCAGTGATAGCAGAATAATCTAATGCAGCAGAAGCAGTGGCTAGATCCAAAGCCATAGAGTCCTGGGCGTAGTCAAAGGATATTTTTTGACCGGCTCTTTGTTGAAAAGTTGACTCCACAGCTCTGATGGCTTGGCCACGGGTTAAAAAAGAAATGTTAATGCTGCCAACAAATGTGAGCGGGTAATATTTATCCAACATTATTACTTGATAAGTCACACCGAGTAATATCAACAGCAATATTGATAAAATAATTGGCAATAAAGCAAGTTTGTTGCTTCGCAATAAAGCAAGTTTGTTGCTTCGCAATAAATCTCTTTTCTTCTTCGCTTTGGCCACGGTGGTATTGTACAATACTATCGTGAAGAAAATAATAATTATTGCTTTAAGTTTGGCCATTGTTTTAGGATTTATTTTTTGGAAGTTCGGACCTAATATCTCTTTCTTTAATAAACCTAAAGTTTCGGGACCAATAATTTTAACTTATTGGGGGCTGTGGGAGGATGATAATTTGATAAAGCCCGTATTGGCCGAGTATCAAAAACTGCATCCTAATATCATTATTAATTATGAGCGTAAATCTTCTGTAAATTATAGAACCCGCGTCCAAACTCAAATTCGGGAAGGTGTGGGACCGGATATTTTCAGGATTCATAATTCCTGGTTGCCAATGTTTACATCAGAACTTGCTTCTTCTCCTGAGGATGTGTTTACGAGCGCAGATTTTAAAAGTATGTTTTATCCGGTCGCTGCCGATAGTTTTATTAAAGGAAGTCAAATTTACGGTGCGCCAATGGAAGTGGATGGGCTGGCGCTTTTCTATAACGAAGATATGTTAAATGCAATTGGTGGTAAACCTCCCAAAAACTGGCAGGAATTCATAGATTTGGCCACAAAAATGACGGTCAAAGATGCGACAGGCATCAAAACAGCAGGCGCGGCAATGGGTACTGCCGGCAATGTTGACCATTGGTCTGATATCCTGGGACTTTTAATGCTGCAGCAGCCAAGTGTTGATGTAAGTAATGTTGCCAGTCCGCAAATGGTGGAAGTGCTGCGGTTTTATACCGGTTTTGTAATAGATCCAAAGAAAAAAACATGGGACGCAAATTTACCGAAATCAACGGATATGTTTGCCCAAGGCAGGTTGGGATTTTATTTCGCTCCCTCCTGGCGGGCTCATGAATTACGTGTGGCAAACCCAAATTTAAAATTTAAAGTTACACCGGTGCCGCAACTTTCCGGTAAGATTGTTAGTTGGGCCAGTTTCTGGGGAGAAGTGGTTTCTGCAAAATCAAAGAATCCCGCTGAAGCCTGGAAGTTTGTTAAATTTTTGACTTCTGCGGAAACTGAAAAATTACTCTTTCAGCAAGCTTCACAAGTCAGGCTGTTTGGTGAGCCATATTCACAAAAGAGCTTAGCTGGGGAACTGGTACAGGATCCTATCGTAGGGGCATTTGTCGCCCAGGGACCTGGTTATAAATTCTGGTATTTAGCATCGAATACTTTTGATAACGGGATAAACGATGAAATGATTAAATATTTCGAAGACGGGATTAATGCAACACTGGCCGGAACCGATCCGGCAATGGCTCTGCAGACAGTTGATAAAGGCGTAAAACAGGTTTTGGATAAATATACCAGACCTCAATCGGTTAGTTCACCGTAAATTATGTTTAAAATTATCACTTTTGTGCCGGTTACTGATGCAGAGAAAGTAAGGATGGCTATGGGGGATGCAGGGGCAGGAGTTTTGGGAAATTACACCCATGCCAGCTTTTCTACCAAGGGTGTGGGAAGGTTTATTCCGAGTGAAGGAGCCCATCCTACGATTGGTCAAGTGGGGAAATTAGAAGAAGTAGAAGAAGAAAGGATTGAAGTAATTTGTGAGAAAGAAAATGTAACAGCTGTGGTGACAGCAATTAAAAAAGTCCATCCCTACGAAGAGGTTCCCCTGGAAATATATAATTTAGTTGAGGTCCCAAGGTAAGTTAATCAGTTGGACTTCGGGGACAAGGGTGATGTCGTATTTTTCTTTGACTTTCTCTGCGTAAGTTTTAGCCAAATCATAAAAATCTTTGGCAGTCCCATTATCTTTATTTATAAATAAGTTGCCATGAATAGGTGAAATTTCTATGCCATTTAAAGATTGCCCTTTGGCTCCTACCTCTTCCAGCAATGCTCCGGCAGAAAGTTTGCCGTAGACAATTTTTTCTTGGGGGATATTATTCAAGATTTCTTCCGGAATTTCAGAAGCAATTAAATTTTTGAAAAAACTACCCGGGCATTTAATTCCCGGGGGATATCTAACAGCTCTTTTAGATAATACTTCTTCTGCTTCTTTTTTGAGTATGTCAGGATCACCTGGTTCCAGTTGAAAAGTTACTTCTAAGATAGGTTGCTTGGATTGTTTAAAAATGCTGTTTCTGTAACCAAAAGCACATCCAGACTTGTTTAATTGATCAACGGATACAATATGATCGGAAATTGATTGGCCATAAGCTCCGGCATTGCCATAAACTGCCCCTCCAACAGTACCGGGAATTCCGGTTAGTTTTTGTAATCCGGAAAGTCCATTTTGAATGGTGTAGTCAACAAGGTTTTGTAAAAGAGTTCCACTCTTAACGCACACCTCGAAGGAGTCAGGGCCCACCTTCGAGGTGGACAAATCACAAATCTCATTTTTTATAACTAAGCCTTCGAATCCGTCATCACTGATTAATAAATTACTACCTCCACCGATAATTAAATACGGCATCTGTTGGGATTTGGCATATTCTAATGCTTCTATTAACTCTTCCTCGGAAGATACAATTACAAACTTTTTAGCCGGCCCGCCTATAGATAATGTAGTTATTGTTTTTAACAAATAATTATCTTCAAATTGCATGTGGTTAATTATACATGGTAGATTAGCAGTATGGAAAAAGCTATATTAAAAACCCTAATTTACGCTGATATTTTTGATTATCCGTTAAAGATTAATGAAATTCATAAATGGTTAATAGCTAAAAAGGCAACTCTTAGACAGATAGAGAAAGTGTTGAAGGGTTATAAGAAATATTATTTTTTACCAAAACGCGGGAATTTAGTTTTGCAAAGACTCCGTAAAGAAAAACAATCTGTTGTTTATTTTAGAAAAGCAAAAATTCTTTCGCAAATTTTAAAGTTAATTCCCTGGATAAAACTGGTTGGAATTTCCGGAGGGCTGGCTATTAATAATGCCGGGAAAAGTGATGATATTGATTTGTTTATTATCACAAGAAAAGACCGTTTGTGGCTTTGTCGATTGTTGTGTTTGGGGTTACTGTCACTAACCGGTCAAAGAAGGAAAGTTACAGATACAGGCAGAAAAATTGCCGGTAAGCTGTGCCTTAATATCTTATTGGAGGAAGATAAGCTGGAACAAAAGTATAAAGATATTTTTGTGGCGCATGAAGTATTGCAGATGAAAGTTTTATGGCAAAGGAATGGAATTTATTCAAAGTATTTGGCAGACAACAATTGGGCTTTCAAATTTTTACCTAATTGGATGGGAGCACAAGTTCAAAGTTCTTCACCAAAGGCGAATCATCCTCTGGATGAAAAATTCAAAATTATTGATTTTTTTGAGAACTTAGCTAAGAAATTTCAGCTCAAGATTATGCAGACACCAATGGGTTTAGAGAGGATCGAAGACGGCGCGCTCTATTTCCATCCTGATGATATCAGAGAGGAAATTTTAAAAAAATATAATCAGTCCTTGACAAGTAGTGCTAGTTTTTGATATAAACCATTCCCATATGGCAAAACAAAAAAATACGGAATCTAAAATAAGCGTCAAACCCTTAATGGGTTATGTGCTGGTTGAGCCTTCTGAGGCAGAGACTAAAACCTTATCCGGTATTATCCTGCCGGAATCAGCCCAGGAAAAACCGGCTCAGGGTAAAGTGGTAGCTTGCGGAGATGAAATGGTGATGGAAAACGGTAAGGTCGTGAAGTGTCCGGTTAAACTGGGAGATAAAGTGGTTTATAAAAAATGGGGCGGGGATGAAATAAAAGTTGACGGGAAAGAATTAAAACTTGTAAAATTCGACGACCTGATGGCAATTTTGGAAGGATAAAAATATGACAGAAGCATTTAAAAAAATACAACCAGTTGATACAGTTGATAGAATAAATGCAGCAAAACGATCTTTAAGGATACTAGGGGAGATAGGAGGTAAGCCTTGGACTGCTCTTCCTCTGTTTTCGCCAGGTAGGATAATAGGAAGACGTTTAGCAGATGAGGTTGTAGAGCTGACTATTGCTCTCCGCGATAGGGAAGGAAAAATAAGTGGCTAAGATATTAAAATTTGATTCTGAAGCAAGAGAGAAATTGTTAAAGGGGATAAATATCCTGACAGAGGCTGTGGCTACTACTTTGGGTCCAAAAGGTAGAAATGTAGCTTTGGATAAAAAGTGGGGAGCTCCTAATGTAGTCCACGACGGGGTAACTGTTGCCAAAGAAATAGACTTGGAAGACCCGTTTGAAAACATGGGAGCCCAACTTCTAAAAGAAGCAGCCAGCAAAACTTCCGATGTGGCAGGAGACGGTACCACTACCGCCACAATTTTAGCAAAAGCCATAGTCAGCGAAGGCTTAAAAAACATCCAAGCAGGCTCAAATCCCATGATTTTAAAGCACGGTATTGAAAAAGCAGTGGTAGTTTTGGTGGAAGAACTTAAGAAAATGAGCAAGAAAATTGTTTCGGAGGAAGAGGTGGCGCAGGTGGCCACAATCTCCGCCGCTGACAATCAGATTGGTAATCTGATTGCTGAATCCTTGCAAAAAGTGGGTAAAGACGGCGTGGTGACAGTGGAAGAAGGTAAAACCATGGAGATGAGTGTTGATTATAAAGAAGGAATGGAATTTGATAAAGGTTACGTCTCCCCTTATTTTGTAACGGATACTGATAAAATGGAATCGTCTATTGAAGATCCTTATATTTTGATAACAGATAAAAAGATTTCTTCGGCTGCCGATCTGGTGCCTTTCCTGGAAAAATTTGTCCAAGTTTCAAAAAGTTTGGTAATTATTGCAGATGAGGTTGAAGGTGAAGCATTAGCGCTTTTGGTTGTTAACAAACTGCGCAGCACTTTTAATGTCTTGGCAGTTAAGGCTCCCGGATTTGGCGATCGCAGGAAAGAGAGTTTAGAGGATATTGCCATTTTAACCGGCGGGACAGTTATTTCCGAGGATACAGGCAAGAAATTTGAGTCGGTAGAAATTACTGACTTGGGTAGGGCCGGCAGAGTTACTTCAGATAAAGATAATACCTTAATTGTTGACGGTAAGGGCATAAAATCTAAAATTGAGGCCAGGATTGCCCAGATCAGACGCGAACTTACCGCTTCTGACAGCGAATTTGATAAAGAAAAATTGCAGGAAAGATTAGCTAAGCTAACAGGCGGGGTAGCAGTAATCAATGTCGGAGCTGCCACTGAAGTAGAGCTGAAAGAGAAAAAAGAACGGGTGATTGATGCGGTGGCTGCTACAAAAGCCGCAATTTCAGAAGGGATTGTAGCCGGCGGAGAGGTGGCATTGCTTCGTGCCAGTAAAGCATTAGACGCCCTGAAGCTGGAAGGTGAAGAAAAGGTCGGCGTGGAGATTGTAAAAAAAGCACTGGAGCAGCCTTTCAGGATACTGGTGAAAAATGCCGGCATGGATGACGGAATCGCATTATCTAAAGTAATGGCTACAGCCGGCAATATAGGAGTTGATGTTCTAGATGGTGAAATTAAAGATTTGGTCAAAGCCGGTATTATTGATCCTGTCAAAGTTACTAGATCAGCTTTGCAGAATGCCGCATCTGTGGCAGTAATGGTCATGACAACAAACTGTCTAATTACCGACAAACCGGAACATACACCTCCTGCTCCTCCAATGCCCGGCGGCATGCCTGAATATTAAGCAGAGCGTGCGATCTAATCGATCTTAATCTGTTACAATAGCTTTAATGGCTAAGTTTCATTATCGGGAGTCTCCTACTGAAAAGCAAAAAAATTCTTTCAAAAGATATCTGTCAGAAGACGAAGAATTAGTTTTAGTAACAGGTTTTTCAAGGGCTTATATCCGGTCTAAATTTTTATTCAATGTTTTATTCCCGGGAATGTTATTTTTAGCATTAGGTTTGGGAGCAGGATGGTTTTTTAATTTGGATAAATTTCTAAGTCTAGGTTTAGGAATGACCGGAATGTTTTTGGTGGCGCTTGTGAGGACTCTGCATGCATATCATGCTAACAGATATTTATTAACAACCAGAAGAGTGGTGATTAAAAAAGGAGTTTTTGGAGTTAAACTAACAGCTGCACTGTTTGATAAAATTACCCATCTGGAAGTTGATCAGGGGATTGTCGACCGGCTACTTTTGCATCACGGGACTATTATTGTGAATACAGCGGGCCTGAATAAAGGGGAAATAGTGCTTAAATTTGTAGATTATCCTTTGGAACTTAAAAACTTACTGGAAAGATTGATCAATCGAGAAAGAGAGCAATTTGGACTTCGGGGGGCTACTTTAACAGAAGTTGAAGGAGAGATCATAGCTTAGGCAGCTCGGGCAACAGTGTCTGAGGGTCAATGAATTTGTCATTTAAAGTAATTTCCAGATGGGTGTGAGGACCGGATGTGTGACCGGTTAAGCCTACTTCGCCTAGAATATTTTCTGGTGTAACTTTATCACCTTTTTTGACATAAATTTTACCCATATGGCCATATTTTGATTTAAAGCCTTTTTCATGAATAATTTCAACATAGTTTCCCAGCCCGAATAGGTCTCTGCCTACAGTTACAACTTCCCCGTCAATAATAGGATGAATAGGCATCCCTAAACCTACTGCAATATCTATACCCGGGTGCCAATTGGAAAATTTAGTTGATAAATAGCCAGGATGAGGGAGAATCAAGGGTTTAGAGAAAGATTGGGCAATAATTTCTGCGCTTTGTTCTAATGCATTTGCCTGAACGTAAGATCTTTTGATAGGTGGGATAGCAAATGTTGGATAATATCCCAACAGGGTTAGCGAAATAGCAACGATTATAGCAAGCTGTGTAAACCTCCTAAGGAACCTTAGCTTGATTTTCGATAATTTCCAAATTAGGGCGACCCTGTTAAAAATTATCTTAGACAGTAGGTTTATGTTTTGAACTTTCAAAACGAGTGTGGATAATAACACTTCTGAGCTCAAAAGTCAAACTTAAGGTATAAGGTATAATTAAAGAGTGAAAAAAACTATTGTTTTGTTTTTAGTGCTGCTCAGTTTAATTGCTTTGATCTTGCGCTTTAATGCCAAATTTGCAGAAGTTTTTTTAGGATTTAAAGAATCAAGCGGGATTTCTATAGCATCTGATCCGACCGGCGCAACGGTTTTTCTTGACGGTCAGGAGGTCGGTAAAACTCCCTTAAACGTAAAAAATTTAAGCGTAAAAACTTACGAAATTAAGATTCAGAAAGAGAAACTAATTTGGCAAGTAAAAGTAACCCTCACACCCGGCACAGTGACTGTTATTAATAGGGATCTATCCGCCGATTTGGTTTCTTCTGCAGGCGAGATGTTAACCTTGGAAAAAGGCAAAGGTTTGACTATTGTTTCCAATCCAACAGAAGCTGATGTGGAAGTGGATGGCAAGCAGTTGGGTAAAACCCCAGTTACTACTGATGTGGAAAGCGGTGAACATACCATACTGATAAGCAGTACTAATTATTTAAAAAGAAGTATCCGTGCTAATTTACCTGAAAGCTTTAATCTGACGATATCTGCTGACTTAAGTTTATCTGAAGCGGATTTAACAGCAGCTCCGGCTCCAGTTGTTACTCAAACGCCGGAGGTAGTAGTAAAGACTACGCCAACAGGATTTTTGCGGGTACGGGATAAACCGAGTTTGGCCGGTAAAGAGCTGGTACAGGTTAAGACAGGGGAAACATTGGTACTTCTGGAAGAGCAGGGGGCTTGGGATAAAGTCCGTTTGGTAAATGGCACAGAGGGTTTTGTTTCAGCAGTATACGTGGAAAAGAAGAAACCTTAACCGAGATAATAAATAATTCCCAAAACCAGAAGGCCCCAAATGACAACTGAAAAGAGTAACGGCCGATCTGTCAGGATAACGCGCTCAGGAGATTCACCTTCTTTTTTCTCATAAATAATATACAAATATCTCATGACGGCATACAACATTACCGGTACAGTTATCATTAGGTATTTAGCTTCAGAAAATGGAGTTTCAAAACGGCTTAAAAATTTACCAAAAATATGGCTTGCCTGAACAGGCGGTTGCAAAAAGGCAAAGAAAGCATAAGTCAGCCAGGTTGAGGTGGCAGACAGAGCGGTTAAGCTATCTAGTAAACTTTCAGGGTAATGCAGTAGGGTTTCCCGGTGGCGGAAATCATGAGATTCCATAAGAGTCCGCTCAGATCTTCTTTTTCCGACTGCCAGGAAAAGCGCAAAGCTTGTGATAAAAAGCAAAAACCAGACGTTTAAATGAGCATCAATAGCCCAAACTCCGCCATAAATCCGCAGGACAAAACCTGCTGCAATAACCAATACATCAATTAAAATGACCTGTTTTAGGTAAACAGAGTAACAGAGTTGTAATATCAGATATACAACAACTGCAAAGAAAAAATTAGGGGATAAATTATATGCAAAGGGCAAGAAAATAATAATTGCGGCCAGAGCCAAACTAATAGCCAGCCAGACCGGCACCACTCCTGAGGCAATGGGCCGTTTCTTTTTAAATGGGTGCAGTTTATCTCTTTCAATGTCAAAAACATCATTTAACAGATAAGTTGCAGAGGAAAAGATACAAAAAAGCGCAACAGCTTCAAGGGTTCTGATCTGGTTGGTATGGTCCAGTAAAGTGCCTGAAAAAATAAGGGCTGCAAAAATGCATAAATTTTTTATCCATTGTCTGGGGCGCGACGCTTTGATAATGCCCCAAAAAAGTTTAACCATAATATACCTCCTAAAATAACTGCTCCGACAAGCAATGCGGCAAATAACTTTCCTTGCGAGGATAAGCTAAGAGCTGTTGCCCCCAGGATAGCACTTCCTAAAATGTAAAACAAGGATATTTTTTGATGAGAAAACCCTTTCTCCAGTAATTTATGATGCAAGTGTCCCCTGTCTCCCCAAACCGGTGATTTACCACTTAAAATTCTCCGGAAAAATGTATATGCAAAATCAGTTGCAGGAATTAAAAGTACCAAGCCGGCTGTAGCTAGCTTGGCACCTGAAAGAATAGAAAGCACTGCTATCATAAAACCTAAAATTGTTGAACCGGAAAAACCGGGAAAAATTTTGGCCGGATACCAATTAAAGAGTAAAAACCCAAAAGCGCAACCGGCCGTAATAAAAGATAGTTTTGCAACATTAATTTGTGTCGGATCATTTAATATGCCAAGTTTTAATGATAAAAAGCCCAATATCAAAGCAGTGATAGTAATAATTCCCGGCATTTGACCGTCAACGCCTTTTGACCAATTGATCATATTCATGACCCAGACTATCCAGATAATTGTTAAAAAATCAGCAAGTAGCATGATCTGAGGTGTGGTATCAAAGTGTAGGATCCCACCTAAAGGATTAGTAATAAAACTAATGCCTATGCCGCTGCCAACTGCAATAATGGCTGCGGCAAATTGGGCAAACAGCCGGAAATAAGGCGAAAGATTATGATATTTATCATCTAAGAGTCCCACTATAAGTAATATTAAAATACCTATCAGTAAGCCGGCATATATTTTTGTGAAAGGTAGAAAAATTAAAGTAGCAACAGTGATTCCTAGAAAAATAGTCAGTCCACCGGCCCTGGGAACAGTCCGTTTTTGAATATGAGCCGGATGTGGTCTGGTTTGGGGGTTATCCAGCAACTTGAATCTCCTCGCAAGGTATATAGTGGGAAAAACTGCAATGGTTGTTATCAAAAAAGAGACGAAGCCGGGCATCAAAAAATTCATATATTTAGGCAAACATCAGACTCACCTTAATAAAAGTAATAAGTAAAATTAAAGTTACCGATAAAGACGCGATATAAAGAATATCTTTGAAAAATTTTTGGGAAAAGTGGAGTTGAGATGATACGACAAAATTAAGCAAAGTTATGAGGATCATGACGCCCGGGATAATAAGGAACTCTTTTTGTGTTGCGAGTTGCCCCTCGCCCCAAGGCAGCGAGTAAAAAAGCGGTAATTTGACAGGTAAAAAGCGGAAAAGCAATAGAACTACAACAATAAGAATTGCACTTGTAATCAATGGTGCAAATTTTAACCAAAAAGTAAATTTTTTAATCATATCTTTAAGATTTTTCTGATAATCTCGCTTTGTTTGTAACACGGAATTCTAATTTTTTACCGAACATTAAGGATGTTTGAGCGTCAATTGCAGGGAGCGAAGAAATAGTAATGATAATTAAAGGAATTAAGAGCCATTGCAGATAAGACCAAATTCTTTTAAAAAGCGACCAATTAGCCGGTCTTTTGGGGGCTATTTTTTCATGTACATAAATAGTGGCAAACAGCCCAAAAAAAGTAATTGTTAATATCCACGATGATACAATAGGCAAATTAACCGACATGACAGAAGCTCTAAAATTTGGATTAACCAGAGGGATAAACAAACTACCGAATGTTACAAAAATTGCCAAAAATCCCCATTTTAAATCCCCCCAAATTTTGAAAAGCACCCTGTCTGTTTTATTCCAGAAATCCATCTCTTTGGTAAAATATTGTTTGACAATAAACGGAATATGCTCAACTCCGTAGGCCCATCTTTTGATTTGCAGATATTGATTTTGAAAAGTTTTAAGTAAGGTCGTATCCTGGACGGCATCAGCAGAAATAGGTAGGAAATGAGGAATAACTTTATAATCGCCGCTAAAATGAAAATAAGCTTTCCAGTAGAATCCGTTATCATCATTAACTTTGTCAGGTATCCAGCCGCCAATATCCAAAAGAGCTTTTAAAGAAATTGACATGGAAGAATAATTCATGTATTTATCTGATCCGACCATTTCAGCCAGTTGCCATAGCGATGTACCGGTTGCCATAAGCCTCATTGGTGTAGGTGTTTGCCAGTAGTTATTATGGTAGAGAAAAACTCCGGTAAAGGTTCTTTTGTCCCTTTCCTCCGGAGGTTGAGATAAATATTTATGTAGCGCTCCTGATAAAAAATGATGGCTGAGAACAAAATCAGCATCCAAGGTAGTGACAAAAACATTATCCGTATTAATTCCTCTTTTTCCAAGCTCAGGGACAATATGCTTGATCATCCAGTTTTTGTTTGACCCTTGACCTGCTACTTCACCGGGCAGATTGTATGGGTGAATGGTGGTAAAAGCTCCGGCAACTTTCTTTTCAATTTTTCGCAGATAATCCTTTGTTTCGTTAATTTTTTCAGGATCATCCCGCTCTTCAAATCCTACTGCAATAAGTATTTTATTTTTGGGATAGCTTGAATTCACAATTGCGTCAAAAGTGGGTTGCAAAATATACAATGCTTCTTTGTAAGTAGGCACTAGTATCAACTGATAATATTTGCCCCACTCTCCGGGAAAGTCGTTTTGTAGCATTTTTTGCCAGTTGATACTCTTGGCCTGTTCCATTTTTTTATAGCCAATTAAGATTAAAACAGCAATTCTAAGTGCGGTTAGCAGCCAATAAACATCAGCAATTAAGATCAAATAAGCTACAGCATAAGGCAGAGCCAAAGAAAGCCAAATAGGCGAAGTTAGAGCAAGCCAGGTTAATGCGCCTGGTAGAATCTCCAGGCATCGTTCAAAAACATTTTCATGTTTTGAGACAAAATCCCTCTCAGTTTTTTCAAAAAAAATAAAACGTTGAGATAGAAGATGATGGATGATAATTCCGAGGCCCGCTCCGACAAGGGAAAAAGCAACTAAAACATTAATGCCGCTCCCCAGAATCGATTGACCAAAAAAGCCGGTGATTAGTCCCAAAAAAGCAAAAATAACTCCTAAAAAACTATATCGTATACCTTTGACAATACGGTTTAGAACTTCCGCAAAATAAAAAAAGGATAAGAATCCGATTAAAAAGACCAGTAAAATCCGCATAATGTACCCCTAAGTGTACCTATTTCAGCCTCATAAAGCAACTTTAAAGACTGCCTTGGCATTGGCTGTGGTTTGATCAGCGACTTCTTCCAGAGAGATTCCTTTTAAATCAGCGATCAATTGGGCAATTTCCGCTACATTGGCCGGCTCATTTCTTTGACCTCTTTTGGATTGAGGAGCCAGGAATGGAGAATCTGTTTCCAGTAGAATTCTATCAAGGGGCAAAAGTTTGGCAGCCTGCCTTAGATACTCATTTTTTGGATAGGTAACATTGGCGGCAAAAGAAACAAGTAAGTTGGCAGAATGCCCTGAGCGTAGTCGAAGGGTAGTTTGGGCAAGACCGGAATAGCAATGGAGAATAGCAGGTTGATCTCCGATTAGTGCTAGTACTTTATCCCAAGCTTCACTATTTTGAGGATTTTTGGAACGATCATCACGGCAATGAACAATTAAAGGTAAATTTAATTTTTTAGCTAAATCAATATGGGCTATAAAAAGTTTTATCTGTAAATCTTTTTGTTGCTCTATAGATAAGGAAGAAGGATTGTAGTCAGGATTATTATCAAAATAGAAGTCCAGTCCACACTCACCCATAGCCACCACTTTTTCTGAACCACCTTGATAAATTTGCTCTAATTTGGCTATGTCATTTTGTAATGTTGTATCAGATTCATATTTGTTGGCTTCGTGTGGATGGATACCAATTGTGGAGTATATAGATAAACCTGCTGGCCATTTTGTATTTATAATTTGGTCCAAGGCTGTTTGGCTTTTTTCTATATCAACCCCAACATTAATAATTGTTGACACTCCAGCATCTAGAGATCTTTTAATAACCTCATCAAAATCTTGTTTAAATGATTCCCAATAAAGATGAGCGTGTGTATCAATTAACATTTTGTTGCCAACGATTCTTTGTATTTTGGGCTTCTATTTCTGGTTTGGAATGTCCGTCTTCTTTAACATGCATCTCTTTCCAGTTACCTCTTTCGGGTCTATTGAGAGCTACGGCAAATCTATCTCTAAAAAATCTAGGGGCAGTAAGATTTGTATCTACAACCCATTTATTATTTTCTATAGAGAAAAATAAATAACCGCCGTTTTTTTCAAACAAACCCTTGAGTTCAAATAAATCGCCTATCCTAGTTAATTTAGCTTCCCTTTCAGGGACTATTTCTATGGATGCACCTTTAAACGGGATAAAATGGACATGAGAGTGAAAGACAGTTTGACCGAACTTCCCGTGTTCAAATGAGCTAATAGAGCCGTATTTTTTAGACAAAAAGTCCGAGACTTTTTGGTAGAGAATCAGAAACTCGGTATAGATATCTTCAGGATACTCGCCAATACACGACAGATGATGTTTTGGAATAATTAATATGTGTCCTGCAGTAATCGGATGTGGGTCGCAGACTATAGAAAAGTTATCTGTTTTCTCCAGCAAGTATTTGTAGGCTTCGGAGTTAAGGTTACAATGGGGACAATGTTCCCTTATATATTTTTCAGATAACTCATCCTCTATATGATTTTGTTCGCTGTTGTTCTGAAATTTATTCATTTAGATTCTGGGAAATAAAGATGGAGCTGATTTAATTTCTCCTGAGAACTGTTTCAAAATTTTTTCTGCAGTTTGAGGTAAAAAGGGTTGTAAGTTAAAAGCTATAGTTTGAATTCTTTTAACTAAATCTTCTAAGACACTTTTTGCTTTTTCACCACTAAGTTCCCAAGGTTTCTCTTCATTTATCTTTTTATCAGCTTCAGTAATAAGTTGGCGTATAATTGCTATTGCTTCATTAAATTTAAACTCCTCAATAAATTTCTCCAAGCCAGCGCACCAGACATTAGCTCCGCTTGAGGCCTCAATATTGTTTTGCTCACAAAGCTTGGCAATTCTGGAGACTAAATTTCCTAAACCATTTGCCATGTCTCCATTATAAACTTCTTTAAATCTTTCATCAGTGAAATCGCCATCAGCATCAATCGGAATTTGTGAAAGCATGAAATACCGCAGAGATTCCAGCCCATACTTTTTTACAATATCTTGAGGTAAGATGACATTGCCTGCTGATTTGCTGATTTTTTCTCCTTTTAAGTTAACAAAACCATGGATTAAGATTTGTTTCGGCAAGGGTAGCCCTGCCGATAAGAGCATAGCCGGCCAGTAAACCGTATGGAAGCGATTTATGTCTTTTCCGATAATGTGCAAGTCAGCCGGCCACCATTTCTTGAAGTTTTCTTCATTCCAACCAAAACCTATTCCTGTTAAATAAATTGCTAAAGCATCGTACCAAACATAAACTTTTTGGGTTGGGTCTTCGGGTACCGGCACACCGATACCTTTGGCGCGCTCATTTGACCTGGAAATACTAAAATCTTCCAAACCGGATTTAATAAAAGACAGAGCTTCCTGTCTTTTGTTTGCCGGAGCGATTTTTAATTCATTACTTTCGATGAGTGCGGTTAACTGTTTTTGATATTTTGATAACTTGAAAAAATAGTTTTCTTCTTTCACAAGATCAGGTTTTGTTTGGTGGATGGAACAATGGCCGTCAACTAATTCCACTTCGGTTTTAAATGATTCACATCCGACACAATACAAACCTGCGTATTTATTTTTATAAATATCGCCGTTTCCCTTACAAAGCTTCCATAATTTTTGTACCCCGGGCCAGTGTTTTTCTTTGTCAGAACCTCGCTGGAAAACATCCAAGTGTACTCCCAAAAATTCATATGTGTCATGCCAGATTTTAGAGTTCCGGTCTAAAAATTCCTGTACAGGTAGACCTTCTTTTTCGGCTGCCTGTACATTTTTTAGCGCATTTTCATCCGCTCCGGACAAAAGCAAAGTTTCATCTCCGTTTATCTGATGATATCTTCTGATGGTATCTGCCTGAAAATATTCAAGAGAATGCCCAACGTGCGGCAGGCCGTTAACATAAGGTATAGCTGTGGTTAAATAAAATTTTTTCAAGGTTTATTCCTCCGTAAAGATGTTAGTTTAGGGATTTTTGATAGTTTAGTCAAATTGTGCCTTTTTGTTTTTCTAAAATAACTGGCCAGTAAGTAAGTAGCTACGGCAGTTAATATACCGGTTACGATGTTTAGAGAATCAAGAGCTTTTAAAATTAATAAAAAAATTAATCCTAAAGAGATGGCAAAAGAAATATAAAAGTTTCTTATGATTATGTTGAAAGTAAATATGAATGCCAGGAATAATGGGGTAAGAAATGAACTGATTTGTATAAAATTTGCCTGTGTAAGAGTTTTGGGATAAGGGACCTGTAATATTACATAGATAAAAGTAACCCAAAAAAGTAAAACAGGAAGAATTCTAATCATAGCTTAATTGTAACTCAAATCGTGGTAGAATATCGGCTGGTTATGGATAATATTGCAACAAATTTCGTTTGCCCCAAATGTAAGGAAAAAATATCTATAGACGAGGCTTTTAAATCTCAACTGGAAGATAAAATAAGGTTGGAGCTGCGCGGCGAATACAACGAAAAATGGCAAAACCTGCAAAAGGTGCAGAATGAGCAGTTGGAAAAACAAAAAAAAGAAATAGATACTTTCCGGGAAAATGAGTTGGCTCTAAGGAAAAAAACCCAGGAATTGGAAGAAAAAGAAAAAAATTTGGAGTTGGAAAAAGAGCGTCAGATAGATGAAGAAAGAAAAAAAATCAGAGAGAAAACAGAATTAGAAATGGAAGAAAAATATCATCTTAAGGAAAAAGAATATGAGCAGAATATGGCAGCTATGAAGAAATCACTGGAAGATGCCCAAAGAAAAGCCAATCAGGGATCGCAGCAGATGCAGGGCGAAGTATTAGAGTTAGAACTGGAAGAAATATTAAAACGGGAGTTTCCGATTGATGATATTTTGCCCGTCGGTAAAGGCATAAAAGGAGCGGATGTTGTTCAGGTTATTAAAGACAAAATTGGTAAAGAAGCAGGGAAGATTGTCTGGGAAAGCAAAAGAACAAAGGCTTTTGGCGGTGATTGGATAGAAAAACTCAAAGAAGATATGAGGAGAGAAAAAGCAGAGATTGCCGTTTTAGTTTCTTCCGTATTACCAGCTGATATAAATATTTTTGGTTTCAAAGAGGGCGTTTATATCACAAGCTTTGAAAGTTTTTTATCGATCGCCCGGATTCTTAGAAAAAGCATTATCGATTTATCTGTAACGAAATCTTTATCTGTCGGTAAAAATGAAAAGATTGAAGCGCTTTATTCATACATCACCAGTTCCGAGTTTGCCCATAAGATTGAATCAATGCTGGATACTTTTTCGAAAATGAAGTCGACACTGGATAAAGAGAGGCAGGTGATGGAGAGTCATTGGGCCCAGCGGGAAAAACAAATAGAGGTTTTACAAAAAAATACGCTAAATATTCACGGATCTTTTTCCGGGTTAATAGATAAACCTCTTACTCAAATTGAAAGCATAGAATTTGAGGAGATAGAAATAACGCTAGATGATAACAAATGAGTTTAAGAGTTCGTATACAAGTTTAAATAAAGAACAAAAACAGGCCGTTGATATGATCGAGGGTCCGGTGATGGTGATTGCTGGTCCGGGAACCGGCAAGACCCAGATTTTAACCCTACGGATTGCCAATATTCTTCTTCAAACCCAAATTAACCCGGAAAATATTTTAGCTTTAACTTTCTCTGAGGCCGCCAGTTTTGAAATGAGAGAGAGGCTTTCAAGAATTATCGGGACACCGGCATATAGGGTGGAGATTTCAACTTTTCATTCATTTGCCAATAGCATCATCAAAAATTATCCTGATGAATTTCCCCATCTTTTATCCGCAGAATCTATCACCGAGATTGAGCAACTGGAATTGATTGAAAAATTATTAAATTCGCTGGACCTAAAAATCCTACAGCCTTTTGGCGATCCGCTTTATTATATCAGGGATATTTTATCTGTAATTAATGATTTAAAAAAAGAAGATATTTCGCCTCTTAATTTAGAAGATGCAATCAAAAAACAAGTGGATGATTTTGGAAATATAGATGATTTATATCATGAAAAAGGTAAATACAAAGGAGAAATTAAAGGCAAATATCAGGATCTTAAAAAAGACATAGAAAAATTAAAAGAATTCTTTGTTGTGTTTATGGCTTATCAAAAAGCTTTAATAACAGAAAAAAAATATGATTTTAACGACATGCTGCTTGAAGTAATCAAAGTTCTAAAAACTAATAAATCACTGCTTCTTCGGGTTCAGGAAAAGTTTCAATATATATTAATTGATGAGCACCAAGATACCAATGCCGCCCAAAATAGATTAGTTGAATTAATTGCCGGCTTTTTTGAAATGCCAAATTTATTTGTCGTAGGAGATGAAAAACAGGCGATTTACCGTTTTCAAGGAGCATCACTCGAGAATTTTTTATATTTTAAAAAAATTTACCCGCAGGCAAAATTAATTAATTTAGCTAAAAATTACCGCTCGCATAAAACTATTTTAGATGCTTCCCAAAGTTTGATTGAAAAAAATATTAGCGCCAATATCCTGCCAAAACAGGACCTGATAACCGGCACAAAAATTAAAAAAGAAAAACTAAAAGTAGCTGCTTTTACAAGTTTTAATCTGGAGTATGAATATGTGGCAGCCGATATTCTCAAAAAAATAAAACATGGCCTGCCTTCTTCAGAAATGGCGGTTCTCGCCAGGCGCAATATGGATTTGCTGCCCCTCTCGCAATCTCTGGGAAGATTGGGTGTGAAATTTATTATTCAGGCTGACTTAAATATTTTAAACGATCTGCAGATTCAGAAATTATTGTTTATTTTTGAGGCAATTAATCATCCTTTTGATGAAGTTTATTTGACTCAGGCGATGCATGTAGATTTTAGCGGCATTGATCCGTTTGATATATATGAGGGCAAGGAGTCAAAAGCCATCAAAGATTTTAATTCAAAATATAAAGGTTGGGTAAAGCTAAATAATAATATCCCGTTTGACGATTTTTTTGTGAAAGTAATTAATGAGTCCGGATTTAAGAAACACCTGCTGAAACTTGATGCTAGGTATCAGGTATTAAATAAGTTGATTGGTTTGTTTGATGAAATTAAATTACAAGTAAATAAAGATCCTAAATTTAATCTGGATGTTTTTTTACGTCTACTGCAAACAGTTGAAAAGCATAAACTTTCCCTAAAAGCCAAAGTAGACCATTCTCTTGAAGAAGGGGTCAGACTTTTGACTGTTCATAAATCTAAGGGACTGGAGTTTAACTCGGTTTATATTTTAAATTGTTTTGACAGCAGATGGGGGAATTCCAGGAAAAGGGGGGCGAAAATTAAAATACCCTGGGAATATTTTGGTGAAAATATTAAAACTGATATATCTTTTGAAGAAATTGAGGATGAAAGACGGTTGTTTTATGTAGCGCTAACCAGGGCAAAAAGAGAAGTGATTCTTACGTATTCGAAATTTGGGATAGACGGCAAAGAACAGTTGCCAAGCCAATTTTTAGAAGAAATTGACAAAAAGTTTTTAGAAGAAATTGATACGGCCAAATTTGAGAAAACTTTTGATCGTCTGAAATTACTTGATTCTCCTCAAAAAGTAAGTATCAATCCCAAAGATAAAAAGTATTTGCAGAGTTTGTTTTCTGAAAAAGGATTATCTGTGACAGGTCTTGAGAATTTTCTTGAGTGTCCCTGGAAATACTTTTTCAGGAATTTAGTGGCACTGCCGGATGTCAAAAATAAACACTTAATTTTTGGAACAGCTGTACATTTCGCCCTGGATTCCTTTATTAAATCAAGGCGTGTTAAAAAAATGGGGATTAATTTTTTGTTGGATAAATTTCATGAATCTTTAAAGAAAGAAGCAATGACAGAAAAAGACCAAAAAGAAATTTCGGAAAAAGGGGAGAAAGTTTTAAAACTTTTCTATGAAACAGTCATTCCTACCTGGCCTGAAAAAATTCAAAGTGAATTAAGGGTAAGAGGAGTTAAGTTTGAGGAAGGTGTTATTCTTAACGGGAGAATCGATATGCTGGAAATGTTTTCCAGTGATAACTTGGTCAGGGTGCATGATTTCAAAACCGGTAAGATAAAGCCCCGCACCTATCCGGCTTACTTTAGACAACTTACTTTTTACAAGATACTCCTTGATAAATATAAAGAAGGTTTATTCAAAATGAAAGAAGGGGTGATTGACTTTGTAGAGCCGGATCCAAAAGGCAGATTTCGCAGTGAAGTGTTTATGATAAGTGATAATGATGTCAAAGAACTGGAAATAGTAATAAAATCCGTTGCGGCTCAAATTATAAACCTTTCATTCTGGGACCAAAAATGCGACGACAAAACTTGCGACTACTGCCGTCTAAAAGAAATGGTTTTTAATTAAAATGTATAAATTAAGAATAAGTACATTGCAAAAAAAGTTAAAAGAAGAAAAATTGGATGCGGTTTTGGTGTCTTCTGTTTCTAATATTACTTATCTTTCAGGTTATGCGAATTTTTCCGAAAAAGAACGGGAAGCGTATATTTTCATCGGAGCCGATTTTGCTTATTTAATTTCCGATGCCAGATATATGGAAGAAATTAAAAGTAATGTTCCCCATTTAACTTTTTTTGAAAGAAGTCATAAAAATCCAATTGCTGATTTGTTTAAAAAACATAAAATAAAAAACTTAGGAATTGAAGAAAATAATTTAACAGTGAGCGAGTTTAAGTTGATAAAAAGGCATTTTAAAAACTTAAAACATTTTGAAATTTCAAGAAGTATCAAAACGAAAAAAGAAATCGACAAAATCGAAAAAGCCTGCAAAATTGGGGATATGGCTTTTGAATATATTTTGAAGAAATTTAAAGCTGGGGTTACTGAAAAGGAAATTGCAAAAGATATGGAAAACCTTGTGAGAGATAGAAGTGCAGAATTTTCTTTTCCTGCAATTGTAGCCTTTGGTAAAAATTCTGCGGTACCGCATCATCATACAGGAGAAACAGTGCTAAATGAAAATGAATTTGTTTTGCTTGATTTTGGTGTTAAGTTTGAGAATTATTGTTCAGATATGACAAGGACTTTCTTCTTTGGAAAACCAAATAAGAAACAGAAAAATATGTATCAAGCGGTTCTTAAAGCACAGCAAAAAGCAGTTGAAGCAATAGAGCAGGGAGAAAGAAAGGTGGCAAAAATTTTTAAGGCAGCAGGCCTTGCCATTCCTCATTCTTTGGGTCATGGCATTGGTCTGGAAGTTCATGAAGCTCCCCATATTTCACCAAAGAGTAAAGAGATATTAAAAGAGGGCATGGTGTTTTCTATAGAACCTGGCATTTATATTCCTAATTTTGGAGGAGTAAGGATAGAAGATTTATTTGTTTTAGAAAAGAATAGTTTAAGAAAATTAACCCATGCTTCGGTAGAGCCAAAAATTATCTAATTTTTTAAAAGGTTTCCAGACTGTAAAGTGATAAGTTTGAGTAATAACCATGGATCCTTTTTTTAATTCTTTCTGCAATTTTTCTTCCAATTTCTTTACGCCTTTGTGTAAAAGATAAATATAAACAATGTCTGCATCTGAGTAAGATTTTGCAAAAATATTGTCGTGAATAAATTTAGCATTCCCAGACCTGGTCTGGGAGGCTAATTTGTAGCGGGAATAAAGGACACGGAGCCATGATTGCTCAATACCGATAGAATCTGCACCAAGTTTTGCTCCTTCAAAAACGACCCGGCCATCTCCTGACCCTAATTCATAAAATTTCTTACCCTTTTTTACGCCGGCCAGTTTTAAGACTTTTCTTATTTTGTCCATTTTGGTGGGGACATATGGGGCATCGGTCCCGGCAAACCAGGAAAGACCAATGATGCAGCCAATTAAAATACCTCCTGCGATGATTAAAGTTAGATCCATTTATTTCCCAAGCAACTTTAACAGAAAAATCTTAAGCGGGGTTAATTTATCTATAGCAGTAAAAGTTAGATACACTGGCCAGTTAAATACTAAATCATAAGTTCCGATATATTCTACTAATTTTCCGCCATAACCCAGTTTAAATTTATGAAACCCATACCAGGAGTCTTTTGCATCAGCATCCGGTCCCAGCGCTCCCCACATATCAAACTTTTTTAATCCCATTTTTTTGCCTAATTTTATTGCTTCCCAGGCTGTTAAATTATTTGCCATAACTTCAGAATGGGTTTTAGAAGAGCCGCCATAAGGATAGTAGAGTGTATCTTTGAAATTTAACAGCATCCAGGCGGTAAGAGGTTCATGGTTATTAGTTCGTGGTTCGTAGTAAGCAATAAGAAGACGCGCCATGCCGGCATCCCGAAGTGTCTTCCAAACTTTGCGGTGATAGTTTTTATTGTGTCCATGGTAACCTTGTCTTTTTGTAGTTTCAAAATATAATTTTAAATAGATTTCAAAGGCTTCGTCATCAACTCTTTCTTCTGTTTTCACTCCATGCTTTTGAGCAACTTTAATGTTATATCTTGTTTTCGGATGCATATTTTTTAACAAATCTTCCTCTGATTTTGTTAAATCCAGGACAAAGTTATATTTGGTAAAAAGGGGTTTAGGCGAGGGATGAAAGTCTGACGGTAGACGGTAGACGGTAGACGGTAGACAAATATCCGGTTCTAACTTAATAAACGCGCAATGATTTTCTTTGCCGATTTTTATTAAGGCTTCAGCTAGTTCTTTATCAGGCTTTGGTCCTTTTGGTAAGTAGCCGACATATTGATTAACAAATGGGATTTTATGCAAAGTTAACTGAAACGCTTTTGTTAATTGATTATTTTTGTATAATCCATATCGTAAAACCTGGGTGCCTAGGCACCTTCTAAACTTTCCCCACTCAAAAGATTGAATCACATGAGTGACTAATTTATTGTATTGAGATTGCTGATTATTCGTAATTGGCCGTAAGTCCATGCGACCATTATACTAGAATATCTGGATTTTGGCTTTTTGGCGGAGGTCCTGGAATTTCTGGGAGAAAATTTGAGATAATTTCTGGTTTTTAATAGCATCCTCTGCTTCTTTTTCCTGTCCTGCTGAATCAGTGGCCTGCAGTTGAGCTTTATTTTGTTCTATGAATTGTGCAACCTCTTCTGCAGAAATTGTTGCTTCATTTGCGTAGAGCTTTTCAATAGTTGTTTGTAATTTAATTTGTTGTCTAATACTTGATCTGGTTTGTCCTTGTTGAGAAAGCAATCCGTCCAAAGCTTGTGCTCCTCCTACATTTGCTTCTATTCCAGATATTTTTTTATCAATATCACTTGCCGTTACGGCAACATTATTTTTAGTTGCTTCGCCGAGAATAATTTTTTCATTGATAAGAGAATTCAAGGTTTGAGTTCTAAATTGTTCATTTAAACGCATTTGCAATTCCAGATTTGAAACAGGTGAGCCGTTTACCGTTGCGGCTACAATCCAATTTTTCTTATATAGGACCAACAACAAAAGTCCCAGGGCAATTAAAACTATATAGAACATTTTTGAAGAACGGAATTTTTTAAAAGAGTCAAGTTTACCTAATAAAATATTAGTAGTTTTAAATGGAATAATGGATTGTGTTGTTGCAGGAGTTTTTTTAGCCATTGACCGATGATAACAGAAGAAATTGTATTTTTGCAATAGTTAAATTATGATTGATACATGCAAAAGGGTACTGCCCAACTTTTATTGCTTCTTACAGTAGTGCTTCTTCTTGGGGTAGGTGTATATTTTTACAAGACTTCAAAAGAAAATGATTTACAAACTGCGAAATTAACTGTCCAAAAACCATCAGAATTTATTGACTATGTAAATAAAGATTTTGGCTTTGAATTTAAGTATTCAAAGGAGTTGCAAGTGAAGGTTGATACAGAAGAAGAATTCAATAAACGGAGTAATGGGAATTTTAGGAAGAATTTTACAGGTTATGTAGGTTATGAACCGGGGCAGGTTTTAGGGGCAGTGGCAGTTTTAGACCAAAGCGGCTCTTTTGATAATAATCCTTTTTCTGTCTGGGTATTTGATAACCCTGATGGTTTAACAGTTAATGGTTGGTTTGATAAATATTGGTATTACCCATTTTTATGGGGAGTATTTGACTATTTGTCAAAAAGTCACATTACTCCTGATACAGAAGCTACAATTAGCGGACAACTAACAAAATATAAAATTGTTTCCTACCAACTAAGTTCCCCAAAATATCTTTATTTATCAAAAGAGAAGAAGATGTATTTATTTAGAGTTATCGGAGAGACCGGGGACAAAATTTTATCCGGCTTTAAATTTCTATAATAAATAAATATCTACAAATCTTGCGCTCCAGCCGGCGGTCTTGGCATCTTCAAAGCCCAGATCAATGATATTTCCTTTAATTGCTCCGCCAGTATCTCCGGCAATAGCCATGCCATATCCGGGTACATAAAGTTTGGTTCTATATTTAATAACTTTTGGATCAACAGCTATCACACCTTTGCCTTGTCTCATGCCGATCGAAGTCCACTCATCGCAGCCGGGACAGCGTGAATCATAGTGGGTGGCATAAACCCGCATCTTCTTCCAGTATTTAATCTCGCCGTCAGGGGTTTGTAGGGTTTTCCAGACAATTTTTGTACCCCGTAAAATCTTTTTATCTTGGGCCGGAGTTGTTTCAACAGAAATAAGTTCTCTGGAATATTCTTCACCTTGGCTCACCTCGGAGGTGGGCTTTGACTCCTCCGAGGTGGTTGCCGGTTTGGAGTAGGTTATTTTATAAATCTTAATTTTTTTGCCGTCTGTTCCTTCTTCCAAGACTTTTTCTTCTCCTGCTTCTACCTCCGGATCATCCTGATAAATTGTTTTTCTTGGTAAACTTTCTATTTCTTCCCGGAGTTTTTCGGTAAACGAGGACTCGGTAGTAATAGGTTGGTTAATAGGTAATGTTTCTGTTGGAGAAAGCGTGGAATCACCTAAAACAGTAGGAGCCTGAAAGATACTTTTGGCAAAGAAAGTAAGCGCTATTATTAAGATAATCCCAAGATATTTTTCCATCCTAATTTAGCCAATCCTTGTCATCTTTGTAAGCAGTATTACTTGTCACCAATTCCTGGGGAATATCTGCTAAAAATCTGGAAACCAAATTATTACTTCTGGTACCAAAGTACAATCTTTGTCTGGCATAAGTCAAAAAAAGTTTAATCTTTGCTCTGGTAATTCCGACATAACATAATCTTCTTTCTTCTTCCAGTTCGTTAACATCCAGCATGGCCCTGGAATGCGGGAATAAACCTTCTTCCATGCCAACCATAAACACAACGGGAAACTCTAGTCCTTTTGCAGAATGTAAAGTCATTAGAGTAACTGCATCCTGTGGTTCGCGTTTTTGGCCGCGCATACTGCCACTTTCGACCAGAGCGACATTTTCTAAAAAGTCTATTAAATTTGGAAATTCTTCTGCAACCGAACGGAGTTCTTTGACATTTTCAACCCGCATTTTGCCTTCTTCGCTCCTGTCGTCAAGATAAGCCAAATAATCTGTCCGGGCGAGAATCAAATCCAGTAGATCCATGGTTAGATATTTATCCTGTTGTAAGGATACTTCCTGATAAAGCCCCATAATCTTAAGAAGGCGACCTTTGCCGATTTTTTCAGCCCGTTTTAGAGAAACCGAATCTTTGGGGTTTTGTAATAATCTTAGGTACGAAAGGACATCTTTAATTTCTTTTCTTTGATAGAAACTAACACCGCCAATTAATTTATAAGGAATACCGGATTTTAAAAATTGTTCCTCTAAGGACCTTGATTGGGCATTAGTTCTGAAAAGAACGGCAAAATCAGAAAAAGGTTTGCTGATTTTTGAGAGAATTAATAAAGCTTCTTCTATTTCATTTCCGACTTCTGTAATTTCTATTTTTTCACCGCTTTCTTTTTCTGTCCAGAGTTTTAAAACGGGGTGAGATTTGTTTTTGGAAATAACGGCATGAGCCGTATCTAAAATATTTTGAGTAGAACGGTAATTTTGTTCCAAATTAAAAACTTTTGTTCCGGGATAATCTTTTTGGAAATTTACTATATTTCTAAAATCAGCTCCCCTGAAGGAATATATCGATTGGCTGGCATCGCCCACAACGCAGATATTTTTATGACGGTTGCTTAAGTATTTTGAAATTAAGTATTGAGCGGGGTTAGTATCCTGGTATTCGTCTATTAAAATATATCGGTACTGAATCTGATAACGGGTTAAAATGGCAGGTTCCCTTTGAAATAATTTAATAACATATAAAAGCAGGTCGTCAAAATCCAGAGCATGATTATGCTCCAAAATCTTTTGATATTCTATATAAATTTTGGCAACGATTTCCTGAAAATAACCCCGAGCATATTGGGGATATTCCAGTGAAGAAATGAGCTCGTTTTTAGCGCCTGATATAGTAGCCCTGACGGAGTAAGGTTTGGTTTTTTCTGTGGGGATATTAAGATTTGCCATAGCTTCTTTGATAGCATCTAAGGAGTCTCCCTCATCATAAATTGCAAACCCGGGAGGCAAACCTAAAACTTTTCCCTCACGGCGGAGGATTTTGGCACAAAATGAATGGAAAGTTCCCATCATAGGAGTAGTTGGTAGTTTGTAGTTTGTAGTTTGTAGTAATTTGTTAATCCGCTCTATCATTTCACCGGCTGCTTTATTTGTAAAGGTCAGACAAAGGATATTTTCCGGCAGAATACTTTTTTCTTTAATCAGGTAAGCTACTTTATAAGTCAAAACCCGGGTTTTTCCGGAACCGGCCCCAGCTAAAATTAAGGTCGGACCTTCAGTTACCTGAACAGCTTTTTGCTGTGTGGGATTTAGATCATCTAAAAGAGGGGGCATGTGGGATATATTAGCACAAGTTATTTATAGGGGAAATTAGATAATAAACTTAGGTAGATGATAATGGGGATCAGTCCAACCGATTGTACGGACTGCGGTTTGCACCAATACATTGTATACAGCTTTAGTATTAGGGCCGAATACATCTCCATCCTGTTGAATAATATTATATGCTGATCGGAAGTTATCTTCAGACTCATGCAATCTACTGCTCATAGAATGACCATTTACACCATAAACTTCTCTGAGTGCTGCTAATAACTTCGTTGTTAGACACACCCTTACGAATGTTCTCTTTATTTCGGAATCATCTTTTCCTGTGAGATCTCTTTTTACTAGTGTGCTGAATAAAGCCTGAAATTTACCTTCTACAACTGGTTCATTCTTACTTGGATCAATGTGCACTAGTAGAGGAATTATCTCGACAACCCTTTGTTCGGCTTCAGCAATAAGCTGTTTATCATTCAATCCATTAATTCTTTTGTCCTATCATCCATGAATTGATATTAACATATTTTATAAGCATCATTGGATAAGCCCTTTCTCACCTGGGGGATGATTCAATAGGACGCCCGGGGTTTTTAGAATCTCCGGTCTTGACTTCGGGTTAAATTAGGAATAATGTAAATTAATGGCTACAAAATTGGCTATTTTTGAAGACAAAGAGATCCGCCGTCACTGGAATAAGAAACAAGAAAAATGGTATTTTTCGGTAGTGAATATTATTCAAATATTAATTGATCAGTCAGATTATCAAAAAGCCAGAAAATATTGGAATAAGCTTGCTGAAAGACTACGCAAGGAAGGTAGTGAGTCGGTGACAAAATGTCACCAGCTGAAATTAGAAGCTGCCGATGGAAAAAAATATCTCACAGATGTTGCAGATATTGAAACATTATTCCGCATAATTCAGTCCGTGCCAAGCCCTAAAGCCGAACCCCTTAAGCTCTGGTTGGCCAGAGTAGGATACGAGAGATTGCAGGAAATAGCTGATCCTGAAAAATCTATTAACAGAGGACGGAAAAATTGGGAAAGAATGGGCAGAAGTGGAAAGTGGATTCAGCAAAGAATGATGGGGCAGGAAATCCGCAACAAACTTACCGACTATTGGAAAAGCCATGATGTAAAAAAACAAGACGAATATGCAATTCTGACAAATATTATTCATGAAGAATGGAGCGGTTTATCAGTAAAGAAGCATAAAAACCTAAAAGGATTAAAAACCGAAAATTTGCGGGATCATATGAGCGACGCGGAACTTGTCTTTACTGCCTTGGCAGAACTTTCCACCCGGCAAATTGCAGAGGTAGAGCAAACAAAGGGATTAGAAGAAAACAAGATTCCGGCCAAAAAAGGCGGACGGATTGCTAAGAATGCCAGGTTAGAATTGGAACAAAAAACCAGTAAGAAAGTTGTTTCCAGAGAAAATTTTAAGTTACCGGGAAAAAATACACCTTTAACTCTGGACAACTTGTAAAAGTATTGTTAATATCATAATCCTTATGGTTAAACTCTTAGATTTTTGGGCGCCGTGGTGTTTCCCATGCAAGACCATGACCCCTATTATTGAAGAATTAAAAAAGGAGTTAGACGGCAAGGTTGAGGTAGAAGAGATCAATGTTGATGAAAACCAAGACAAGGCATCAAAATATGGGGTGATGAGTATACCTACCTATATTGTTTTAAAAGACGGAAAAGAGGCCGGTAGGAAAATTGGCGTTACTTCTAAAGAAGACCTGCTTAACATGATAAACTTATGAAAGTATGTGGATTATTGCCAATTGGAAATCTAATAAAACTATAGCTGAAGCGCTGGATTGGATATCTCAGATTGGTCCGCAAATTCCTAAGTCAGAAAAATTAAGAGTAATAGTTTGTCCGACTTTTGATGCTTTATCAGAAGTAAAAAAAGCAATTATAGTAGGTAATTTCCCGCTTCTTGTGGGGGCACAGGATTTATCACCGTTTGGGACAGGTGCCTATACCGGAGAAGAGCCGGTGCAAACTTTAAGCCAATTCATTGATTTTGTAATTGTAGGCCATAGTGAGCGAAGACAGAATTTTGGAGAAACAGACGAAATGATTGCAAAGAAAGTAGTACAGGCGCTGGACAATAATATTACCCCGCTGGTCTGTGTTCAGGATGAGAATACCCCGGTACCGGAAGGATGTAAACTGGTAGTTTTCGAGCCTGTTTTCGCGATAGGAACAGGAAATCCAGATACACCTGAGAATGCTGATGAAATAGCAAAAAAACTTAAAGAAAAATATGGTGACGGCTTAGAAGTATTATACGGGGGCAGTGTTAATTCGCAAAATGTAAAAGGATTTATTAGTAAGCCGAATATTAGCGGTGTGCTGGTCGGCAATGCTTCCTTAGATGCGGAGGAGTTTGTTAAAATATGCAAAAATTGCGCCCTTTAAGATTGCGGAGAAGCGGAAAAAATACTTTCAAGAAACTTTTGCCGTTTCTAGTAAGCGCAGGTGTTTTAATTTTACTTGCTTTATTTATTATTACCCGCTCGGGGGCAAGTTCTTATGTAAATTCAATAATTTCCGGAATCTCGCTTCGCTCCAGCGATAACAGGGTAAATATTTTACTTTTAGGAATAGCCGGGGGCACTCATGATGGTACCAATCTGACAGATACGATTATGATTGCTTCGTATGATTTAACAACAAAAGATATGGTACTTTTTTCCGTACCGCGCGATTTATGGCTGCCGTCTTTAAAGAACAAAGCAAATGCCGCATATGAAATAGGTCTTTTACAGGGGAATGGTTTAGGGCTTGCGAAAACAGTAATTGGGAATATTTTAGGACTACCTATTCATTATGGTTTGCGGGTGGATTTTAGAGGTTTTGTTGCTGTCATTGATGCCATAAACGGAATAGAAATAGAAGTAGAAAAGCCTTTTGATGATTATCTTTATCCAATACAGGGCAAAGAAAATGACCTTTGCGGAAATACGGAAAAAGAGATGGATTTTAACGAAGAAGATGCAAAAAAGTTGAATATAGACCCGGGCAGGAAAAAAGTTTTAATTACAGCCGAGGGGCAGATTGCAACTGATTCGGCGGAGGAGAATAAAGGGATAAAGTATTTTTCCTGCAGATATGAACATATCGGATTTGAAAAAGGTAAAATGCAAATGAGCGGAGCTGTGGCTTTGGCATTTGTGAGATCCAGGCATGGTACAAACGGTGAAGGGTCGGATTTTGCCAGATCAAAAAGACAGCAAAAAGTAATTGAAGGAGTAAGAAACAAATTGTTGTCACTCCAAACCTTGGCCAACCCGCAAAAAGTTACGGAACTGATTAATATTTTAGGTAAAAGCATAGATACCGATATATCTATCAAGGAAATGATAGAATTTTATAAATTATCCAAACAGTTGGATAAACTTAAGAATTTTGTCCTGGATGATTCCCTGTTAATACATCCTCCGTCTTCGGATTATGGAGGGGCTTATGTTTTGGTTTCACAGGATGATGACTTTTCTATTGTGCAGGAATATGTTAGAAAGGTGCTGACAGGAGAAATAACCGAATATGAAGCCACTGCTTCTGCACGGACCCGCTAAAGCTGCTTCTAGAATTAAGCTTCTAGAATTAAAACAGAAATTTTCCGCCAAAGGCGGACCATCCTTTGGATGGAATCCTAATAATATAGTGGTTCTTGAAGAAGGGACTGATTTGAAAATCATTAAAGAAACCTTAAGTGCGCAATCGCTTTTTTCGGATGAACAGTTAATTATTCTGGAAAACCCTCCTGAAGACTTTTTTGACTATGAACTACGAACTGTGAACTATGAACTAATATTGTGGTTTGATCATAAAGTCGACCCAAAGGACTGGCATGGTTTTGAAGAGTTATTTTTTCCTGAGAGCAAAGAAGTTTCGGTCTTTCCGTTTTTAGATTTATTGGCAGCTAAAGATACAAAAGCGTATTTGGAGTTTTATAAATTAAAAAATGCAGGTTTTGATATTTACTACTTATTAACAATGATTTTTTATCTACTGAGGTCTTTGGCGGTAACGCCTAAAAAAGCTCCTGATTTTGTAAAAAAGAAATTAGACAGACAAAGAGCAAATTTTTCTAAAGAAAAAATAACCGACCTTTATAAAAATATGCTGGAAATTGATTTTAAAATCAAATCAGGTTTTCTGGAAAAGGATCATGCAGAATTTTTACTGGTTAATAAGTTTATTGGGAGCCTAGGGTTTTGAGTTTTTGGGACATCAGATCCAAATCTTTCTGGTCCACTTTTCCGTCGCTATTTAGATCTATGTTAGGATCTTTAGGTTTTTTCCCGAAATTTTGCAGGATGACGGCATTATCAGCAGCATTGATTTTCCCGTCACCGTTTAAATCGTATTGGGGAGTTTCTTCCGGAGCAGTCAGATCTGTATTCTGACCTAATTTTATAGGAGGAAGTGGCGGCATGTTAGCTTTTAGGTAAAACTGAATACCTGACTCTCCTTTACTGGAGCGGACGGTTAGCTTGGCAGGCATGTTATCTGTTAGAGAAAATGCACCTGAAAGATCATCTTTGGCAATTTGTGACACAGGAATCAGAAAGTTTCCACCTTTTTTTATTAAAGCGGATTGTATTGTTGCTCCTGTAAAAGATAGATAAATAATGCCTTCGTCCAAGGGTGAATTGCCAGTTGATACAGACCCAATAACAGGGGTAAATTCATTTTGATTTGTCAGCGGTGCTGATGTTTCAAATTGTAGTGTTTCAGAAGTGTTCTTACCCGAAATAATACTAAATTGATATTTGGTTTTCGGGAGAAGTTTTTTAATTGTGACATAATGAATTAAGTGAGGTTTTGGGGTTGTATCGCGGTCGTCTAAAATTGTTTGTTGCTGCAAACTGTTTGGGGAAAATGAAACAAAGGAAAAAACTGTGGAATTTGTCTCCCATGAAACTACAGCTGAAGAATCGGTAATATTTGAAATTGTGATATTTTGAGGGATTAAATCAGGAGCCGCTTTTGAAAGAAATACTTGTTCCCGCAAAACCAAAAAAACCCCGCTGGCAAGCCCAAAAAAGATTAAACCCAATCCAAGTACGGTAGGTATTTTAAATTTATTGAGGATATTTTTCATGGTTGAGACTGAAATATCTGGGTATTAAAATTCGGATTTATCGGTTCAATTATCTCCTGAACTTTTTGCGAAACTTCAACTTTCGCTCCGGCATGCAAAACATCGAATATCATCCAAGCAACAATTGTTGTCAAAGTTAAGATTGCGGCAATAAGCCATTCTTTTTTAGTCATTTAAGGTAATATGCCTTTCCGGATACAGACATAATTAATGTTGTTCTCTCGCTTGTTTCAGACATTGATAAATTATCAATCGAGATTAACCTACTACTTCTTCTGATATCCTGCAAGAGAGAAACTAAATTTTGATAATTGCCTTCTGTATTAAAAACAAATGAAACTTCAGAAAGAATTCCTTGCTGATTTGTAGTTTTTGTATCAATAACAAGCGGTTGGATCTGTAAAGCTGAAACAGACGCTTCATGCATCTTGGCGCTTTGTTCGAGGATTGCAATAATAGATTTTAAATTTAGATTATCAGGTACTGCATCAGTGATTTGCCTCTTAATATCCTGATTGAGATTATCGTAATTTTTCTTACCCAAAGAAAGATCATTTGCTTTTTGGGTGATTTTTTGCAGAACTTCATTCTGACTTACGAGTTGTTTTTGTAAAACAAAGATTGTTTCAGTTGTCGGCTTGATGGCGAAGATTGTTAGAATAGACATCGTTAGAAGGGCAAATATAGTTGAACCATAGTATTTGATAACCGGTGACTGTGTGAAGGGTTTAATATAGGTAAAATATCTGGAATATAAAGAAGTTTGGCTTTTCATATTTTTTTCATTAATACGCTAATGGTAAATTTAATAATTTCCTGATCAAAACCTATATCGGCAATGGAAACGTTATGCATAGTAGGCTCTTTCTTTAAACCGGTAATAAAACCATTTAAATCAGTATTACTTTGGCTTTCTCCGGTTATATCTATTTTATTATCTCCTATATCTTTAACTATTTTAATGTTCGTTATTTTAACATTAGAGGGGGTTTGATCAGCGATTTTTTTAAAAATTTCCGGCCAGTCAGATGAATCTTTTGTAATATTTTCAATGGTGCTTAATTTAAGTTGGGTATTCCTTATGAGTATCTCATATGGCTTAAGACTTTCAATATAAGGGATCTGTTCCTCAATAGCTTCTTTTTTGGAGGCTAAATCCGCATCCAGTTTAAATCTGGTAGCAAATGCGATTAAAACCAAAGCTTCTACAAAAACAAAAATGAAGCGACCGGAAGATAGTAACCAACGGATAAGTCTAACCAAAAGTTTTTCAGGATTGCTTTGGGGTTTAAGTAAATTTAAATTAATCGCAAGAGGATTCTTCTTTTTGGGCATGGATTCATTATACTAAATATATAAATATTATTTTTTAGGAGATTTTTTGACGGGAGCTTTCTTTTCTGTGACCCCTTTGGATAATCTGGATTTTAATCTGGCAGCTTTGTTGGGGTGGATTAAGTGTACTTTGGCAGCCTTGTCTAAGGCAGAAAAAACAGCTTGTAAGTCTTTGGCAGATTTGCTGGTTCTTACTTTTTTGATAAGTGACTTGTAGTTAATTTCCCGCTTTTTGTTGCGGGCTGTTCTTACCTTATCTTTTCTAACTTTTTTAATTGCTGAACGTATAATAGGCATGTGGGGTATGGTATCATAAATTAGTCTAAAACAAAATGGTTAAGAATTTATTCTCACTTCTTTATTCCCGACAAACATCAATTTTATCGGCGGCATCAATAATTATGGCTACAATGATGTTGTCTAAAGTGTTGGGATTGGTCCGGGACCGGCTATTGGCGCATGTTTTTTTACCGGAAAAAATAGATATTTTTTGGTCGGCATTTAGGCTGCCGGATTTAATATTCCAGATAATAATTTTAGGTGCGCTGTCGGTTGCTTTTATTCCGGTTTTTACAGAGCATCTGGAAAATAAAGGCAAAGATGATGCTTTTGCCATGGCCAGGGCAGTTTTGAATGTTTCTTTGACTATATTTATTGCAATTACAATAGTAATTTTTATTTTTGCAGAGCCGATAATTGCAAATTTTATTGCGCCCGGGTTTACAGTGGCAAGACAACAGCAGGTAGTGGAACTCACAAGAGTCATTTTATTTGGCCAGATTATTTTGGTTTTTGGATCTTTTTTTATCGGCATTTCGCAATCTTTTCAAAGGTTTATTATTCCCTCACTGGCACCGGTGTTTTATAACCTGGGAATTATTTTAGGTATTATTTTTCTGTCTAAACAATTTGGTGTGACAGGTGCTGCTTATGGCGTGGTGATCGGGGCATTCCTGCATGCCGCTATACAATTGCCGTTTGTTTGGTCAATGGGATTTAGGTTTAAATTTCCGCTAAAGTTTTTTAATCCGGGAGTAAAAGAAATAATGAGACTGATGAGTGTCCGGACAATCGGATTGTCGGCTGAACAAATTAATGAAACAGTAGGGCTGGCTTTGGCCTCTCTGGCGTCAATTGGATCTGTGACATATCTTACTTTTGCTCAGCATCTGCAGGTTGTGCCGATTGGACTTTTCGGGGCAACGCTGGCTCAGGCTGCGCTGCCGGTTTTATCTTCCGAGAGGGCCCGCGGGAAAATAGAAGAGTTTAAAATAACAATGCTTACAACTCTGCAGCAAATTCTTTTTCTGACCCTACCGGCAACAGCGATATTGATTGTGATCAGAATTCCGGTTGTTAGATTAGTTTTTGGTGCGTCTCAGTTTAATTGGACAGCCACAGTTTTAACAGGCGCAACACTGGCTTTTCTGGCAATTGGCTTATCTGCTCAGGCCATCTCGCTGCTCTTAGTCAGGGGGTTTTATGCGCTGAAAGACACTAAAACACCGGTTATTGTTTCTCTTGTTGTAGTGGCAGTAAATATCATCTTGAGTTTATATGCCATTGTTGTGTTGAAGTTTGATGTTTGGAGTATTGGATTTGCCAATTCTATTTCTGCAGTACTTTCAGCGATCTTACTTTTTTGGACGCTTCATTTTAAGGTAGGAAAATTTGATTTAAAAATGGCATTAACACCTCTTCTGAAAATGCTTATGGCAACTATTGTGATGGGTGTTTGTTTGTATATTCCTATCAAGCTTTTGGATGCGGTGATTTTTGATACCACCAGAACGATCAATCTTTTGGCTTTAACCGGAATTTCTTCCTTTTTTGCTCTATCAATCTATGTGGTGTTAGTCAGATTTATGAAAGTGAGAGAACTGGATACATATGTTGAACTGATTAAAAGACTGGGCAAATTTCAAAGTAAATTAAGGTCCAAAGAAATTTTACCCGAGACTGTTTAGTTTATGAATATTCGTAACTTTTCAATAATCGCGCATATAGATCACGGGAAATCTACCTTAGCTGACAGGCTGTTAGAGATTACCGGAACTATAGCAAAAGAAAAAATGCAGCCTCAGCTTTTGGATTCTCTGGCGCTGGAGCGGGAGCGGGGTATTACGATTAAACTCGCCCCTGTCAGATTGAATTACATTTTACATTCTACATTGTACATTCTTAATTTAATTGATACTCCCGGCCATGTGGATTTTTCTTATGAAGTGTCCCGGGCGCTTGCTGCAGTTGAGGGCGCAATTCTTTTGGTAGATGCCACCCAGGGGATTCAGGCCCAAACTTTGGCCCATGGCTTGGCTGCCATGGAGCAGAATTTAACTTTGATTCCGGTTATTAACAAAATTGATCTGCCGAATGCTGATATCGAATCAACAAAAAAACAACTGGTGGATACTTTTGGGTTTACAGGAGATGAAATATTGCTTGTATCAGGTAAAACCGGCCAGGGAGTAGATAAGCTGTTGGAAGAAATTATTAAGAAAGTGCCGCCACCTAAACAGGAAATAGAGAAGCCGTTAAAAGCTTTGATCTTTGATTCTTTTTTTGATTCTTTTAAGGGAGTGGTTGCCCAAGTGCGGATTGTTGAAGGGCAAACCCCGCCTGATCAGAGCCAACTTATCTTTTTGGGTACAAAAGCCCAGGGGCATGTTTTGGAGACGGGCTATTTTGCCCCGCAATTGACTCTGAATAAGGGTCTAAAAAGCGGAGAAATAGGTTACATTGCAACAGGGATAAAAGAACCTGATTTAGTGCGTGTGGGTGATACCATTACCACTGATTTTTCTACTACCCAGCTACCTGGATACAAGGAAGTGAAACCAATGGTGTTTGTGGGGCTTTTCCCGATAGATGCTGATGAGTATTTTGAGCTAAAAGAAGCTCTTGCCAAATTTAGATTAACCGATCCGGCCTTTTCTTATGTTCCCGAGCAGTCAGAGGCTTTGGGAGCGGGTTTTAGGTGCGGATTTTTAGGTTTACTGCATGCGGAAGTAGTGCAGGAGCGGTTATCAGGGGAATTCAATGTTGATCTTTTAGCAACTGCTCCGTCAGTTGAATATTTGGTAGATAATAAACCGCTTTCCAGTCCCTCATCACTCGGCACTTTTCACTCTATCAAGGAACCATGGGTGAGTTTGCGGATTTTTGTGCCCCAAACTTATATTGGTCCGGTTATGGAATTAGTCCAGGATAAAAGGGGTAAGTTTTTGGATATGCAGCATTTTGGGGCCCAAGTTGAGATGAGTTATGAAATGCCCTTATCTGAAATGGTAACTAATTTTTATGATAAATTAAAATCCGTTTCATCAGGTTTTGCTTCCCTTGATTGGGAGCTATTAGATTTTCGGGAAACAGAAGCAGTCAGGGTAGATATTTTAGTAGCCGGAGAAAAAGTGGATGCGCTGTCAACTATTATTTACAAGCCGAAGGCAGAAAGTTTTGGCAGAAGCATGGTAGAAAAATTAAAAGAGGTTTTACCACGGCAAAATTTTGTAATTGCCATTCAGGCGGCAATTGGGGGCACTATTATTGCCAGGGAAACAGTATCTGCTTACAGAAAAGATGTGACAGCCAAACTTTACGGCGGAGACAGGACCCGGAAAGATAAACTGCTGGAAAAGCAGAAAAAAGGTAAGAAGAAAATGAAAATGGTAGGCAGGGTCGAAATCCCCCAGGAAGCATTTTTGAGTATTTTGAAATCTTAGATGAAAATTATTAAGCCACCTAAATTAAATATTGGAGATACAATTGGTATTGTGGCCTCATCACTGCCTGTTTTGCCTTCTTTTAGGGAAAATTATGAGCAGGGGAAGAAAGTGATTTATGATTTAGGATTTAAGATTAAAGAAGGTAAGACTATTGGAAAAGTAAGATGGTGGATGGCAGGTACTCCAAAAGAAGTTGCAGACGACATCAATTCAATGTTTGCTGATAAAAATGTCAAGGCGATCATGGCTCATAGCGGAGGTTATTCTGCGATTTCTGTTATAGAACATTTGGACTATGAACTAATAACTAATAACCCCAAGCCTTTCATGGGTATGTCTGATATGACTATTTACCATCTGGCGATCTTTGCAAAAACCGGAATGGTAGGATTCCATATGGATGATGTAACTTTTGGTTTCGGTAGGAATTCAAAAGAAAACCAGGAAGATTGGCTCAATTTGGATAAAGAGTTTTTCTTGAAATTTTTAACTCGTACAGAAGCTCCTGGGATTATCAAGCCTGTAAGTGATTGGGAGGAATGGAAAAAAGGAAAAACGACTGGACAGTTGATTGGCGGTATATTACAACATCAAAAACTTCTTTCAGGTACGGGATATTTTCCAAGAATAGAAGATTTTGACGGGGCAATACTTTTTTGGGAAGAGGTGGGGGAAAGTTTATATAAAATTTCTGAAAGCCTTTATAAATTAAAATACATGGGAATTTTTGAAAGAATAAACGGGATGCTGATTGGAAAAATTAAGTATGTAAAACCTATGAGGGAAGAAGAGATACAGGTGCCGGGCGTTAAAGAAATGATTCTGGAAATTATGGAGGATTACAAATTTCCGATTATGTCAAATCTTGATTTTGGCCATTATACAGTCAATATCCCCATGCCCGTAGGCATTAAAGTTTCCTTTGATACATCTTCCAAGGAATTAAACTCTCTAGAGGGAGCTGTAGTTTAACTATGAAAAAAATTAAGGCAGTACTTTTTGATATGGATGGCTTGATGATTGATAGTGAACCACTTCACTATCAGGCTTTTAATAAAGTTATTGAAAAGTATGGCAAACATTTAACTGAGGAAGAAAATAATCAAAGATACATTGGTCTTTCTGATGAAGATGAGGCTCGTGATATGGTGGTAAGATTCAATCTTCCCATAAGCTCGCAAGAACTTGTTCAACAAAAACAAGTTATATTAAGGCAAATTTTCAAAAATCAAGTTTTTCCTCAACCAGGATTACTTGATCTATTAAAAAAGCTTGATGATGATGACTATAAAACTGCTATTGCTTCAAGCTCTTCACTGGAGGTAATCAAAACAATAATTGACGGACTTAAAATTTCTGCCTTAATTGATGAGTATGTTTCAGCGCAACAAGTAGAAAAGGGTAAACCAGCTCCAGATATTTACCTCTTAGCTGCTAAAAAGCTGGGAGTAAATCCAAGCGGATGTCTGGTTTTAGAAGATGCTCCCAGAGGAGTTGAGGCAGGAAAAAGTGCTGGGATGTCAGTTTTTGCAATTCCCAGTAGCGCAACAAAAGGAGAAGATTTTCGCATGGCAGATAAAGTTTTAAGTAGTTTATCTGAGGTTTATGAGGAGTTAAAACCCTAGGTGTAGCTTCATTCCCACCTCCGAGGTGGGATAAATCATAAAACTGATATGAAAGATGCAAAGTTGATTGATGTAGTTAATGAGGAAGGTAAAGCTATAAAAGAGCTTGATTCAGAAGTTGTCCATAAGAATGGCTTACTGCATAAAGCAATTCATATTTTAGTAGTTGATAGTTTGGGAAGGATTCTTGTTCGTAAAAGATCACAAAGTAAGAAATTATATCCAGGAGTTCTATCTTCATCCGTTGGAGCACATATTCTTACTCAAGATACCGAAGATAAAACTGCCAGAAAAAATCTTAAAACATTTCTAGGTTTAGACTTGCCTTTGGTAAAAATTGGTAATGCCAGAGTGAAGGATAAGATAGAAAATGAATTGATCACGATCTATCTTTGCCGATCAAATACTGTTCTTAATTTAAATCCTCAAGAAAGTGACGAGGGTAATTTTATGAAATTGGACGAAGTTAAGAGGTTAGTTAAGAGGCAACTAACAACACCTCATTTGGCTGCTGCGCTTAAAACTTATGAAGCCTATTTAACCTCTAATAACCCTGCAGTTGGGACAGCGGAGGGAGTCTAACTCAACTCAAAGATTTTTTGGTCTGTTTCAGAGCTGACTCCTGTAATGTACACATCGGGTGTGGCAGGCTGCAGCAGTCAATATCCCCATGCCAATAGGCATTAAAGTTTCCTTTGATACCTCCAAAAAAGAACTCAACTTCCTGGAATCAGCGGTAATCTAAAACCTTGTATCATTTTTTCGTCTTCAGCCGTTTTCTGCCTTCCGGTGTTTGCAGATAATTTTCTTTGGAAACTACACTTCGGCCAATTTCTTTTTCTGTTTCTGTTCTGGCCTTACCTGCAACATTTCCACCTCTTTTGGCTACTGTTTTATTCTTTGGAAATGTGTTCGGTTTTTCTTGTCGGGAAATTTCAGTTGTTACTCTCTCGCCCAGCATCGTAAAAATTAGCTCAAAATCATCCATATGATCGCGCAAATTTTCTCTTTTTAGACCTTTCAGTTTCTTATATTCGCTTGGGGTTACTCCAAAAGCGGCTTTGGAAATTTCAGCAGTCAAAATCTCGTATTCCTTTTGCTGTTTTACTCCTCTTTTTTGCCATTCGTCTGTCAATTCTTCGCGGATGGCAATTCCTCGTATTCGTTTCTCTATCCAGTCATCAGAATAGCCTTTGATTTTATAAAGCATTCTTGTTCTTTTAGCGGCAAGTTCAGGATTCTCAATTTCCTGTACACGTTCATACCCTATTTTTGCCAGCCATCGCTTAAATGGTTCTGCTTTTGGAGATGGGATGGATTGGATAATACGGAAGATTCCTTCAGTGTTAGCGCAATCTGTTTTCCGCATTTTGCCGTCAGGGGCTAATAATTTCAACCCGTGACAAAATGTCACGACTTCGCTTCCTTCCTCGCCTAATCTTTGTTTCAGCTTTCTCCAATATGCTCCGGCATCAACACTATCCGTTAAGACTTCACACACATCAACAACCGAAAACCACCACTCGTTTTTGTAAATTATTCTCCTTATTTCTTTCTGCCTAAAGATTGCAATTTTAGTAATCTCGTCTGTCATATCTTCAGATTAACCCAAACGTTTACCGAAGTCAAGATGGCTTTTTAAAACAACGGGTGTCCTGTCCGGACTATCCCCCAAAAGTTTCCTTTGATACTGCCAAAAAAGAACTCAACTTCCTAGAATTGGCTGTAATTTAGCCTCTGGTGATATGGCAGTTGGGGCAGCGGAGGGAATCCAGCTCATAAATTTTGGCGGTTTGATAGGATACTTTAAAAGTAATTTCTGAATTTTCATCAACATTAAAGATATCAGGATTATTGTCAAAAGATAGAGTTGCAGTGCCTCTTATTAGTTTAAAGGTAATTATGTCATTTTCTTTAAAAAAGACTGGGGGGAGTTGCTCGGTGATATTATTGAAAGCGAGTCCCAGGCCGTTCTTAAAAGTCTTTCCGGTAATACTTTTAAAATAACCGGAAGAGCCGAAAGGAGTAGATATAACCACTCCGTCTCCAATCAGTAGTTTATTTGTGCCGGTTACCTGAAACCGGATAGTATGAATAGGTTTCGTATTTCTGATGACAAAATCATTTAAAGCTGTAAATGTTTGATACAAAATTGTGGTTTCCAGTTTTCGATATTCTTTTATTTTTAATTTGCCTTCGAATAATTTTTTAATTAAAAATTTTTCGCCGTGTCTGGGGCATTTTTTACAAACTGAACTATCTCTCATAGGCAATTTTGGCACCCCAGGGTAAACTCTTTCCGAATAAAGCAAAGTGCCGTCGCCACCGTAACTAATTATTATATCCGGATTTGAAGTGACTATTTCAAAGTCTTGCAGTAGTTTTTCTATGTCCTTTGCATTTTTGCCAGTCAGCAGTATATTCATGCCGTAATGGTACTACTCTAAAAGTATCTTGACAACAGTTAGCAGTCATGATATTCTAGTGCCAGTTTATGGCTGAATTAACTGAACGCCAGCAAGCACTTTTAAAAGCGATAGTAGAAGAATATATCGAGTTTGCCGAACCAGTTGGCAGCGGGATTATTGAGAAGAAACATGATTTAGGAGTTTCCCCTGCCACCATCAGGATTGAAATGGGGCGATTAACGGATATGGGGTATCTAAGACAGCCTCATACATCCGCCGGCAGGGCTCCAACATCAATGGGAATGAAGTTTTATATATCTGAGTTGATGAAAGAAAAAACTTTACCTGTTGCGGCTGAGGTTTCTATCAAAGAAAAAATGATGGTACACCGCCATAAACAGGAAAGACTGATCAAGGAAGCTGTGTCTGCATTGGCTGATAGATTGGATATACTGGGTTTGGCAATTGATGATGAAGGGATAGTTTATTATGCCGGGGCAGCCAATATTTTGGATTGGCCGGAGTTTTATGATATTGATGTAGCCAGGTTTGTATTGTCGCTTTTTGACGGGAATCCGAGGCTTAGTGAAATAATCGGTAGGGCAGTGGGAACCGACCCTGTACATATTTTATTTGGGGAGGATATGGAGTTTGAATATTTGCGTCCGACCGGATTTGTTTTTACAAAATATATGGTAGGAGAAAATAAGGATGGAATAGTCGGTGTGATTGGGCCGGCCAGAATGAATTTTTCGCTGGTCCTGCCTTATGTAAAATATGTCAGAGATATGTTAAATGAAGCAATAAGAATATGAGCAAAAAACAAGATACAAAATTACAAGATTTAGAACAAAAAATAATTGGGCTGGATAACCAGCTAAAAAGAGCAGTGGCTGATTATCAGAATTTGGAAAAAAGAATAGCTGAAGGAAGGTCGGAGCTTACTAAATGGGGTACAGGGGAATTATTGATAAAAATTCTGCCGGTATTAGATCATTTGGAAAAAGCAGTTTTAGGAGCCAGTGAGACTGAGAAACAATCTGCCTGGTACAAAGGAGTAGAAATGAGCATTAAGCAATTTAAAGATGTTTTAAAAAGTGAGGGGTTGGAGGAGATTGCAGTAGATGGAGAATTTAATCCTGCCTTGCATGAAGCAGTTGACACCAGAGAGGGTGAGGATAATAAAATATTAGAAGTGGTCAGGCGCGGGTATACATTAAATGGTAAAATATTAAGACCGGCTCAAGTGGTCGTAGGACGACAGTCCGAAGACCATCCTGAGCAAGCGGAGCGAGTCGAAGGATCTATATAATATGGGTAAAATAATTGGGATAGATTTAGGGACAACTAATAGCTGTGTTGCAGTAATGGAGGGCGGTAAGCCCAAAGTTATCCATTCGGCAGAAGGCGAAAATATTATCCCCTCGGTGGTTAATCCGCTTAAAAATGTTGTGGGGAGGGTGGCCAAGCGCCAGGCAATAGTTAACCCTAAAGAAACTATTTTTTCAATAAAGCGGTTAATGGGTCGCAAATTTAAAGATCCGGAAATTCAACGTGATTTGAAGTGGCTTCCCTACACCATTAAAGAAGGCCGTGAAGGTATGGCTGTGGTGGAAGTAGATGGTCATGACTATACTCCGCAGGAGATTTCTGCCCAAATTTTACAGAAAATTAAAGCAGATGCAGAAAGTTATTTGGGTGAAAAAGTAACTGAAGCTGTGATTACTGTGCCTGCTTATTTTGATGATGCCCAGCGTCAAGCCACCAAGCAGGCAGGAGAAATCGCCGGCCTGGATGTTAAAAGAATTATTAATGAGCCGACTGCAGCAGCCTTGGCTTACGGCTTGGATAAATCCCATGCTCATACTATTGCTGTTTATGATTTAGGTGGAGGCACTTTTGATATTTCTATTTTGGAGTTGGGTGACGGCGTGATTGAGGTTAAATCAACTAATGGCGATACTCACTTAGGCGGAGATGATTTTGATCAGGTAATTTTGGATTGGCTTGCTGAGGAGTTTAAAAAAGAACAGGGAATTGATCTAAAATCCGACAAGCAAGCTTTGCAGAGACTGCGTGACGGGGCTGAAAAAGCTAAGATCGAGCTCTCGTCTACTCAGGAAGCTTCAATATCCATCCCATTTGTGACAGCAGATGCGTCCGGCCCTAAACATTTAGAAATGAAATTATCCCGGGCCAAGCTGGAAGCAATGGTCAAACCGTTAATTGATAAAACTTTTGATGCAGTCAAGGATGCCTTAAAAGATGCCAAACTGGAATCATCAAAAATAGATGAAGTGGTATTAGTCGGAGGCATGACCAGGATGCCCCTCTGTCAAAAGGTTGTCCGGGATTTCTTTGGCAAAGAGCCTCATAAAGGTATTAACCCGGATGAGGTGGTGGCTGTGGGAGCTGCCATACAAGGCGGTGTTTTGGGCGGGGAAGTCAAAGATGTTTTGCTTTTGGATGTGACTCCTTTAACTTTAGGGATTGAAACATTAGGTGGAGTGAGAACACCTTTGATTGTCAGGAATACCACCATTCCGTCTTCAAAATCAGAAACTTTCTCAACAGCGGCGGATAATCAGCCGGCAGTGGAAATTAATGTTCTTCAGGGTGAGCGGGAAATGGCCTCCGATAATAAATCTTTGGGTAGATTTACGCTGGATGGGATTCCGCCGGCTCCCAGAGGCGTGCCGCAAATTGAAGTTACTTTTGATATTGACGCCAACGGTATTTTAAATGTCACAGCGCACGATAAAGCCACCGGCAAAAAGCAAAATATTACTATCACAGGTTCCACAGGGCTGTCTAAAGATGAAGTGGAGAGGATGACCAAAGAGGCAGAGGCCCATGCCGAGGAAGATAAGAAAAAGAAAGAAGGAATTGAGATTAAAAATCAGGCAGATACGCTGGTTTATACGGCAGAAAAAAGTTTAAAAGATGCCGGGGATAAAGTATCTGCGGAAATTAGAACTGATGTGGAGCAAAAATTAAATGACTTAAAAGGTGTTATCCAGACAGCTTCACCGGAAGATCTAAAACCCAAAATGGAAGCTCTGTCAGATGCGTTGCAGAAAATAGGCGAGGCGATGTATAAAGATAAGGGTACAGGTGAACAACCCAAAGGAGAAGCCGCCTCCGCTGAAAGCTCCGGCGAGCCGAAGGAAGAAGCGGTAGAAGGGGAAGTGGTAGAGGAAAATGGGAAGAAAGAATAATGGATGGCCACAAAAAGAGACTACTACGAAATTTTAGGGGTTTCTAAAAACGCCCCTGAAGCGGAGATAAAATCTGCTTACCGGAAACTGGCCAGAAAACATCACCCTGATATAGATAAAACTGCCGGGGCTGATGTCAGATTTAAAGAGCTAGGGGAGGCTTACCAAGTTTTATCAGATCCGCAAAAGAA